>NZ_JAOCCT010000030.1:0-66872 GCF_029840555.1 Stenotrophomonas sp. GD03877 | reverse complement strand
CAACCTTGGTTGACACGCTCTTGAACTGCCGGCCAGCGGCCGGCACTACCGGAATCGTGGTCACCCGGCGCGGTACAATAGCCGCGTGCCAAGACATCGCTCCACTTCCTTCCCTGGCCCCGATCTACTGAGCGTCGATCGGGAACACATGCGCCCGCTGGCCGAGCGCATGCGTCCGCGCACCCTCGACGAAATGGTCGGGCAGAAACGCCTGCTGGCGCCGGATAGTGCGCTGCGCCGCGCGGTCGAATCCGGGCGCGTGCATTCGATGATCCTGTGGGGGCCGCCCGGCTGCGGCAAGACCACGCTGGCGTTGCTGCTGGCCGAGTACTCCGACGCTGAATTCCGTGCCATCTCCGCGGTGCTGTCCGGCCTGCCGGAGGTGCGCCAGGTGTTGGCCGAGGCCGCGCAGCGCTTCGCCGAAGGCCGTCGCACCGTGCTGTTCGTGGACGAGGTGCATCGCTTCAACAAGGCGCAGCAGGATGCGTTCCTGCCGCACATCGAGCGCGGCACGATCCTGTTCGTCGGTGCCACCACCGAGAACCCGTCCTTCGAGCTGAACTCGGCGCTGCTGTCACGTTGCCGCGTGCATGTGCTGGAAGGCGTTTCGCCGACCGACATCGTCGAGGCGCTGGAACGTGCGCTGGGTGATCGCGAGCGTGGCCTGGGCGAGGAGGGCATCGAGGTCGCTCCCGAACTGCTGCTGGAAATCGCCACCGCCGCCGATGGTGATGTGCGTCGTGCGCTGACCCTGTTGGAGATCGCCGCCGAACTGGCAGGCGGGGAGGGCGGACGCATCACCCCGCAGACCCTGACCCAGGTGCTGGCCGATCGTACCCGTCGTTTCGACAAGGGTGGCGAGCAGTTCTACGACCAGATTTCGGCCCTGCACAAATCGGTACGCAGTTCCAATCCTGATGCGGCGCTGTACTGGCTGACCCGCATGCTCGATGGCGGTTGCGATCCGTCCTACCTGGCGCGCCGGCTGACCCGTATGGCCATCGAGGATATCGGCCTGGCCGATCCGCGCGCGCAGAGCATGGCGCTGGAAGCCTGGGACATCTACGAGCGGTTGGGTAGCCCGGAAGGCGAGCTCGCCTTCGCCCAGCTGGTGCTGTACCTGGCCAGCACCGCCAAGTCGAATGCGGGCTACGCGGCCTTCAACCAAGCCAAGGCCGACGTGCGCGAAAGCGGCACCGAAGAAGTGCCGTTGCACCTGCGCAACGCGCCGACCAAGCTGATGAAGGAACTCGGCTACGGCGCCGAGTACCAGTACGACCATGACGCCGAAGGCGGCATCGCGCTGGACCAGACCGGTTTCCCGGATGCGATGGGCGAACGCGTGTACTACAACCCGGTGCCGCGCGGGCTGGAGATCAAGTTGAAGGAAAAACTGGATCGGCTGCGCGCGGAGCGCGAAGCGGCGCGGACCGCGAAGGGCCGCTGACCCGGCTTCTGTAGAGTCGAGCCATGCTCGACTTCGCTCTTGCATGGGCTTACAGGTACCTATTGGAACAGCAGCCGAGCATGGCTCGGCTCTACAGGGGCAATGGCAGTCGAGCATGGCTCGTCGCCACATTGTCCTGCGCGCGTGCATTTGGCACACTGCGCGGCCACTTTTTCAAGGATTGATGCCGTGCAGGAAATGATTCTGCCGTTGAAGCGCTATGCCCAGTTCGAGGGCCGCGCCAACCGCCGCGAATACTGGATGTACCAGCTGTTCCTGTTCCTGGTCGCAACGGCAGTGATGTTGCTGGCCGGTGTGCTGGCGATCCTCCTGCGCAACAGTCCCGATGCGCTGGCCGGCATCCTGATCGGCACGGTGGTGCTGCTGGGTGTGATGTGGCTGGCGACGATCGTTCCGCTGGTTGCCGTGACGGTGCGCCGCCTGCATGACTGCAACCAGTCGGGCTGGCTGTTCCTGCTGGCGCTGGTGCCGGGCGGTGGGATCGTGATCATGATCTTCTCGCTGCTGCCGGGCACGCCGCAGGAGAATGTCTATGGTCCGGTGCCTTCGGGGCCCTGACGCTGCGCGAGTCGAGCATGGCTCGACTCTACAGAGGCAACGAAAAGAAGCCGGCGTTTCGCCGGCTTCTTCTTTACTTGACGGTGCAGTCGCCGAAGGACAGGTAGTCCGTGCCGGAGCTGAACTGCAGCGTGCAGCTGGCGGTGAACGTTGCGCCTTCTTCGAGGGCGCCCAGCTTGGCGGCCTGCTGTTCGTCGCCTGTGGTCAGTCGGGCCATGACATTGCCCTGTTCATCGCCGGCCTCGATCAGCGGCTCGCCTGCCAGGTTGCTGGAAACGCCCAGCGCCACAGCACTGAAAGTCACCGTCTGGTTGAGTTCTTCCATGCTCAGTGTCGAGTTGCCGGCCTCTTCATAGGCCTGGTAGAGCGTTGGCAGGTCCTGCGCGGCCTGTGCGGCCAGCGGGGCGAGCAGGCCGAGGGTAAGGGCAATCAGTGCGGTGTGTTTCAAGGGTTCTCACAATCATGGGATCCAATCCCATGGCGGTTGTACGCAGATGAACGCGACCGGACCGATGGCAGAGTGCCCGCCCTCCGTGGCCGGGCTGTAAGCGGGGCGATCCAATGCCCCGGTGGCCGGCAAAATAGGGGAAATGCCGTGCCCAACGCAACCGGGTCGTCGCACGCGCGATACACAGTGTGACGTTTGATCGTTGTGATAATCATTCGCGTTTAAGGTAGACTGCGGTCCCTTGTGAACCGGCGGCCGTGGGCCGCTTCTGCCGCCGCTGATGAAGCATCTCTACCTGCCTTCGCGCCGGGGGCCATTGGCCCGCGGCCTGGCCGCCTTGATGATGGGTCTGCTCCTGGCCACCCCGTATGCCTATGCACAGCAGCGCAATCCGCTGCAGAAGATCGGCCACACCGTGCTCGACGAGCCGGCGGCCAGCTATCGCTTCGAGCATTTCGTGGTGGACAGCCCGGACCAGCAGCGCCGTTGGCGGGTGAACCTGGCGATCCCGGCCAAGGCCGGCAAGACGCCATCCCCGGTGTTGTACGCGCTGGACGGGAACGCCGTCGCCATGGTCCTGGACCAGCCGCTGCTGGCCGAACTGGCCACGCGCAAGGTGCCACCGGTGCTGGTGCTGATCGGCTACGACAATGATCTGCGCATCGATTCCAAGGCGCGCACCCGTGACTACACCGCGTGGATCGACCGTGCCGACGACGAGAGCGGTACAACCCAGGTGGTCGGTGGTGGTGCCGCGGCCTTCCTGGATGTAATCGAGCGCCGCATCAAGCCGGAAGTCGAGCGTCGTGCACGCATCAATACGCAGCAGCAAGCGCTGTGGGGGCACTCGCTGGGCGGGTTGTTCGTGCTCAATGCGCTGTACACCCGTCCCGCCGCCTTCCAGTCCTATCTGGCGGCCAGCCCGTCGCTGTGGTGGAGCCAGGGCGCGGCGCTGGGTGATCCGGAACAGCAGTTCGTGCAGAACGTGCATGGCCAGCCGGCAAAGCTCTGGCTGATGCTGGGCGGCGCCGAGCGGGTCGGTGATCGTGGCAAGCGCGACATGAACAATCCGCGCGTGGTCGCGCACCTGCGCCGCATCGGTGGCGCCACCCCGGATGCGGCGATGCAGTTGTCCGAACGGTTGGCCAAGGTGCCGGGCCTGAGCGTGCAGTACCGCGAGTTCGACGGCCTCGGCCACGGCCCGATGCTGCCCGCGTCGTTCCATGCCGCGCTGCATGAGCTGTACGGCGTGACCGACCGCAGCGCCGACGATGGCGCGCCCAACAGCGGTGACAACGGCGCCGAATGAATCCCTTCGCACGCGATGTCGTGCGACCCCACTACCCAGGCGAGGCTGCCGACGTGCAGCGGCCCAGGCAACCGATGAATCCCGCGCTACGTGGCGCGGCCTACGTGTGCAAGGAGCCTTCCATGTCGTTCCGTCCGTCTTTCCGTCTTACCTCTCTCGCCGCCGGCCTGTTGCTGGCCGTGACCGCCACCGCGCAGCCGGTGTTCGATCAGCCAGCCAACGCCACCTTCAAGGGCGAGGTCGTCTCGCGCGGTGAGAACGTGGTTCCCGGCAGCACTGCCGACGTGGTCGGTCGCGGCTTCGTGCCGGGCCAGAAGGTCAGCCTGCTGCGTGGCGACAGCGTGCTCAACACGCAGCCGGTGGTGGTCGACGCTGATGGCAACTTCAAGACCCAGCTGAGCATTCCGGCCGATGCGGTGCCAGGTACCCACCCGGTGGTGGTGCGCGCCAGCCAGCCGGCTGCAGCCACCGTGCTGAAGCTGCGCGTGTCGCCGCAGCTGCCGCTGTCCGGCCAGGCGCAGTTCGCCACCCAGTCCAACAAGCTGGTGCCGGGCCTGTACCAGTCCGCCTACAGCGCCGCCAGCAATGCCGTGTTCGTCACCTCGGCCGTGGGCCGCCCGCCGGTGACCCAGTCGCAGCTGCTGAAGCTGGACCCGAAGACCCTGAAGGTGACCAAGGCGATCACCCCGGCGCAGGTGCCGGGCAGCACCAATGGTGCGGTGTACGCGGTCTATGGCGTGGGCGTGGATGACACCAACGGCAATGTGTGGGTGACCAATACCCGCCAGAATTCGATTGCGGTCTATCGCCAGAAGGACCTGTCGCTGGTCCACCAGTTCCCTGTCGATGCCGTGCCGCATGCGCGCGACGTGGTGGTCGACGGCACCCACGGCAAGGTATTCGCCTCGGCCACGGGTGAGGACCATCTGTCGGTGTTCGATGCGAAGACGTTCAAGGAACTGCCGCAGGTGACGCTGGAATCCGGCGTGGATGACGGCAAGTTCACCCCGATGAGCCTGGTGTTGGACGAAAAGGCTGGCAAGCTGTTCACCGTCAGCATCGGCACGCCGGAAGCAGCGGTGATCGATGTGGCCAGCGGCAAGGTCGAGAAGGTCATCGACCTGGGCAACTCGATCAGTGCCTCGGGCGTGGCCTTCGACGCCGCGCGCAACCGCCTGTACGTGGCCTCGCAGGGCACCGACAACCTGCTGATCGTTGATGTGGCCGCCGGCAAGGTGCTGCACGATGTGCCGGTCGGCGCCGGCGCGCTGAACGTCGCCTTCGATGATGCCTCCGGCCTGGCCTACGTCAGCAACCGTGGCGCTGGCACGGTCACCGTGGTGAACGGTGACGGCAAGGTGGTCGCCAACCTCGATGGCGGCACGCTGCCGAACCACGTCCGCGCCGATGGCAAGGGCAACGTGTTCGCGGTGAACAAGTCGCGTGGCGCTGAAGACCCGAAGGGTGACCGCATCACCCGTATCATCCCGAAGCAGTAAGTCACAGGGCAGGGCGGCGTGCGCGTCGCCCTGCCAGCAAGGAGAACGTCCATGAACATCGCGTCCCGTCTGCGCCTGTGTGCGCTCCCGCTGGCCGTTTCGCTGGCGCTGGCCGCCTGTGGCGGCTCGTCGGCTCCCTCCGATGGCAAGGCGCCGGCCGAGCCGCCCGCGGCAACGGCGGCGGCTGCGGAAACCGCGCTGCCGGCAGGTTGGCAGCGCGTGGCCGGTGCCGAAATGCCGGCCGTACACGACCAGAAGGCCGTGCTTCCGGCCAAGGTGCATTCCGATGATGGCGCCGACGTCGAAGTGGCCGACACCAGCCGGATCATTGCCGGTGGTGACGATGTCATCGCGGTGATCGAGGCGCTGGGGCTGGGCAAGCAGGTGTTCGCTGCGCCAACCAACACCACCACCCAGGCCGGTCTGGCCGCACCGCACCAGTTCCTGTTCAACCGAACCACTGGCGTGGAGGGCGTGCTGAGCCTGCAGGGCTCGTTGTTCCTCGGCAACAGCCTGCGCCGCCACACCGAGCTGGCCAAGAAGCTGCGCGAAGTGGGCGAGCCGGCCGTGGTCATCGATGACCTGCAGCCGGCCCCGGACAAGGTGCGCAAGGTCGCCGTCGCACTAGGGCTGGCCGAGGCAGGGCAGACACTTGCCACGCAGGTGCAGCGTCAGCTCGACGAGGCTGCAGCGATTGGCAAGGGCCTGGGCCATGCGCCACGAGTGATCCATGTCTCGGCAACAGGTGCCGGTGGCTCGCCGACCGTTGCGGGTGCCGACAGCGCGTCGGCGCAGCTGATCGCGTTGGCCGGTGGCGTCAACATCGGCACCGAGGCCGGGGTGAAGAACTACTCGCAGCTGAGCAATGAAGGCGTGGTTGCCGCGGCACCGGAGGTGATCCTGGTGACCGAGCACGACCTGCAGTTGTTCGGCGGTGCCGAAGGCCTGTGGAAGGCGTACCCGACGCTGAGGCAGACCCCGGCCGGGCAGGCCAACCGGGTCTGGGTGATGCCGGATGTGCAGCTGAAGTACACCAGTGTCGGCTCCGGTGCCGGTGCGCTGGCGCTGGCGAAGGCGTTCGCGGCGATGCCGAAGGCATGAGTCCAGCGGATCGGCGCCGCCGTCGCGGGCGGACGATGTTGATGGTGGCGTTGCTGGCACTGCTGGGTGCGGTGCTGGCCTCGTTCGCCGTGGGCCCGCTGCGGCTGCCGCCGCTGGAGGTGATGCAGGCGTTGGCGGTGAAGCTGGGCCTGCTCGATCCGCAGGCGGTCAGCAGCCGCGACCTCGCCGTGGTCTGGCAGCTGCGCATTCCGCGCGCCCTGTTGGGCGCGATGGTGGGCGCGTCTCTGGCGATGGCCGGTGCCAGCCTGCAGGGCCTGTTCGGCAACCCGCTGGCCGACCCCGGCATCGTCGGTGTCAGCCAGGGTGCTGCGCTGGGCGCGGTAGCCGCCATCGTGCTGGGCGCTGCCGGTGCGGCGGGCTGGCTGGTGCCTGTGGCCGCGTTCGTCGGCGGTGCGCTGGCGATCGGTCTGACGTATGCGTTGGCGCGGCCCGGCAAGGGCACGGGCAACGCAACGTTGCTGCTGGTGGGCATCGCGATGGCGGCGTTCTGCTCGGCGTTGATTGGATTCCTCACGTACATCGCCAGCGAGAGCGAGCTGCAGTCGCTGGTGTTCTGGCAGATGGGCTCGCTGGCGCGCGCCAACTGGGCCGACGTGGCGGCGGTGGTGCCGTTGTTTGCGATTGGCGTGTTCGCGTTGCAGCGGCTGGCCACGCCGCTGGACATGCTGGCGCTGGGCGAGCGCCAGGCACAGCACCTCGGGCTGGATGTCACCCGCACGCGCCGTCGCCTGGTGGCGTTCAGTGCGCTGCTGGTAGGGGCGGCGGTGGCGTTTGCCGGTTCGATCAGTTTCGTTGGCCTGGTGGTGCCGCACGTGGCGCGCCTGCTGGTCGGTCCCGGTCATCGCTGGTTGCTGCCTTTGTCCGGCCTGCTGGGCGCGCTGCTGATCGTGGTGGCCGACACCGCGGCTCGCACGTTGGATCCGCCGGCAGAGATTCCGCTGGGCTTGTTCTCGGCAGCGTTGGGTGCGCCGTTCTTCCTCTGGCTGGTGCTGCAGCAGCGCCGCAAGGCTGCCCCATGAGCGTGCTGTTGAAGCTGCATGAGGTAGTGGTCCGCCGCCAGCAGCGTGAAATCCTGCACGGTATCTCGCTGGCGTTCGAGCCGGGTACGGTGACCGCTCTGGTTGGCCCGAATGGCGCGGGCAAGTCCACGCTGTTGGCCGTCGCGGCCGGCGACCTGCGCGCTGATGCGGGCGAGGTGAGCCTTCTGGGCAAGCCGCTGGCCAGCTACAAGGCCGGACCACTGGCGCGCGAGCGCGCGGTGATGCCACAGGAGCACGGCGTGCGCTTTGCCTTCAGCGTGGAAGAAGTGGTGGCGATGGGGCGGTTGCCACATCCGCCGGATCCAGTGGTGGATGACGCCCAGGTGGAAGCGGCGATCGATGCCGCCGAACTGCAGGCGCTGCGCCTACGCGAGGTGCAGCAGCTGTCCGGTGGCGAGTCTGCCCGGACCACGTTCGCGCGCGTGCTGGCGCAGGACACGCCGCTGTTGCTGCTCGATGAACCGACCGCCGCGCTGGATCTGCGCCACCAGGAGCGCACGCTGCGCAGTGTGCGTGCCTGTGCCGAAGCCGGTGCGTGCGTGATCGTGGTGCTGCACGATCTGAATCTGGCGGCCGGTTATGCCGATCGCATCGTGCTGCTGGAGCAGGGCAGGGTGGCGGCCGACGGAACACCATTGCAGGTGCTGACCGAAGACAACCTGCAGCGGGTCTACCAGCAGGATGTGGTGGTGCTGGAGCATCCGCGGCGCGGGGTGCCGCTGGTGGTGGTGACCTGAGCATCAACGCGCTCTGCCAGGCGACGTATCATGTGCGGTTCGTTCTCTTCAATGGACTGATGCAATGATCCGTACTGTTTCACATGGCGTGCTGCTCTCGGCAATGGTCGCCTCCGTATGCGCCGCCAGCACTGCGTCGGCATCCTCGGTTTCCCTGATCAAGGCCGCCGAGCAGGCCTCGCTGATCGAGAGCCGGTATTCCGCTGGCGGGAGCGCTCCTGTGGTTCCGGTGACGACCCGCTATTTCGCCAGTGATGAAGTGCTCATCAGCTGGGACGACCAGCAGGTACTGATGTTGTGCAGGGAGGCGGTGTACCTTCAGATTCCTGCCGGAAAGGCAGGTGACGTTGCGCTGGCCACCGAACAGCGGCAGATGATTGCCTACCAGGCGCTGATGTCCGGAATGGGTTCGGTTGCGGCCGTGGCAGAAGCGGCGGGTGATTCCGTGGTGGTGGCAGACGACGGTAGCGAGACCCGTCGCGCGGGAGAGAGCAGCTGGGCCTACGGGGTGGAACGCCATGAAGTCACCACCCAACGCATGGCCGATGGCGCGCTGCGGATCCGGGCGCGCAAGACCGAGACCGTGAACAAGGCCAAGCCTGCGGAGCCAGGCGATATGTTCAGCACCGAAGACGACCAGGCTGCACGATTGTCGGAGCTGGCGCCGGTCGGCAGCTGGACCGAGGTGGTGATCCATGGTGGCCCGCGCCAGGCGCAGGTGGATCTGGCGATGTCGTTGAAGGGATGGATCTCGATGGGGGACGACCAGGCGGCGACCGTGGGTGAGGCGCGCAAGCTGCACAACTGCAACTAAGGCAGGGGAGGGGTCAGAGCCCTTGGCCGTCGCAAAGGGGTCCGACCCCGATGCCCGCCGGCTTCATCGTTCCATTTATGTGCGTAATATTCACTTGCGCGCCAGATTGGCAGGTCTAGAATGCGCCCCATGAACCGGATGCCGCTCCTGAAGTTTTTCACCCTGACCCGCGCAAGCGCGGAACGGGCGTGTCTGCCTGGAGCCCCACGAGGCCGTTGAAGCGGCCATCGCTGGACCTTCGACAGAGCGCCCTCCGGGGCGCTCTTTTCGTTTCCGCAGTTCCATTTCCCGTAACCCGATGTACCGCAAGGAGAACGTGCCATGCACCAGATCGCCGAGACCGAACGCTAGCCGCGCACCCTGTCGCCAACCGGGGTGCGCGGCCCCCGAAGTTGGCTTTGCAGGAACCTTTCTCATGAACACCCAAGTCCTTTCCCGCCGTCGCAACCTTGGCATCATTGCCCACATCGACGCCGGCAAAACCACGCTGACCGAACGCCTGCTGTGGAAAAGCGGCGAGATCCATCGCGTCGGCGAAGTGCACGACGGCAATGCGACCACCGACTTTTCGGCGATCGAGCGAGAGCGTGGCATCACCATCGGCGCTGCCGCCGTGCAGGCGCAGTGGGCGCCGCGTGACCTGCCGCCGCATCGGCTCACCCTGATCGACACCCCCGGCCACATCGACTTCGCCATTGAAGTCGAGCGTTCGCTGCGCGTGCTCGACGGTGCCGTGGCCGTGTTCTCGGCCGTGGACGGCGTGCAGCCGCAGTCCGAGACGGTGTGGCGCCAGGCGCGCCGCCATCGCGTGCCGCTGATCGCTTTCGTCAACAAGATGGACCGCGTCGGCGCGTCGTTCGAGCGCGTGCTGGAGCAACTGCAGGACAAGCTGCGGGCGCGGCCCTGGGCACTGGGCGTGCCGTTGGGCAGCGAAAGCGGCTTCAACGGCTGGGTCGATCTGGTCGATGAGCGCGTGCTGCAGTGGCAGGATGGCGCCGCAACCACGATGACCCCGTGGGACGACGCGGTGCGCGCCCAGTGGCAGGCACAGCGCGATGCGCTGGTCGAAGCCGTGGCTGATCACGACGAGCAACTGGCCGATGCCTGGCTGGAAGGCCGCGTGATCGATGCCGGGACGCTGCGTGCGGCGATCCGTCGGGCGACGCTGGCAGGTGCGGGCGTGCCTGTGCTGGCCGGTGCTGCGTTCAAGGACAAGGGCATCGAAACGCTGCTGGACGCCGTGGTCGATTACCTGCCGTCGCCGCTGGATCGCCCTGCGGTGAGCGCCGAGAGCGAAGGTGGCGAGGTGGTGCTGCCGCCGGATCCGGACGGTCCGCTGGCGGGCCTGCTGTTCAAGATCACCCACCAGCAGCACGGCGCGCTGAGCTTCGTGCGGCTGTACTCGGGCACTTTGAAGGTGGGCGACGCCGTGGCCAGTTCGCAGCATCCGCAAGGGCGGCGCGTCAGCCGCCTGGTTCGCGTGCAGGCCGACCAGACCCACGACATCGAACAGGCCGTGGCCGGTGACATCGTCGCGGTGCTGGGCTGGAAGGATGCGGTCAGCGGCGAGACGCTGAGCGGCCGTGCGCAGCCGCTGCGCCTGGAGAACATCCAGGCACAGGCGCCGGTGCTGGCGTGGCGGTTGGAACCGGCGCGTGCGGCCGACCTGATCCGGATGGCGCAGGGCCTGGCCAGCCTGGCCCAGGAAGATCCGTCGTTCCGCGTCGAAACCGATCGCGATACGGCGGAAACCCTGGTCTGGGGCATGGGCGAGCTGCACCTAGAGGTGATGGTCGAGCGCCTGCGCAGCGAATGGAAGGTGGATGTGGGCGTGGGCTCGCCGCGCGTTGCCTACCAGGAGACGCCGATGCGTGCGATGACCGGCGTCGTCGGGCGGCTGGTCAAGCAGACCGGTGGCCAGGGCCAGTTCGCGCACGTGGTACTGGATGTATTGCCGCGCGAGGACGACTTGGTGGTGTTCAACGACCGCATCGTCGGTGGCGTGGTGCCGCGCAGCTTCATCGCGGCGGTGGAAAAGGGCGTGCGTGCCGCACTGTCGGAAGGGCCGCAGGGTCATCCGGTGGTCGGTATCGAGGTCAGTCTTGTCGATGGCCAGACCCATGCCAAGGACTCGTCGGAGATGGCGTTCCACCGTGCGGGTGCCGAGGCGATCAAGGCGGCGCTGGCCGAGGGTGGCACGCAGCTGCTGGAACCGGTGATGGCGGTGACGGTGCATTCGCCATCAGCGTCGGTGGGTGATGTGGTGGGCGACCTCAACCGTCGCCATGGTCGCATTGCCCGCATCGACGACCAGGACGGTCGCGCCGAGGTCAGTGGCTTTGCGCCGCTGGCGCAACTGGTGGGTTACACCACGTCGCTGCGTTCGCTCAGCCAGGGGCGGGCGAGCAGCGAGGCGCACCTGCACGGCTATGAGCCGGTACGCGCTGCATGAGGAAGGTGAGGGGAGCCCGTTCGCGGGCTCCCTTTTTTTTGTGGTCGGGAACGCGCATCCACGCATGGCGCGGATCTACTGGGAGTTGGCGGGTTTCCGTATCCACACAAGGCGCGGCGATTCCGCAGTAGATCCACGCCATGCGTGGATGGAGCCCTCGGCATGCGATTTTTTGCATTGCATCGCAACAAAACTGCAGAAAAGGCTGGATTAAAGTGATGCCTCACGATAAATTGCGCACCCCCCGTTGCTCGCCGCCGCCCGCACCCCTCTCATGCGTGATGACAAAGACCCCGGAACCCTGGAGCTGACCCTGCCGCGAAAGCGCGGTCGTCCGCCCAAGTTCGGGTACGCCATGAGTGATGCGCAGCGGGCCGCGCGCTACCGCGCGCGCCGGGCAGGGCAGGCCAACCACGCCGATGTGCGCTCCTGCTCGGACATGGTGCTGCTGGACAAGATCCGCGCCGCAGTCAGTGCGCGCGACACCGAGCTGGCCGGTTTCCTGGTCCACGTGCTCTGGCAGCGCTACCCCCTGCAACTGAAATAGGCCGTCGGTGGGGTGGCCGTTGTCATCGAGCTTGTTGATAATGCGGGATTCAGGTTGTTCCCGCTGGCGCGCCCGGGATGGCAGGCGCGCATGATCGAACGGTTCCCAAGATGACGACCACCAGCGACACCACCACCGAAGCGGCGCCGAGCAGCGCCCCCCTGTTCTACACCCGTCCGGTGCCGCTGCAGGCCGATGTGCATGCCGATCTGCGCATCCTGCCGGGCAAGCTCGAGTTTGCCGCCGGCAACAACGCCATTCCGCTGGTGCTGGGCGAGTTCTCGCTGGCCCTGCACCACTTCCCGATCCTGTTCGCTGGCCCGACCGCCGTGCCGATGGCCGCCGTTGGTGTTTCCGACCAGAACCTGTTCATCAAGGACGGCCTGTGGGAAGACGAGGCCTATATTCCGGCCTATCTGCGTCGCCACCCCTTCATCTTCATCGACACCGGTGCGGACAACGACTTCCTGCTGGGCATCGACGAAGAGAGCTCGCGCGTGGTCAAGGGCGGTGACGAAGGCCAGCCGCTGTTCGTGGACGGCAAGGCCACCGACATGGTGCAGCAGGCGCTGGAGTTCTGCGGCCAGTACACCCGCGAGCATGAACAGACCCAGGCCTTCTCCAAGGCCCTGATCGACAACGGCCTGCTGGTCGAGCGCAATGCCACCGTGCGTACCCCGGATGGCCGCGAGTTCAATCTCAACGGCTTCCTGGTGGTGGACGTGGAGAAGTTCGTGGCGCTGCCGGAAGCGACCGTGGTCGAGTGGCACCGCAGCGGCTGGTTGGCGCTGATCCATCAGCACCTGATGTCGCTGGGTCGCTTCAACGACCTGACCCGTCGCCAGGTCGAGCGCCTGGCGGCCTGATCAGGCCGATGGTGCGGCTTCCGCCCTGCGGGAGCCGTGCCACTGCTGCAATCCCTGCAGCAGCCGCCGCGCCTGGACCCAGTCGGGCGCGGCCTCATGCCCCATCTCCCACAGAGCGGCCGCCATGCCGGCCTGATCCATTGCCCGGCACATCTGCAGCGTGCCCTGCAGGCGGTGCGCATGGTGGCGTAGTGTCGCAGCATCGACGTCGTGCACGGCCTGTTCGATCCTGGCCAGCTCATAGGCAATGTCCGCAGCGTAATCCGGCTCGACGCCAGGGGCGTCATCGGGCGCAGTACGGTGCGCCGGGGGCGGAAGGCCCAGTGCCTGCAGCAAGCTCGCAACCTGCAATGGCTTGACCAGGATGGCGTCGAATCCGGCTCTTCGGCAGCGCGCCGCATGGCGGCGCCCCATGCGGGCGGACAGGGCAATCACTCGCAGGGGGGGCTCTGCCTGCGCGCGCAGCTGCTGCGCCAGAGCGTAGCCATCCGAGTCGCGAAGCCCGATGTCCAGCATGACCGTGGCGCGCGGTCGTAGCGCGTGCTCGGCCAATGCGGTGTCGGCATCGGCAACCGCGCGTACATCCGCACCCAGCCGGCGCAGCTGCTCTGCGACGATGTGCCGGCTGAGTGCATGATCTTCGACCAGGAGCAGGTCGATGCCGGCCAGTGGTGTCTGCTGCAGCGGCTCGATGGGTGGCGGATCGCCGTGGACGGCGCGGACCGGCAATCGCAGGGTGAAGCGGCTGCCGCGCCCATGCACGCTGTGTGCGGTCAGGTTGCCGCCCATGGCAACGGCCAGTTCGCGCGCGATCGTCAGGCCCAGCCCGGTGCCGCCACGTCTCTGGCCATCCTCGCTCTGCTGGAATGGCCGGAACAGAAGCGCCAGTTGAGCGGGCGCAATGCCGATGCCGCTGTCGATCACATCCAGCAACAGCTCCCGGGGAGACAGGGCGGGCGATAGTTGCAGGCGCACTTCGATACCGCCGACATCCGTGAATTTCAATGCATTGCCCAGCAGGTTGTCGACAATCTGGCGTAGTCCATCGGCATCCAGCGCGACCACCGGCGCTGGATCAGGCGTGCGATCGAGCTGGAGTGACAGGCCTCTCCGTAGTGCCTCCGGCCGGATGGCTTCCAGTGCACGGGCACAGAGTTGACCGACGTCACAGGGCACGGGATGCGGCCTGAAGCTGCCGCTGGCAAGGCGCGAGAACGCCAGTGAGCGATCGAGCAGCCTGCGCAGCGACTGGCCGGCAGCAAGCGCTGCCGCGAGCAGTTCGCGCTGCCCCTTGGGCAGGTGAGACTGGCTTAGCAGGTCGATCGAAGCCAGAATCGTCTGCGCGGAATTCCGCACCTCATGGCTGATCATCCCCGCCGCGCGCCCCAGGCGGCGTTCCGTGCGGCCGATTCGCCAACGTAGCGCCTGCCAGAGCACGGGCAGGCCGATGAGTGCCGTGGCCAGACACAGCAGCCATCGCAGGAGCGGGAGGCGCATCTGGTCAAGTGTGCTCTCGATGGATGCGGGCAGCATCTGCTGTGCCCACAACTCCAGCAGCCCTGCGTGCTCTTCGAGCGTGATGGCGCGCAGCGCCTGATCGATGCGCGCCAGCAGTTGCTGGTCCTCGCGGCGGACAAACAGGTGCAGATCGGTGGAAAAATCGCTGTCGAACGGGTGCAGTTGCAGGTTGCCCGCGAAGTGCTTCCGGATCATCGACTGCAGCGTTGCTTCCAGGCCGATGGCCGCATCGGCGATACCGCTCTCCACGGCGGCCAGCGCCGCATGGCGGTCGTGAAGGCGCAGCAGGTGGATCTGAGGATGGTGGGTCGCCAGCCAGTCGGCATAGGGGCCACCGTCAACGACGGCCAGCACCTGCGTCCTCACCCCGGTGACGTCACGGGGTGGGCGCTCGCCTTTACGCGTGGCCAGCACCGTCTTGCCGCCATGGAAAGCGCCCGATGCCACCAGGTCGGGACAGGGGAGCGGGCGACGCGAAGGGCTGCCCATGACCAGCACCAGGTCGGCCTCGTGCCGGCAGACGGCAGCGACCGCCGCGCTCGTGCTGGTGTAGGTGAGATCACGGAAGCGCAGGCCGGAATGCTGAGCGACAAGGTCGGCATAACCATGGGCGAGGGTGAGGGGCGTGCTTGAATCTGCCAGCGCTGCAGGTAGCGGGCGCAGTGATGGCGCGGTGGCGACCCGCACTTCGCGGCCGGCGGGCCATCGCTGCAGTTGCGCATCCTCGGCCGAGGCTGCGGGCAGCAGGATCAGGGCCAGCAGCAAGGTGCACGAAGTGCGCAGGCGGAGACGAGCGCGGCGCCTCATCGCACCTCCAGCTGCCGCCGCAGTGCATAGATCTCCACGTCATTGCGCAACCCGAGCTTGCGCAGGGCGGCGATCTTCTGGGTGCTGACCGTCTTGACGCTGCGATGACGGTGCAGCGCGATCTCCGAGACGGTCAGGCCGGCCAGAAGCAGGTCCAGCACTTCGCGTTCATTGCGACTGAGCTCCTGGCGGTTGGCCGGGAACAGGCAATCGGCGGGCAGGCGGCACAGTCCCTGCGAGATGCGCACGATGGCTTCAGACAACATCTCCAGGGGCTCGGACTTGCTGACCACGCCGCTGATGCCGGCCGTCAGCAGGTGGTCGATGCGGGTGGTTGGCGTCAGCGTGGCGAAGGCGAGCAGGGGAACATGAGGAAAACACTGGCGCAGCAGGGAGACCAGTTCATCACTGCTGCGGTCGCCGGGCGCCAGGGTGAGATCGATGATGGCGACATCCACTGCCAGCTGGCGCAGGCTGCTAACGAGCTCATCGCTGCGGGTGTGACTGGCGACGATATCGAAGCGGAGGTCGCGGGACAGGTGCAGGACGGTGCCGCGGCGGACGACTTCGTGATCGTCGAGGAGTGCCAGCCGCAGTCGGCGCGGTGCAGGGTATCCATTCATGCGCTGGGAGGTGATCGGCGCCCGAAGGGCGTGGCGATCATTCTGGCGCTGCTGTCGCGTCGAGCATCGAATTTGTTGGATTTTTGCGATTATTCCTAAGGGTCGATGTGCAAGACCCATCAATCCAGTGTTGCCGATTGATGCAGTGGATCGTCAGGCCACAGTCAGGCCCTTCAGGGCACGTCGCCCCCGCTGCGCAGGTCGCGGGCCATTTCGCTGGTCGCAGCCCATCCGAGATCGGCATACAGGGGCTTCCCTTGGGCAGTAGCGTGCAGCACCGCGTAGGCCACCCCTCGCCCGGCGAACGCGTGGTCGGCCAGCTTCATCAGCTGGCGGGCGATGCCGCGACGCCGGTAGCCGGGGTCCACGTAGACATTGAGTACGTAGCCGCGCGAGTCCTGCTCTGGATGGGCGGGGTGGGGCGGCCAGTCGATCAGCATCAGGCCGATGCCTGCGATGGGTTGTCCATTGTCGGAAAGGACATGGCCGAAGTAGTCGCCCGACATCAGGCGCGGCTCCAGCCATCTACGGAACGGGGCGGCCATCTGCTGCAGGACCTCTTCGCTCCGGCCGCTCTCACGGAACATCGCTTCACGGTGGGCACAGATGAGGTCGAGATCGCACGGAAGGATCTGCCGGACGACGAAGCCATTCCAGGAGGCTGTGATGGTATTGTCCGGAGTGCTGTCCATCGATCGTGTATCCGTTCAGACCCTGCTGGCTTGCCCAGCATCGTATCTGAAGGGCGCATGGTGAAAGCACCACGTTGCAATGATTGATGATCGATTGTTGCTCCAGGACGATCCACCGGGGACGAGGGTGCGGTGTCATCGCACCGACTGCGGCACCCGCCTCAGCGTGCGGGTGTCGTAACCCATCGCCGCAATCCGCTCGACTGCCTGCTGGTAGTCTCTGTCCGACACCTGCGGGGTGCGGGCCATATACCAGACGTAATCACGCTTGCTTCGCGCCACGATGGTCTGGCGGTAGCCTTCGTCGAGCCAGGCGATCACGTACTCAGCCTGGATCGGCCAGATGAACTGCATGCCCCAGATCGCGCCATTGCCTTCCTTCTCGACACGGCCGATGGGGTGCATCGACTTCTGTGGCGCATCAAAACTGCCCTTGCGATAGGTGAAGGTGGTCTGGATGCGCCCATCGGAGCGCAGGGCATAGCTCTCCACGGCGTCGAAGGCCTCGCGTTCAGGGCGCGATGGGATATGCGCGATCACGTACCAGTCACCCATGAAACGCGGCACATCCACCGATGACGGACGCGGCAGTGGGCGCGTGTCGCTGGAGCTGCAGCCGGAACCGAACAGGCCGATCGCGATCAGGGGAAGCAGTGGAAACTTTCGCATGTCACACCTCAGCGGGGCCGGAACAGGTAGTGGGCCACCAGCCACTGCTGGCCGTCGTCGTAGCCGAACAGCTCGGCGCATGCCATCCAGAACATCCGCCAGCGTTGCCACCAGATGCGCGCAGCCGCCGGCCCATAGGTCGCCGCCAGTATCGGCATCACCCGGTCGCGTGCCGCATCCTGATTGGCCAGCCAGTGCTCGGCGGTGCGTTGGTAGTGGGTGCCGTCCAGCAACCAGCGCTGATCCAGCCGCAGGTCGCGCTGGAAATGCAGAAGGGTATCGGCGGCCGGCATCAGTCCGCCGGTGAAGAAATGGCGGCCCATCCAGTTGTCGCCACCCTCGGTTTCGAACGGGTACATCAGCGTGCGATGGGCAAAGATATGCACGAACAACGCACCGTCTGGCTTCAGCCACTGCGCGATGCGCGCCAGCAGGCGCTCGTAGTTGCGCACGTGTTCGAACATCTCGACCGACACGCAGCGCTCGAAGCGTGCCGTGGGCAGCTCAAGCTGGTTGACATCGCGGGTGATCACCTCGACGTTGCGCAGCCCCCTGGCTTCACACTGCGCCATGATGTGCTGGCGTTGGCTGTGCGAATTCGAAACGGCGGTGATGCTGGCCTGCGGGTAGCGTTCTGCCATCCACAGGGTCAGTGAGCCCCAGCCGCATCCCAGTTCGAGAATCTGCTGGCCATCGGCCAGGCCTGCGCGCTGGCCGTACAGTTCCAGCATCGCGTCCTCCGCCTGGTCCAGCGTTTCGCGCCCGGTTGGGTAGTAGCAGCTGCTGTACTTCAGTCGCTTGCCCAGGCAGGCCTGGAAAAAGGCTGCTGGCACTTCATAGTGCTGTCGGTTGGCTGCGTCGGTGTGTAATGCGAGTGGGCTGTCGGCCAGCTCGGCGATGCTCCGGCTGAAGCGCGCCGACTGGCCTTCGATGCCACCCTCGCTTTCCTCATGCAGGCGTCGCGCGCACAAGCGGCGGATGCCGGCACGCAGCGCCGCATCGGGGACCAGCCCGCGTTCGGCCCAGGCGATCAGCCCGGTTTCCGCGTCTTCGGCAGGATTCAGTGAGGGGATCGCGTTCATGCGGAATGCTCCTTGGAAGGGCGGGGGAACCAGGGAAAGAACATCGGCGTGCTGCGCTGATAGGCCTGGTAGTCGTCGCCGCGGCTGCGCAGGGCCTGCTTCTCGGTGAACGGGATGCCGCTGAGATAGCGCAGGAACACATACATCAGCACGGGGCCGAGCCAGGCCAGCCACCACAGCGGGGAGCCGACGGCCAGCAGCACGTAGGTGAACCAGTGCAGCCACTCGAAGAAGTAGTTGGGGTGGCGGGAATACCGCCAGAGTCCATCACGGCAGGTGCGGCCCTTGTTCGCCGGGTTGGCGCGGAACCGGGCCAGCTGCTGGTCGGCCAGCGATTCTCCGCCCACGCTCAGCAGCCAGACGAGCGCAGCCGCCATCACCCAGGGTGCCGTGCCTGCGGTTTGATTGGCGGCGACCGCGACGAAGGGCAGGGCAAACAGCACCACCAGCAGTGCCTGTGCCATGAAGAACCCGAAGATCTTTCCCTGGTGTCCTTGCCAGTGCTCACGAAGGTAGCGATAGCGCCCGTCCTCTTCTTCGTGCCGGACCCGGTGCCAGAGATGAAGGGCCAGGCGACCGCCCCACAGGCCACCGAGCACAGCCAGCGCCACCCGTGGCGTGACCGCACCCTCGCCCAGCAACGCCAGTAGCAGCGCGGCGGCGCCCACGCCCTTGGCCCAAAGTACGTCCACAACGCCGATGTTGTGGTGGCGGCGCTGCCAGGCCCAGCCCCAGCTCATCACCAGTACCGCGTAGAGCAGCACCCAGAGCAGGTTGATCATGATGACGCTCCGACCAGAGGTGGTTGTGGCGTGGTACGCGGACCGCCACGGGCGGCGCGGCACAGGAGGGAAAGCGCAATGGCCCAGCCTGCGCCCAGCACCAGGACGCCATGCCACATCGGGCTGTTGAACTGCACCGCATCGAATCCACGCGCGGCCGACAGGTAGGCCAGTGGCGCCAGCAGCAGGCCGAACAGAGGCGGCAGGGCAGGGTGTCGCTGAAGGAAGCGCATCGAGGTGGTCAGGGTCATGGCGAATGCCGCCCACAAGGCCATGATCCAGGGCGGCGGCGCCCATCCCAGCGGGGCAGCGGCGTAGCGCACGGTGCCGCTGGCGGCCGCAGTGGCATCGACCAGCCAGGCGCAGGCCAGCGCAAGCACCAGCAGCCGCAGGTCCAGTCGCGGATGCGCCGACGCCAGCAGCTGGCTGCCGATGTAGAGCGACGCGGCCAGCAACGCAGGCCACTGCCAGCCGCGGCCCGCGCCGGCTACCGCGCACAGCCAGACCAGCTGGTTGCCAAGCAGATTGGGCCAGAACCGGCGCATTTCAGTTGCCTTCACCCGGTGCGCCCGCGGGCCGATGGCCCGGGCGCGCCAACAACAGATGCGAGACGCCGATCGAACGCTCCAGGAAACCGCCTTCGCAGTAGGCCAGGTAGAAATCCCACAGGCGGCAGAAGCGGGCATCGAACCCCTGCGCCTGCACGGCAGGCAGCTGCGCAAGGAAGCGTTGGCGCCAGGCGCGCAGGGTCAGCGCGTAGGAATGGCCGAAGTCCTGCTGGGCGATCAGCTGCAGGTCGCTGGAACGCGTCTTGGCGGCCATGATCGCGTTGATCGATGGGATGAAGCTGCCGGGGAACACATAGCGTTTGATGTAGTCGACGCTGCGCCGGGCCTGCTCGTAGCGATGATCCTCGATGGTGATGGCCTGCAGCAGGGCAACACCATCGGGCTTCAGCAGTCGCTGCAGCGTGGCCATGTAGGTGTCCAGGTATTCCGCGCCGATGGCTTCGATCATCTCGATCGATACCAGCTTGTCGAACTGGCCCTGCAGGTCACGGTAGTCCTGCGTCAACAACGTGACCCGGTCCTGCAGTCCTGCGTCCCGCACGCGCTCGGTGGCCAGCGCATGCTGCTCGGCAGAGATGGTGGTGGTGGTGACATGGCAGCCATAGTGCCGGGCGGCGTGTACCGCGAAACCGCCCCAACCGGTGCCGATTTCCACCACCCGGTCGCCCGGCTTGAGTTGCAGCTGGCGGCAGATTCGGTCCAGCTTGCGGCGCGAGGCGGACTCCAGTGATTCGGATTCGCTGGCGAACAGCGCCGACGAATACATGAGATCCGGCGACAGGAACAGGGCAAAGAAGTCGTTGCCCAGGTCGTAGTGGGCGGCGATGTTGCGCCGGCTGCCCTCACGGCTGTTGCGATGCAGCCGGTTCCAGCCGCGCAGCAGCCAGCCAGCCACACGGGCTGGGCCCTGCTCCATGCCATCAAGCAGGTCGCGGTTGCGCACCAGCAGCTGTATCAGCGCGACAAGGTCATCACAGTGCCAGTCGCCCTGGATGTAGCTCTCGCCGGCGCCGACGCTGCCCTGCGCAGCGACCTTCCGGTAGAACGCGGGATCTTCGATGGTCACCGTCACCTGCAGCCCGGCGTGGGCGTTGCCCAGCCGGACCTCGCCAAGGGCATCGCGCACGCACAGGTGGCCATCGCGCAAGGGGGCAAGCTGCGCCAGCAGGCGGCGGCGCAGGAAGGCGTCCAGCGCGCCGGGGCGCGGCAGGGTCACCGAAGGCGTCATCGAGTTCATCGTGGTTTCCCAGCAAGGGTGGGGTGGTCGTGTACGGGGTTGCGCTTCAGCCACAGCCGCAGCGCGTGCCAGTGGATGGCTGCCACCACCTGGGTGGTCATCAGTGGGTAGCAGGCGAGGACCCGCGCCAGCCCGCGGCCATCCAGGCGGCGGCGGCGCATCGTCTGGGTGGCATCGAACTGCCGGATGCCGTCGCGCCAGACCTGCATGTGCACGCGCAGGTCCTTTTCGGGGCTGTTGAATCGCCAGTCGTAACGGCAGTCCATCGGCATGAATGGCGAAACGTGAAAGCGCTTGTCGAACTGCCAGCGCAGTGACGTGCCTTCGTGGACGGCCGTAGCGACCGGCAGCACGTAGGCATGGCGTTCCTTCCAGGGCGTGTTGGTGATCTCGGCCACGATGCAGTCCAGCGTGCTGCCGTCGGCGTGGTAGCAGTAGTAGAAGCTGACCGGGTTGAATACATGCCCGGCAAAGCGAAGGTGGGTGAGCAGGCGCACCGGCCCCGAAGGTCGATGACCGAGCGTCTGCGCGGCGTGGTCGCGCACGGCATCGGCCAGAGGCTGTGCCGGATCGCCGAAATAGTCGCTGCGCCGGAACTCGGCAAGGTTGCGCCGATTGACCGACCACAGCCAGCGTCCCGCAAACACGGTCTCCAGCTCATCCAGGTCGAGCAGAAGCTGCGCAACGGGGTAACGGAACGCATGCGGGTGCGGGTGATGCCGGCGGTGCATGACCTGCCCGAAATAGAGTGCGCTGGCGCTCATGCCGCCACCTCGCCCGGTGCGGACACCCTGCGATGCGGTGCGCAGGACTCCAGCGCATCCACCACGCGGTGGGCGCTGCGGATGCCATCTTCATGGAAGCCCCAGCCCCAGTAGGCCCCTGCGAACCAGGTGTGGCGATGGCCCTGCAGCTCTGCCCAGCGCTGCTGCGCGCGAACCGCAGCATGATCGTGCACTGGATGGGCATAGTGCAGCGTGCGCAGCACCCTGGCCGGATCGATGGCCTCGCTGCGGTTGAGGGTGACTACCAGCGGCGTGCTGCCGGGCAGGCCCTGCAGCAGGTTCATGCAGTAGCTTACCGTGCAGGGCGCCGCTGGATCCTGCGGGACATGCGCGTTCCAGGCCGCCCAGGCCTTGCGGTTGCGCGGCAGCAAGGATGCATCCGTGTGCAGTACCGCCTCGTTGGATTGGTAGCGGATGGCACCCAGTACCTCGCGCTCAGCGGGGTCGGCATCACCCAGCAGGGCCAGCGCCTGGTTGCTATGGCAGGCCAGGATGACTTCGTCGAAGGCCTCGACGCCTGCGGCGCTGTGCACGCGTGCGCCCCTAGGCGTGCGTTCCACCCGCTGCACCGGGCACTGCAGGCGCTCATGCACCCGCCAGCGGCGGCGCAATGCATCCACGTAGCGGGCCGAGCCGCCGGTAACGACCCGCCAGGACGACCGCCCGGTCATCTGCAGCATCTGGTGGTTGGCCATGAACTGGGCCAGATAGCGCGCGGGGAAGTCCTGCACCGTGGCGGTGGGCGACGACCACAGCGCCGAGGCCATCGGCAGCAGGTGCTCTTCAATGAAGGCCTCGCCGTAGCGCTGATCTCGCAGGTACTCGCCCAGCGTTGGACCTTCCTCCTCGGCCAGCAACAGCGGGGCATCCCGGTAGAACCGGCGCAGATCGGCCAGCATGCCCCAGAAGCGCGGCGATACCAGGTTGCGTCGCTGGCAGAACAGGCCATCCAGCGAGGTGGCGTTGTACTCCACGCCGCTGCGTTCGCTGTGCATCGAAAAGCTCATCGTGGTCGGCTGCGACGCCACTCCCAGCTCTTCGAACAGCGCCGTCAGCAGCGGGTAGTGCTGGGGATTGAAGACAATGAAGCCGGTGTCCACGGCCATGCGCGTGCCGTCTATCTGCACGTCGTGGGTATGGGTGTGGCCGCCCAGGTAATCGTTGGCCTCGAACAGCGTCACGTCGTGCCGTTCCTGCAGCCACCAGGCGCTGGCCAGCCCAGAGATGCCTGAACCGATGACGGCGATACGCATGTCAGTACCTCGCCTTTGCCAGCACCCACTCGGGGATGGCCTTGAGTCCCTTGACCAACCCGAACGCCGCCATCACGCGCAGGCCGTACCAGGTCAGGTCAATTTCCCACCAGCGGAAGCCCTGGCGCACGGTGCCCGGGAAGAAGTGGTGGTTGTTGTGCCAGCCTTCACCGAACGTCAGCAGAGCCAGCCAGAGATTGTTGCGGCTGTCGTCTCGGGTCTCAAAGCGGCGACGACCGAAGCGATGAGCCAGCGAGTTGATGGTGACCGTGGCATGGAACAGCACGATGGTGGAAATGAAGAATCCCCACACCAGCAGCTGCGGGCCGGAGGTGTGCAGGCCCGGAGCCCATTGCTCCAGTGCTGCACCCAATGCATACAGGCCGATGGCCAGCAGCACGGGAATGGCGGTATCGAAACGGTCCAGCCAGCGCAGCTCCGGGAAGCGCGCCAGGTCCGGCACCCGCGACAGGTCGGTGGCGAAGGCTTCGCGGGTCAGGAACCAACCCATGTGGCTGCGCCAGAAGCCGCCTTCGCGCGGTGAATGCGGGTCCAGCGGCTGGTCGGCGTGGCGGTGATGGTGGCGATGGTGGGCAGCCCACCACAACGGCCCGCGCTGTACGCTGGACGCGCCGATCACCGCGAACACGAACTGCACGGCGCGCGGTGCCTGGAAGGTGCGGTGCGAAAAGTAGCGGTGATAGAACGCGGTGATGGCAAACATGCGCACCGCGTAAAGCGCCGCGGCCACGACCACCGCCGTCCACGACACGCCCACCCAGATCACCGCGATGCACGCTAGGTGCATGAGCGCGAACGGCACCGCTCGCAGCCAGTCGATGCGGCCGGGCTGTTCCGAGTTGGCATCCGCAGCGTTGCTGGTATCAACCCAACGCTGCAGGGTGTGCACCAGGCGCCAGCGTCGACGGGGGAGGGGCGATACAGAGGCCATGGCGGATCTCGGCGGGTGTCGTGTCTTCCTGTACGCAGCAGAATGCGTAATGGATGCGACGAGTTGCGGTGAATGTCGGCTTCACGTGTTCGTGACGGGGCAGCGGTCGACCAGTGGCTGCGCCCACGCCTGCTGCCACTCCGACGCGGGGCGTTGCGCGGGAGGTGAGCCGAAGCGCACCGTCACCTGCGGATAGGTGCCGCGCGCATCGCGCAGGTTGCTGGTGCCGTTGAATTCCAGCAGGCGCCGGTCGGCGCTGGCATAGACCAGCGACAGGCGGGGCGCGATGCCGCCATACCAGGTGTCCAGGCTGACCTCGATGGACTGGGCGTCGATGCCCTGCCAGCGCAGGGTGCCGGTATGCCGGACCTGCACCGGGAAGTAGCGCTGCCGCCCGGGCACCAGGAAGGGCAGCGAAATGCGTTCGCCCTGCATCAGCGCTGTCCAGTGCAGGCGGACCGCCGCGTCGAATCCCGCATCGATCACTGCGTCCGGCGGCAGATCGAGCCTGCGCTGCCGGGGCGGGCTGGCGGCATCCTCCTTCCAGGCGACCGACACGGCACCGCTGGCGGTCTCGATCTCGGCCGTCTGGCCGCTGCGTCGGTCCTGCAGCGAATAGCCGCGAGCCTGCGCAAAGGGGCTGGCCGGCAGGTGCTTGCGGGCGAACGGCTGGCCACCCGGGCACTGGTACAGCACCCAGCGCTCGGCACCCTCGCTTGCATCGCGGCGCCAGTGCACTTCCCGGTAGAGGATCCGGCCCTGCGAGGACGTTGCCACGCCCTCGCTTCGCAGCCAGGGGGCCGCCAGCGCGGCATGGGGCAGGCACAACAACAGCCAGGCGATGCGCATGGACTTCATCCGTAAGGGCGGGTCGAGGTCGTACGGCAGGCGGGGCGGGTTGGATGCGCAATGCGGGCTGCATCCAATTGCCATTCCCGCCCGTACAGGGAACAGACCTTCACCCGCCCGCCGCGAACGCAGATGTACCCTGACGCCGCCAGCACCCTCGCCAACTTCAACAGCGCACGCACCGTGTCCAGCTCCCAGCAGCCCAGCAGCGAGCCGAAAAACTGGGCCGGTGACATGGACGGTGTCGCGCGGCTGCGCGACCGCGACTGTTTCATGCGGATCTATGACCATTTCATGCCGCGCCTGTGCGTCTATCTGCGCGGGCTGGGCGCACCCGACGCGGTGGCCGAGGAGTTGGCGCAGGAATGCCTGCTGCGCCTGTGGCTGCGGGCGGCCGACTATGATGCCGCGCAGGGTGCGCTGAGCACCTGGCTGTACCGTATCGCCCGCAACCTGCATATCGACCGCGTGCGCCGCGAGCGCAGCTGGATGCAGGTGCAGGTGGCGGTGGAGCACGCCGCGATGATGGACGTGGTCGAGCGCAGCAGCGCCGAACAGTTCGCCGACCAGGCCCGGTTGCGCCAGCGCATCAACGAGCTGCCTGCGGTGCAGGCGCGGCTTGTGCGCATGTCCTACTTCGAGGCCAAGAGCCACAGCGAGATCGCCGAGGCGCTGGGCATGCCGCTGGGCACGGTGAAATCGCACCTGCGACGTGCGTTCCTGCAATTGCAGTCGAAAGTGGGAGGTGCGCTGTGAATCCGCACCACCATCTACACGAATCCACGCTGATGAGCTACGCCGCGGGCGCGCTTCCGGCGCCGTTGAGCATCGTGGCGGGCGCGCATCTGGAGCAGTGCCCGCACTGTCGCCAGCGCCTCCGCGAGGCCGAGGCGATCGGATCGGTCTTGCTGGAACAGACCCAGCCATCCACGGGCGATCTACGCCGCGAGCAGTTGCGCGACGCGATGTTGATGCGGCTGGCGACGGACGCGCCTGCCGTGGCAGTGGCGTCGCGGCCCGCTTCGAGAGAGCGGCCCGAAGCCGATCCGGACCATCTTCCTGCTTCGCTTCACCCGTATTTCGGCGCGTCGCTCAGCGGCCTGCGCTGGCGCTGGATGGCGCCGGGCGTGCACTGCATCCGTGCAGAGCAGATGCCTTCGCTGATCATGCTGAAGATCGCCCCGGGCAAGTGCCTGCCGATGCACAGCCACGGCCGCAGCGAGCTGACCCAGATCCTGCGGGGCTCGTACAACGATGCGCTGGGGTTGTTCGCGCCCGGCGACGTGGCGGACCTGGATGAGGACGTGGAGCACCAGCCGGTGACCGCGCCGGGGGTGCCGTGCATCTGCGTTTCGGCGCTGGATGCGCCGCTGGTATTCAGTGGCTGGTTGGCGCGGAAGATCCAGCGCTTCGTGAAGCTCTAGCGGGGCAGGAGACGGTGATGGCCAGGGTAGAAGCATTGCGTATTCTGTTGACCGGCGCCGCCGGGCTGGTGGGGCAGGGCGTGGCGCTGGCCTGCCAGCGCTCACCGCATGTCGGCCATCTGACCGCGCTGGTACGGCGTCCGGGCAGCCTCAACGGTGCGGGCAGCGAGCGGGTCGTGCCGGATTTCCTGCGCATCGATGAGCAGCGTGACGATCTGGCTGGCTTCAACGCGTGCTTCTATTGCGCGGGCGCACCTCCGGTGGGCACCGCCGAAGCCGAGTACCGGCGGGTGACGCTGGACACCACACTGGCCGTGGCCCGCGCGTGGGCCGCAGTGAATCCCGACGGATGCTTCCTGTATGTGTCCGGCGCCGGCGCGGACCCGCAGAGCCGGGTGATGCCGCTGCGGATCAAGGGCGAAATCGAACTGGCGCTCCGCACGATGCCGGTGCGTACCGTGATGCTGCGCCCGGGCGGCGTGCGGCCGGTATCGGGAACCGGCACGCGCCACGTGGTGCTCAAGCCCTTGTACTGGGGTGGCGCACCGCTGATGAAACTGGCTGGCGCACTCGTCCCTTCACTGGTCACCAGCAATCTGGCGGTGGGCCAGGCGATGATCGCACTGGCCGGACGGGAGCATCCACCTGCGACGGTGGAGTGCGCGGACATCAACCGGATCGCAGCGGGAACACCTGATCCGGCGCGTTGAGCTTAGTGCGCTGCGGCGTCCAGCACGGTTCGCACCGCCTGTGCCAGGTCACTTCGGGTAAATGGCTTCGGCAAGAGAGCAGCAGCCCGCCCTTGGCTGCCCACCGCATCGTGGTCGCGCGGATAGCCTGACGTGAACAGGATGGCCACGTCGGGCCAGCGCTCGCGAACCTCGCGGACCAGTTCCCAGCCCGACATGCCGGGCATCACCACGTCGGAGAACAGCAGGTCGACCTTGGTGTCCGGTCGCTCCAGCAGGCGCAGCGCCGACGGTCCGTCGTGCGCTTCCAGTACGCGGTAGCCCAGCAAGCGCAGTGAATCAACCGTGTGCGCGCGCACATCGTCGTTGTCCTCGGCCACCAGGATGGTTTCCTCGCGCGGCGCGTAACCGGCCAGGCCAGACTGCTGCGCACGCGCTTCGCAGGGCAGGGCCAGCGCCGAACGCGGGAACATCATGGTGATGCTGGTGCCGGCACCCTCCACCGAATCGATCAGGACGTGGCCGCCGGATTGCTTGACGAAGCCGTGCACCATTGACAGGCCGAGCCCGGTGCCGCGGCCGACCTGCTTGGTGGTGAAGAACGGCTCGAACACGCGTGCCAGCGTGGGCGCATCCATGCCGTGCCCATTGTCGCGTACCCGCAGCATCACGTACTCGCCGGGTTCGGCGTCGGGGAACAGCGCGGCGTAGTCGAGGTCCAGATGGCTGTTGTCGACCTCGATCACCAGCCGGCCACCGTGGGGCATTGCATCACGGGCATTGACCGCCAGGTTGAGCACCGAGGCCTCCAGCTGGCTGACGTCGATCTCCACGCACCAGATGTCCTGGGCGCTGCGGATCTCCAGCTGTACCAGCTCGCCCAGCGCACGCTGCAGCATGTCGTGCATGTCCAGCAGCCGGTCGTTGAGGTTGGCCGCCTGGCTGTGCAACGGTTGGCGGCGGGCAAATGCCAGCAACCGCTGGGTGAGGCTGGCGGCACGACCCACGCCTTTCAGGGCATTGTCCAGGGCGCGGCCGACCAGCGCGGCCGGCTCACCGGCGCGCTCGCTGAGCAGCATGGCGTGCTCGACGTTGCCGGAGATGACCGTCAGGATGTTGTTGAAGTCGTGGGCGATGCCACCGGTCAGCTGGCCCACGGCCTCGATCTTCTGCGACTGGCGCAGCGCGTGCTCGGCCTGCAGCCGGGCGGTGGTTTCCACCGCTTCGGAGACCACGGCCGTGACTACACCTTCGGCATCCACCAGTGGACGGAACGAGAAGTCGAAGCTGCGCCGTCCGGTAGGCAGCTCGATATCCAGCGCATGCAACGAGCTTCGGCCGTGCACGGCATCGGCGACGGCCCTATCAACGGTCGCGGCGACCTCCTCAGTCATGGCGAACCACGGAGACCGCGCATAACGTTGGCCCACTACATCCTTCTTGTCGGCCAGCACGGCGGCCAGCGAGGCGACGTTGGCATCGACCACGCCGCCGGAAAGATCGAGCAGCACCTGGTGCTGGAAGCTGGATTCGAAAATGGCCTGCAGGCGGCGCTTGCTGGCCCTCAACTCGGCCGTGCGCGCCTGGACCTGGCGCTCCAGGGCCTGGTTGTCCTCGCGCAGCGCCAGCTCGGCCTGCTTCAGCCCGGAAACATCGCTGCCCAGGCAGATATAGCCGACCACCGCGCCGTCGCCGCCACGCTGCGGCACGCAGTCCATCTGCACGAATCGTGACTGCCCACTGCGATGGGTCATTTCCACCTGGAAGCTGGTGCGCTCGCCCTGAAGCACGCGCTCCAGGGCAGGTAATGCGTGTTCAAACGCAGAAATCCCACTGACTTCCCGTGCCGTGCGGCCCAGCAGTTCTGCAAGGCTGAAGCCATGCCAGTCCAGAAACGCCTTGTTGGCAAACCGGTAGCGATGGTCCTTGTCCAGCTGGGCGATCAACGCAGGAACGGCGTCGGTCACCTGCTGCAACTGGGCCTGGCTGTCGTTCAGTGCGGCCTGCGCATTGGCCAGCTGGGCGCGCTCGTGCGCCTCCTGGCGGGCGCGGCGGATCGCATCGGGCAAGCGTTGCAGGCGTTGCTTCACCACATAGTCGCGGGCACCGCGCGTGAGTGCCTGGACCGCCAGCTCCTCGGTCAGCGTGCCGGAAACAAAGATGAAGGGCGTCTGCGGAACGCGCTCACGCGCCAGCGCAAGGGCGGCGTCGCCATCGAAACCCGGCAACACATGATCGGCGAGAATCACGTCGAACGCACGGTTGTCGATGGCCTCGATGAACGCGTTGCGGGTCCACAGGCGCTCGGCCTCGAAATCGAGGCCGGCACGCTGCAGCTGGGCGCTGATCAGCTCCGCATCAAGTGCGCTGTCCTCCAGCATGAGGATGCGCAGGCGCTCGCTGCGGCGCGATCCATCACGCATTGTGCTGCCCCGAGCCGTTGGGGCGATGCGGCGGTGGCTGGTTGGTGATGCCCCAGAACATGCCCAGGCCCTGGATCGCGTCGAAGAATTCCTTGAAGTCGACCGGCTTCACCACGAATGCATTCACACCCAGTTCGTAACTGCGCACGAGGTCCTGCTCTTCGCGGGAAGAGGTCAGCATGACGATCGGGGTGCTGCTCAGCTGCGGATCCCCGCGAACCTGTTCCAGCACTTCCAGCCCGTTGACCTTGGGCAGCTTCAGGTCCAGCAGCACCACCACCGGGCCGCCGTGCATGGCGCCGGCAAACTTGCCTTCGCAGCGCAGGTAGTCCAGCGCTTCGGCGCCGTCGCGTACATGGATGACATCGTTCAGCAACTGGCAGCGCGACAATGCGGCCAGCGTCAGCTCTGCATCCTTGGGGCTGTCCTCAACCAGGAGGATCGGCCGCAGGTCCCTCATGGGTGATCTCCTGTGGAACGGGGTAGGGTGAAGTGAATGGTGGCGCCCATGCCGGGCTCGCCCTCGGCCCAGGTACGGCCGCCATGGCGGCTGATGATGCGACGCACGTTGGCCAGGCCGATGCCGGTGCCTTCGAATTCCTCGACGTGATGCAGGCGCTGGAACACGCCGAACAGTTTGTCCACATAGCGCATGTCGAAGCCGCAGCCGTTGTCGCGCACGAAGAAGTGATCTTCGTCGTCACTGCGCTCGTGGCCAACCTCGATCACCGCCTGGTCGCGCTCGCGGGTGAACTTGATCGCGTTGGCCAGCAGGTTCTGCCAGACCAGGCGCAGCATCGTCGGATCGGCTTCGACCTCCGGCAGCGGTGCGAGCGTCCACTGCACGTCGCGGCCGGCGTAGTCCAGGGCCAGGCTCCGGCGCACATCCTCGGCCAGCGCGGTCATGTCCATCCGCACACGCCCCAGGGTGGAGCGCCCCATCTGCGAGAAGCTGAGCAGGTCATCCACCAGTGTTCCGGCGGACTTGGCCGATTCCACGATCGTGTCCAGGAAGCGGCGCTCGGTATCGTTCAGGCGCTCGCCCGCCGAGCTGCCCAGCAGTTCGGAATAGCCGACAATGTGACGGAACGGAGCGCGCAGGTCGTGGCTGACCGAGTAGGAGAAGGCTTCCAGTTCCTTGTTGCTGCGGAGCAGCTGCTCGTTCAGTTCGGCCATTTCCTCGGCCTTGCGCAACACGATATCGACGATGGCCGTGCGCATCTCGTGTGCCGCGTCGCAGTCAGCATCGCTCCACGGCAGGCTGCGCTGCTGCACGGTCTCCTTCCAGGCCTCGAACGAGTTGCGCGGAGACAGCGCCACGCCCGGTGCTGCTTCCTTGCGGGGATCGCCACCCCAGCGCACGGTGCGCACCACTTCCGGCCGGAACCACATCAGGTAACTGTCATGCAACTGCGAAATGGACACCGCCAGCACGCCGCTGGCTACGTCGGCCAGGTGCACGGCAGGTGACCAGTCGGCTGCCAGGTGATCGGTGCAGTAGGTTTCCTGGCCGGCCTGCTGCGTGGCCAGCCAATTCGCCAGGGCCAGCACGTCGCTGGCAGAAGGGCATTGGCCCATGCGCATGCAGTCGCCCTTGTGCACGATGGCCGCGCCAGTGGCGCCGGTCAGCGATAGCAGGCTGGCCTCATCCATGCGCAGCGCGGCAATGAAGTCCTCGTCGCCGGCCATGCGCGCGAGCAGCTTGACCAGCACGGAACGGCGAGCCACGCGTTCTTCGATCGCGCGCGCACGCTCCTTCAGGGCAATCTGCAGCGACAGGATCTGGCCCATGAACTCGCAGGCCGTGCGCACGTGGTAGGGCAGGCGGCGCGGCTGCACCGTATGGCACGACACCAGCCCCCACAACTGGCCCTCATGGACCAGCGAGACCGACATCGACGCCCCGGTGCCCATGTTGCGCATGTATTGAAGGTGGACGGGGGACACGCTGCGCAGCACCGCCAGGCTAAGATCGGTCGGCGGTGCATCCCGATGGGCCTCGGCGCGCATCAGCGGGGCAGGGGTGTAGTTGTTGTCTGCGATCAGCCGCACGCGGTTGCGGCGGTACAGCTCACGGGCCTGCGCAGGAATATCCGATTCAGGGAAGCGCAGGTCCAGGTACGAGGGCAATAGGCCATTGCCGTCCTCGGCCACCACGACGCCGTTCCAGCCGGCGTCGAACTGATAGACGAGGGTGCGATCGAAGCCGGTGAGCCGGCGCATGTGCGCGGCGGCCAGTTGGCACAGGTCTTCCACCGTCGAGGCCGATTCGATAGCGGTCATCAGCTCGCGGATGGCCGGATACAGTTCTTCCAGCGAGCCCGGTTGGCCCGGGACCGGTGCTTCCAGCTCGACAAGGAGGTCGGTGGCGGAGCGATGCACGAGCAGCTGGTGCCGACCGTGACCATCCAGGTGCACGGCGCCCACATGCGCACTGCTGCCGATGGTGGCCTGCTGGAGCAGCGCCTGGAAGGGCGCCAGCACGCCACCGAGTACCTCACTGACGTGCTGAAGCAACGGCTCGCCGAACTGCTGAAGGACGCTCGGCTGACTGATGGCGCGCTCGCGCACCCGCAGTGACTGCGGCTCCAGCACCAGCAGCACACCGTAGGGCTGGATCGCGCCGGGTGTGTGGATCGGTTCGCGCGCACAGCGGGACAGGGCAAGGTCGTGCGTGGACTCGGCAGATGGTATCAAGGGCGGGACTCATGATTCATGGATGGCTGGAAAAGCCCGGCGATACATCCGGCTAGCAGGGATGGTGAAGCAAAACTACGCATTCGCCTACCACCTGATGCATGTGAAAGGCATTTCATTCAAACCTGAATTCTTCATCTACGCAGCGACAAACGATGTGGAAGGCGTCCGTGCAAAAGTTTCGCAGCCGGTGCATGTTGGCTGCACGCCAACTCGACAACGATTGCCCTACGGTGATCCCACCTTCAACCGTTGCCACGCCCGTGAACCTGCAGACGCTGCCATCTCTTCCGTATCGCATGCTGCCTGACAGCTGCCAGTTTGAACTGCTGGATGTGGATGCCCTGCAGGATCCTGCCAGCGGTCGTCTTCTGCATCTGTACTCACTGGTGGCCCGCTGCCTTTCCTGCGAAACGGTGTTCAAGGCAGAGGAAGGCCAAGGGTTGGTGAGCCATTCTGCAGCCAGAGTGGTGCGCTGCCCCACCGGCTGTGGCCAGCAGGCCTTCAAGCCCTCCCTGTTGCGGGCGTGGCGCCCGCAGGCCATTGCCCAGGCCTGATTCAGATGTGTTGCGCTCACAGCAGTGCGGGATTGGCGCGCCACACCGCGTAGTTCAGCGCGCAGGCAAACACGATCCAGGCCAGGTAGGGCAGCAGCATTACTGCCGCAATGCGGCTGACGCGTGCAAACCTGACAATCGTGGCGCACACCAGCGCGATCAGCAGAAGAATGTCCGCGAACGCAAGAGCGCCAAGCTTCCAGCCGAAGAACAGCCAGCTCCACAGTGCGTTGACGGCCAACTGCAGCAGATAGAGTCGCAGCGCCGTTTGCGCGCCGCGCCAGCCGCGCTCGCGCCAGACCCACCAGGCCGCCACCGCCATCAGGGTATAGAGCAGCGTCCACACCGGGCCAAAGACACCGGCCGGCGGCGCCCACGCGGGCAGGGCAAGCGAGGCATAGAAGGAGGCCGCCGATGAAGATGCCCACGCGCCCAACGCGGCCGCAGCGAAGGTGATCGCCAACCAGCCCAGAAACCCGGAAATCTGTGTGCCGTGCTTCATTCCGATACCGCTCCTTGCTCCGTATGCCCCTGCATACGCTTGAAAGCGATGTTTGGATGCAGGTGCCGCGGCTTTCAGTCTGAAGATCCGTCCGTACTTGCCGGCAGCAGGGATGGGCGCTCGTCAAACCACTCGCGCGCCTTGGCCAGGTGCCACTGGCGCTGGTCGCCATCCAGTTCGATGCCCGCTCCCAACAGCCCCCAGCGCAGATAAAGGTCGCCGCGCTTGCGCTGTTCCAGCAGATCCAGCCGCGCGCGCACCGACAGCCGATCATTCTCGGCCTGCAGGCCATCGATCACCAGATGGCCGGGGCGCCAGCGCAGCCTGGCCTGTGCATCCACCTGGCCGGAATCCAGCAGCGACAAGGTCCAGCGCGGGTAGTCCGTGCGCTCGGCGAACAACGCCAGCAAGGGGCGCGCATCACTGAGCGTCAGGTCGGTGGTGGCGTCCACCTGGAAGGGCGATTGCGCATCGATGCGGCCGCGCTTGAAGGCCGCACGCCCTTTCCACGCAGTCGAGCGTTCAGTGCCGGCCACCTGCACGTTACGTAGCTCGACCGTGGTGCCGGACAGATCAAAGTGACGCTGGTTGAAGTCGCCCCGGCGCAGCGTTGCGTTCACGTCCACATCGCCGCCCATGTCCAGGCCGGCGACCTTGGCGCTGGTGTTGCGCCCCCGCAGGCGGGCCGTGCCATGGCCAACGCGGCCATCGGTATCGAGGGTGGCATCACCGCTGAGTGAGCCGGTGCCGCGCAGCAGGCGCACCTGCTTTGAACCGAGATAACGGTTGTAGGCCGACAGATCTGGAATCGTGGCTTCGCTGAAGCTCAGGTGCGCGCGCACGCCCTTGCGCAGCTCCTGCAACCGGCCGTCGCCGGTCAGGTCCAATGCCAGATCGCGGCCGTCGAACAGCCGAACGTCCCTGGCATTGGTGGGGCGCGCGGTGAAGCGGGGCAGGCGGACGGCAAGCAGGGCCTGATTTGGAGCGCCTGACTTCAGTTCCCCGTGCGCGCTGGCGGTACCGGCAAGCCGGACGCCGGCGACCTCGGCAACTGCTTCGGCAGAGGGAATGTCCACCGTGCTGCCTTCGCTCAGCTCGCCGTTGCGCAGCCGGAGGTCTGCCTTCAGCGTGCCGCCGCCGTCCAGTTGCAGCCACGGTCTGCGGACGAACAGGGCAGGGATCCAGTTGAGCGAGGTGAACGTCCATGCGCCGCGCACCGTGCCGGAACTGCGCTCCAGCAACTGCGCCGGATCCTGGAAGGGAATATCACGGCCCGTGATGTGCAGGTCCGCGTCCACTTCGCTGCCCGACCCGGGCTTTGGCGGCAGGCGGGCCTGCAGGCGCAGGTCGTTGGCCACATTGAGCTGAAGGGCCAGCACGCCGCGATCGGGAGCGCCGTCGCCAAGATAGAGCGGCACCTGCCAGAGAGCGTGGTCGCCGGGTTGCAGTTGGCCGTCGATCAGGTGTGCCGAGAGCTGCAGGCGGCCGGGCACCGGGGCGCTGGAGATCTTCGGGGTGGTTGCATCCGTATCCATGCGCAAGCCCTGGCTGCGTGCATCAACGTCCAGCTGGGCATGCAGGATTTTCAGCTTGGCGAGCCCAGGCGCCTGGTCCCGGTAATGGCGCGGGTAGCTGAAGCGCGCGGCAAGGTTCATGTCATCCAGCAGCTGCACGCCATCGAAGCTGGTGTCCGCACCCTTGAACGTGACGGTTGAATCGAGCAGTTCCGAGGGGCCACCGCGCAGCTGCTTGATGAAGCCGACCGTGCCCTGGCCCTTGCCGATGATCAGCAGCTTGCCGAAACGGGCGCTGCGGATGCTGTCGCTGTGGATGGCATCGAAACGCAGCGTCCAGCCCTCGTCACTGCGCGGGGGCGGCGGAATGGCCTCGTCAACGCGGCTGATCTCGGCCGATACGCCCGTGGCCTGCAGGCGCGGAACCCGTACTTCGCGCTGGAACAGCGGCAGGACTGCCAGCCTGGCGCTTGCCCGGTCGGCATGCAGCACGTAGACGGTGTGGTTGACGTGGCCGCGCATGTGCACGTTCCAGGCGATCACGTGGCCGGGCAGCAGGGTGATGGCCGGGCCCGTGGTCATCACGAACTTGTGCGGCTTGCGGTTGGTGACCTGGTCGAACAGTGGCGTGTTGAGGAAGATGTTGCCGGCCAGGAGGTAGGCAACATACAAGCCCAGCAGGATGTAGATGGCAATGCGCCGTCGCCGGGGCAGGTGATGTACGGGCGCAGGAGGAGGGGACATGAACCACTCGAACAACGAGGACCCCCGCACTATTGCGAAGTGACCGGCGGCAGCATGTGAAGCCGGCGCGCCGCTCAGATTCGTTGTGGCCTGCCACACTAAATCAATTGCAACCCATCGGAATGCCGCCGGGTTTCATACAATCCTTCCGGCATCTGCCCAACATCCAAGGAAGACCCTGTGAGACAACGCGTCATCGTATGCCCGCTGATCCAGAACCAGGGCGCCTATCTGCTGTGCCGCATGCCGTTGGATCGTGGTGCATTTCCGGGCCAATGGGCACTGTCCGGCGGTGGGCTGGAGCCCGACGAACGCATCGAGGAAGGCCTGCGCCGGGAGATCCGTGAAGAGCTGGGGCACGCGCTGCAGATCGGTGCCGTTCAACCATGGACCTTCCGCGACGACATCCGCACCAAGCTCTATCCGGACGGTTCCAGCGAGCAGATTCACATGATCTACCTGATCTTCGACTGCGAAGCACTGAACCGTGACGTTACGATCAACGAAGAGTTTGATGCCCATGCCTGGGTGGAACCGAAGGATCTGGGTGCGTACGACCTCAATGCGGCGACCCGGATCACGCTTCTGGCGAAGGGGCTGCTTTCGAGCTAGTGCAGAAAGGGGCGCCAGGTTGAGATGGAGGGCCTGCGGCAGCGGACTGCCATAGGCCATTAACGTGACGCGTCACGCCGGACGGAAATCACGTTCCTGTCATGGCAAGTGACCGGCCGATGCAATTGGAGGCGGGAGAACGATGAAGGTCCTGCTTTGGGCGCCTACAGCTTTGTTTGCCTTGCTGTCATTGAGAGCGTTGGCTTTCGTTGCCTATCAAGGACTGAATGGACCCGCCTTTGAAGAGGAAGAGATCATTGTCGCGGGGGGTGGCTTGGTCTGCGGCTGGATCGCCTGGGTCATGCACAAGACTCTGATCGGACGATGGAGGAAGCCGTAGCAGCCAGGCCGCGAGGGGCACGCTGGGGAGGCTGGCTTCTTGGCTTGGCATAGCAAGGCCGGTGATTGAGGCGAGCGGTACGCGAGCGTCCTCGGAGAGGCTTTGAACATAATATACAGAATGGGTCAGTAGACCGCCGCTAACCGCCTGATTTTGGGCGGTTTTTGCGTTTGCGAGGCCCGGCATCGACAGCGCTACCAGCGCGACGACCGCAGCCGCCGCGCCCATTCGGTCCAGCATCAGCCGCCACAGGGCACGTTCGGTCGCCGTCGTGGCGCGCTCGGCATGGATCATGGCGATCCAAGTCGGGCCATCGAGCTTCGCAAGAGCGCAAATCTGCGCAATTCGCTCATCAGAGATCGGTTTTTCGCCCGCGCGGGCCTTCGACAGCAGCTGCCTCTGAATTCCCAGTCGGGCCGCCAAAGCGTTGTCAGACGGGATTCCCGTGCGTTCGCGGGCGGCATCTAGCAGTTCACCTACGGCGGTCATGGTGTCCTCTTGGTTGACAACTTGTGGTCCTTTTAGATTACATGCTCCGCGTGGTCCAGATGGACCACACCCGCCACCGGCACCCCAAGGCCGTGGGCGGGTCCCCTTGGGGGCTTGGGGTAGGGGACAGGGATGATCGATCCGCTCATTACCTTCGTGCTGCTGGCGGCCATCGTGGCCGTTTCGATTGGCAGCGCCAAACTGGTTTCGTGGTGCCTCGACCGGCGTGGGGAGTCCGCCCGTCGCAGCGCACACGAAGCGGCCTTCGTAGCCCAGGCACGCGCCGAACTGGCCGCAACCGGCTGGACCCCGAATCGCGAAACGCTCTATCAGGCCGAAATTGCCGCCACCAAGCGCGGCGACCTGCTGGCCGCTGCTCGCTACGCCGAAGAGCAGGGGCGCGCCGCATGAGCAGGTTTCCCTCATTCGCCGAACTGGCGGAGTTCGATATGGGTCTTGCGGCGTGCGCCGCGCTCATCGCCGTTTGGCTGGGAGCGGCATTGCTCTCCATCGTGATCGAGCAGGCATGGCTGGGGCTTCGTCGCCTGTGGAAGCTCGGCAAGGAGCGCTCCAATGGCCGCTGAGTGTTTCGTCATCAACAGGGCGGATTGGGATCAGCTGATGCTGGTTTTCGGCGGCATGTGCCTGCTGATTACCGTCTTTTTCGTGTTGTCGCTGATCGATTGGGATGTGTTCTGGCATCTCCTGCGGCACTACGTGAGGGTGCAGCTGCGTCGCCGTCGCATTTCCCGTATCCGGAGCGCTGCCAATGGCCGTTGATCAGTTCCGCGAGTTCCTCCGCGATCCGTTTGTGGTCGCCGTGCTGGGCGGCGTGCTGCTAACCGGCTTTTATTGGTCGCTGGTGTTCGCCCTGCGCTGTAAAGGTGGCCCCAATGGCCGGTGAGCGCGCGGTGCTGGCCGAGTCGGGACTCCCCTCGTCTAACAGGGGAGTCAGTGAATTCAGGAACGCCGATGGAACCCTGACGGTCGGCATTGACTGGTTCTCCGCTTCCATCGATCTGTGCGCAGCGCTGGACGAACTTGCGTTCCGTGATGGCGACAGCTTCGAAGAGGTCCGCCAGTGGATCGAGTTCTCCCCGGAGAACGCACGCATCGCGGCCCTGCAGGTGTTCTGCTGGTTCTTCGCCGGGCTTGGCCTTGAACTGGATGAGGCGGCGGGCGGCGGGCGCTTCTACACGTGGCGCATCAAGATCATCGACGCGGCCAAGAAGTTCGTCGGCATGATCGAGCTTGGTGGCGAAGAGTGCCGTCGCGCAGATGGGACGTATACCGCCCGCATCGAGCTAACTGGTGATGGATGCAAGGCGATAGGCGCAGCGCGCTGCGGCCATGCGCAGCGGTGGCTGGAGCTTCGAGCGAAGCTCGAAAGCTGCGCCGGAAGGATCACCCGTGTTGACGTCTGTGCCGATGACCTGGTGGGCGAATACCCATTGCGCCTCGCGCAGAAGTGGTACGAGGAAGGCGAGTTCAACAATCGCGGTCAGCGCCCCAAAGCCCAGCTGGTGGACGACTACGACAGCGGTGACGGCAAGACGTTCTATGTCGGTGGCAAGAAGTCGGAAAAGCAGCTGCGCGTCTACGAGAAGGGTAGGGAGCAGGGCGACAAGAGTTCGCCGTGGGTGCGCTATGAGGCGCAGTTCCGCAACTCCAACCGCAAGGAACTGCCGCTCGACATTCTGCGTGATCCGGCGTCCTACCTGCTAGGTGCCTACCCGGTTTTGTCCTTTCTGCGGTGCGTCGCCACGCGTATCGAAATCACGAAAGCGGCCGTCGAGGCCACGTGGAAGAGCGTTCGCCGTCACATCCGCCGCCAGTACGGCGCGGCCCTCAACTTCATCGCCAAGAACTGCCCGGACGATCAGTCCCTGCGGTCGGTAATCGAATCCTGCACTTCGCCATCGCTGCCGAAGTGGGTCACAGGCGACACAGCAGCGCACTGGCCCGAAATCGCGGCCGTACAGCCAACCTCAAAGGGGTAACGAAATGATCCAGAACGTCATCAAGGTCACCGTCCTGTCGTCCAGCGTTGATGAGCGCGGTGGCAGCTTCAAGAACGATGCAGGCGAGAGCGTGGAGTACACCACCCGCAAGCAGAAAGCCAAGCTGGAAACGGCCGGCTTCGCCTATCCGTTCGATGTGCGCCTGGACAAGGGCCAGCAGCCGTTCGCCGAGGGCGAATACGAACTGGACGTTGCCACCATGGCGCAGGTCAACAAGGGCGTGCTGTCGCTGAGTAAGTTCACCGCACTGCGCCCGCTGCCGAAGGCTGCGCCGCGCGTAGCCGGGCAGGCCTAAGTCATGAGCCTCTGCGTTGCTTTAGGGGAAAACGGAACGCTGATCCCAACCGGTCAGCCCGTCGATCAGTGCACGGGGTATGTGCTGATGAGCAGCGCGGAGGCTTCCTCCGTCGCCATGTTCGCCGAGGCGTTCAAGGTGCCGGACAAAGAGGTACTCGCAGGATGGGCGTCGGGGCCGTTCATTCTGATCATGACCTTGTATTTGGCTGCGCACATCGGTGGCCGTGTTGCAGCTGTGTTCGACAAATCGTAGGCCGCCATCAACTCAATCAATGAAAGGGGATTTACATGGATTTCGAATCGATTCTGACCGGCCTGTCGGTCGCTGCCGCGCTCACCGCCATCGGTGGTGGTCTGGCTCTTATCGCCGTCGTCGGCTTCTCCCTGTGGGGCGGCCGCAAGGTGGCGGGTCTGTTCGGTAAGTCGTAAGCCGAGTAGTGATGGGGTAGGGGAGGCCATGCCTCCCCTTTCTATTTCAGGGGAGCGATATGGACTATCGGATGATCATCGGAGGCCTCCAGGTCGGCATGGTGGTTCTTGCGGTGCTGGGCGGCTGCGCCGTCATTGCGCAGTTGAAGTTCGGCCTCTGGGCAGGCCCGAAGGTGGCACGGCTGTTCTTGATGCGAGGGGGCAAATGATCCTCTGCCTGTTTGCCGGGTTCATCAGCGCCCTGTGCGGAATCGCCGTCTGCATGGGGATCGATCGGTGACGGCTCAGTGGCTCGGATTCAAGTTCACAGGTATTGGCATGCTTCTGGCGGCTGCGAACTTGCTCGCACTCGGCTTGGACACTGCGTCAGCGCAGGACATGTCGTTCTGCACGCGGCTGGGCGACAAGTGCGATGAGGGCATGGCTTTCGCCTCCGCAACCGCGTACGCCACTTTCAAGACTCAGGCACCGAATAGACAGGCCTGTGTCGTAAGGCAGTCCGGTTCTGTGTTCTTGGCAGGATGGACGAACCCGGGCAACGTTTGCGGTCCCAGCAACGTGGCAGAGGGCCAGTACTACAACTTTGTATCGCTATGCACTGCCCGTGCAGAGGAATTCGGTTGGCAGGGCGGGGAAACCGCAGCAAGCGTCAACGCATGCCATAAAGGATGCATGTACACCAGTGCGCTTGATCCACAGGGTACTGCTGGTGTCTCGTTCATGCCGACTGGCGGAACGTGCACCGAGTCCGACGCCCCAGCACCCACACCGGCTGGTGATGGTGGCGAGGAAGGGGGCGGCGATGGTGGTGGCACGGATCCGGGTGGCGGCGATGGTGGAGGCGACAACGGGGGCGGTGATGGCGATGGCGGCGGCACCAATCCGGGCGGCGGTGACGGAGGCGAGGGAGGCGGTGAGGGCGGCGGTGATGGAGATGGAGACGGGGACGGAGACGGGGATGGCGGTGGTACCGGCCCTGGGCCCGGCCCAGGTCCCGGAGATGGCGATGGCGATGGCGATGGCCCCGGCCAGCCGGGCGGCGATGGGGACGCGTTGTACAAGCCGGAAGGCAAGACCGTGGAGAAGCTGTACGACGAATTTGCCGAGCGGGTGAGCAAGGCCCCGATCATTGATGCCACCAAGAGCTTCTTTGAAATCAGTGTCAGCGCCTCTTGCCCGATCTTCACGTTCCCAGCCACGCCGTATTGGGACGCCATGACGTTCGACTTCCTGTGCAAGCCTGAAATCGTCGCCATCCTTCAACTGCTGGGCTGGCTGCTGCTCGCGTTCGCCGCCTTCCACGCAATCAAGATCGCGCTCACATGATCAACCTAATCGCATTCGTGACGCTGCAAGCTGGGTGGCTCAACGATCTGACCGAGTACATCCGCAGGCAGGTGGAACGCCTGTGGACCGCCATCGTTGAGTTCTTCCGTGATCTTGTGCTGTACGCGATCGAACAGGTCCTGGACTTGGCCGCACATGCGCTGGAAAAGCTGCCGGTGCCGGAGTTCATGACCGAGTACAAGCTCGGCACCCTGTTCGCAAATGCGGGGCCGACCATCGCGTGGTTCGTCAACATCTTCAAGATTCCTGAGTGCATGACCGTGGTGTCGCTCGGGATCGTGTTCTTCATCACCCGGAAAATTCTGACCTTGGGGAAGTGGTGACATGCTAGTTTTCAACGAGGGCGTGCCGCGCGCAGGCAAGAGCTACGACGCGGTCAAGAACCACATCCTGCCCACGCTCAAGAAGGGGCGTCGGGTGTTTGCGCGCCTCAACGGCCTGCACCATGAGCGCATCGCCGAATACTTGAACATGCCCGTGGATGAGGTCCACAAGCTGCTGACGCTGGTTGAGACCAAGGACGTTGCAACGACCTTCGTATGCTCCAGGCATCCAGAAACCGGCCAGTGGTGCATCCCCGATGAGTTCAAGGATGCGCTCGTCGTGATCGATGAGGTGCACGAGTTCTACGTCGCACAGCGCAACCAGCTGCCGGAGGAAGTGGAGAACTTCTTCGCCCTGATCGGCCAGAACGGCGGCGACGTGCTGATCATGACGCAGTGGATTAACCGCGTGCATCAGGCGGTGAGGGCGCGTATCGAGCGCAAGAACGTTTTCCAGAAGCTCACGGCTGTGGGCCTGAAATCGCGCTACCGGGTCACGTATTACCACACCACCAGCCCGGGCAAATTCGAGGTCGTTGGCGGCAAGACGCTTAAGTACGATCCGGCCATCTATCCGCTGTACCACGGCTATGCGGTCGGCGCTGAGAATGCAGAGGTGTATGAGGAAGGTGGCACCAACATCTGGAAGCAACTTGCCCCCAAGATCGCCATTGCTGCCGTGGGCCTTGTGGTGGGAATCTGGGCGTTCGGCGGCTACTTCATCAGGATGATGGGAGACGATGAGCCGGAAGCTGCTGTAGAGGCCCCGGCAGGCACCAAGGCAACGCAGGGGCAGGGTGCCCACAAGCCCATCAGTACCGGCGCTGTGCCGGCCGCGGCCGTTGCAGTGCCCGCCGCCGATCCACTGGCCGGGATGACCGTCGAGCAGCGCTATGTGGCCGCCATGACGCAGGCGAACCGGATTCGGTTGGCCTTTACCGCCCAGTTCGGGGAGCGCTCGGTGGGAATGGTCGAGTGGGTCGACGGCTCAGGGAACACGGTCGATCAGTTGACCTTCGATGCACTGATTGCAATGGGCTACCGGCTCAGGGTTGCCGTATACGGGGTGCGCCTCACGGCGGGTTCGTTTGAGACGGTCGCCACGGCGTGGCCGAGGGAAGCACCCCGGCGCGAGGAAGAGCCAACGTTGTACCGCCTGGACAGTGACCGTGCTGCCGCTGATTCTGCGAGCGTAGCGAGTGGAAGCGGCGGCGGCGCGGGCGCGGTCATGGCGGCGAGTAGTGGGGGCGCTATCGTGCGCGTAGGAGAGCGCCCCATGGGCACGTTCCCGGAATCCAAACCCTACCCGCCAAGCTTCTGATTATCGTGATGCATCACGGGCAGCGGTCGCGCGGCGAAAGGACCCAGCCGCCGTCTGCCGCCATCTGCCGATAGGGTTTGCCTGCAAAGCACTGCACATTGTTCGATGGCTGGTCACCGCAACGGGAGCCGGGCAGGTTCTCCCAGCCACCGTCGATTCGGCGGAACATCATCCCGTTGATGCAGCGCAAGCCATCATTTTGACTACGGAATGCGGCCTCGGCTTGCGCGCGGCGTGTCCTGACGTTTGCAATTTCGGTGGCGCTCGGCCGCGTTTCAGCTTCGGCCCGCGCCGGGAGTTCCGAGCGTTGGGACTCTGCTGGCTGACCTGGACCCAGAAATCGCTGGTTCCATGCACTGTTGGTGCGACCAAGCATCAGGACGCCAATCGTGCCAAGGCTCAACAGCGTGAGAAATCCGGTGATCAGCCATGGGAAGTTCCAGCGACTGCGCTGGATTGGCGGCAGGTAATCCGGTCGTTCGCGTTCCATACGTCCCCCAAGGCGTCCTGCGCGCATTGTAGCCGGGGTGTAGGGGCAGCGCCCCTACGGAAACGCCTCACACGCGCTGGCGAGACCTCGGCCCCGGTACCGGCAGGACACCTGCAACAGGATCGGCGTCAGGACCAGCCATCACCGTGGAAGACCGCTTCGCGCGGCGGTGGGCAACCTCAGCCAGGTCAACGATGCCTGCACGCCCGAATGGCCGTTTCTGACCACCTCGGGCAATCTCCATCATTCGGCGCCATTCCTGCGCCTGTGCGGCCAGCAGGGACAGCCAAGCAAGGTCCTGCGGTTCCAACTCGCGGCCTTCGGGTGTGACCAGTCGGCCACCCTTAAACGAAAAACCGGCCCAAGGGCCGGTTAGGTTGCGATCACGCACAATCAGGCTCCATGCCACAGCAGGGCTGTTGCACGCGCAAAACTATGATTCTGTATCTCATTGATTAATCAATGGATCGATGCGGTGTTGCACCACAATCGCGCGCGCGCCAATGCTGTGTAGTTGGACATTGCACAACGCTAGTGCATGAATTTGGTGCGGCGCCAATGCACGGCTTCTAATTTGAGGCAAAGCCAATGGAGCGGCTGTGCCCGGCGGCGTAGTTCAAACGAGCGTAATCAATGCTGTGGGGACTGGAATGCTCTTGTCCGGCAGGCTATCGATGATTGTGGCCGAGCCGCTCTCGCAGCAGTCGAGGTGGCCATTGGAGGTTGCGAACCTCTTCCTTTAGGTCGGCCCCGCCACGTGGTCGAGGTGGGGCTCGGACTCGGACTCGGAGGAAGGGATAGTCGCGGCATCGCTAGAGATTCAGCCAGCCTCGCGCTGGCCCGCTGACGCTGATTGTGCACAAGCTAATCGCGCGACGCCCCAAGTTGAAACATCCGTGCTCCGGGCCGGAAGGCAGCGACCTCACTCGGTGCACCTCGAGCTGGGCACGAAGCGCGTGAAGCCTAGAGGCGTCTCCCTCAGGCAAGCTTCCTCGCTAAACAGCGCGGAGTACCCGGGCAGGCATGCCTCATGTCGCGCCCAACAGCTGCCATGACCAAGCCATCACTTCGTCAGCCACTGGCCGTAAGCCTCAACATCAATCATCGGTACGGTCCCACTGAACTGAAGTTGGGCGATGAGTTTGAAGAGGAACGCCGTCGCGGGCTTGTTCTCATTCACAAAGAGATAGCGATCCTTGGAATGGTCAAAGAAGAAGTGACCATGCGCAGCAACGCAGCCAAGGTCCAAGCGCCCGTCGCCGGGATTGGCGGTCAGTGCCCTTTCCAGGGAGGGCCCAAGCGCTGGACTCCAGTCACTTTCAAAGGTCAGCAGCCCGCCAAGAATTGGCATCAAGGCCTTTGGCGGATAGACCCCACCCGCGTGCGGGATTGGCAGGCTAGTGCGCTGCAACTGTCGAACGCTTGCCACCTTCTGCTGGGCGTACGCCACCAGCTCTGCATTCGCTGTCTGCTTGGCTTCGAACACCGCATAGACGCTCTCGGCAGGAACAATGATTTCACCCTCGTAGGTGAAAATAAACGGTGAATACTGCCGATCGAAAATCACCACATCAATCTGCTGGCTGAAATTTCCTTGACTATCCACCACGTGTGCCTTCGCAGCTTGATAGCGCTTTGGTAGGTAGGTATCCAGCAAGCTGATCCACACGTTCTCACTGGCATCCCCCTTGGACCCTGGGTGATTGAACGTCTTCCGGACAGTGGCAAGGCGCAGCTGAACATCCTCATGCAATGAAGAAAGCAGCTGTGAAAGTGACCATTGGGACATCTTGGGACCTCCATACACTCAGCAGCAGGCGCTTGCCTGGTCAACAATGTGAAATAGCAGCGACTGGGGTGGGGCAGCCAGCTGTGCCACACGAAACAGTGTCAGCGGCGCCCCGGCGCGTGCTGGGAAGGCATCTCAGCCATGATCCTGAAACGCCGGCGTTGGCTGCATTGGGCGAGCAATCTCAAGCGCGCGTTTGCTCTCAATCGATCGGTCTGGATAAGCATCTAGTACGATCGAGGGGATCAACCGCTGTGTGATGTCAGAGTAGGTGAAGCCGACCTCTTGTCCATCCTTCGCTCCAGTGGCCTCTACCAGCCCTTCGATCTGCACGGAGGATAGACCCAGCGGTCGCAACTGGTGTTCCAGGACGTAGCGTCGCTGAGCTGAATCAGGACGGTTGAAGGTCAAAATGTCAGCGGCGCGACGGCGTACGGCCGGATCCAGCGCGTTGAGGCGATTGGTGCACATGATCACGGCGGCGGGCACCTTCGTCTGCGCCAGACGATCGATACCCCTGATGAAGGCATTGACCCCTGCTCGATCCTCATGGTGCATCTGCGCCGATTCCCGAGACTGGGTCAGCGCATCGGCCTCATCCACCAGCAAGATGACCCCTCCGGTGCTTTTTCCGCGACCTTGCAATTTGGTCGCTTCTGCCAGCGCGTAGTCGAACGCTGTGGTGAGTAGCTGGGTCATCTCGCCAACCTGTCCCTTGCCTCGGGTGGCCAGGCTGAGCGGGAACAAGGTGATATCAATCTTCTCCTGTCGCGCCACGGCATCACCGATAGTCTCTGCCAATTCGGTTTTGCCAGAGCCGACGTCACCGGAAAGAATGACCAAAGGAGGTCGGCGCAGTACGGAATCAAGCAGCGTTGCGGCACCTGGGTGATGGCGCTTGGCCCACAATTCCAGGCCAGCTGGGTGGACTAGCAGGCCGAGAATCTTCGACAAGCGAGCCTTCTGATCGTCCACGCCAATCAGCCGATCCAATCGGGTGCGGGCGTCGATGTCCGGATAGATGCGACGTTGATCAAACAACTCGTCAAGGGTTGGCTTTGAGTGCATTAGTAGCTCCTGACACTGAGGCGGTCGAGTGCCTTGCCACCCGCAGAGTAGCTGCGGTCAGACACCAGGCTTCCGCTGATACCAGGCTCGGCTGCCCCGGTACGCTGAAATGGAAGCGACTTTTCAAATGACTCCCGCTGAGGAGCCGACAGCGTGAACCAGGCAGAGGAATACGTCAGGTAGTTGTAGAAGCTCGCCCCGGATACATCTGCGCCTGGGCGGAGCTTGCCGGGATCGTCATCGATTCCGGACATGCCTGCAAGATCTTTTGCGGTGTAGCGCAGTGTGGGCTCGATCCAGTTATCACCCCGCTTGAAACCGTAGGTGACTGTGTCCAGATAGCCGGCCTTCAACAATTCAACCACTTCGGTCTCATAAGCGGCGATTCTGTCATCGCTGGGCGCCCCATAGAAGCGCTGCATACGCTTGAGGTCGGCGGCCAATTTCGCTGCCATGTGGCGGGCATGAGTGATCGTAAAGGTGCTGGTGCTTGATTGTGTGTAGCTGCCAGTCATAGGGCCCTCACGCTTGGAAGGAAGAGCCGAAGACCTTTTGCCAGTAGCGCACGGTCTCCTGCTTGGTCGGTGCAGCCAGTGCCGCATCAATCGCGTCGCCGGCATCCAATGCCGCCTCGACAATGGCATCGACCTGCGCGTGACCGTACAATTTGGCCACGTTGTTCTTCTCGTTCACCGGATCAATGATCTGCATAGGCTCGGAGAAGGCGGCGATAATGGCGGTAGGGTAGTAATCCTGGAATGCGATTTGTTCGCGAAGGCCGCTCTGCGCCACGTAGGTGAAGAAGTGCTGGAGCGCTTCGGGGTAGTTGGAGAAATCACGCCCCTCATCGCACAGCTTTGCCAGGATCATCTCGATCATGAAGGACTTGAAACGAAAGCCGGGAACTTCCGTCTTCATGCGCCTTGCCCAGAACTTGACCAAGCGCACCACCTGCACAAAATCCGAAGGCTGCAATTGTTTACGCCGCTTGGCAAACTCTAGGTGCCGGGGAATGCTGGTTCTCAAGAACGAGCCATCATCCTGACTGACTAGGTTGCCATACCAGTCAGGATCGCCGTCATAGAGGATCGGCACCACGTCCACATCCAGCCCAGAACCTTGGAACGAGACTGTTACGGAGTAAGTCTGGGGCTTGACTTGTTCGGGCTTGAAATTTGGATAAGCCTTTCGAAGCCGCTCTGCCAAGTACTCCAGCAGCCTCCCAATGTCCTTGGGGGCGTCTGCCCCACTGATGTAACAGGCCACGTCAATGTCGTTGAGCGACCGCAATGCGGTGCCTTTTGCCAGACTTCCCGAAAGGATCATCTTTCGAAGGGTGAAATCCGGGTGCTGCCCTAGGTAGGTCTCCAGACGCTCTCTCAGTCCACGCGCCTGCGCGCGTAGCTCATTGGCTTTATCGCGTGGCAGATTGACCCGATCGTCGGCAAAATTGACAAGCTCCCTATGGCCTACGTGCTGCGTTCCCATGCATCGATCTCCAAGCCGGGCGCGTGCCGACCGGCGGATAGGTGAGGTGGTACTGCGACTTCCCCGCTGCCAACTTGCCGGCTCGTTGTCGCAGGAACTGCGACTCTTCCCCGATCACGGGCCGGAAAGCTGATAGCTCCCGATCAACATTGGGATGGCTTTCACAGTTTCAAGGGCGTGGGTGGGTGCCGGGACGCGGCGCGCCTGGGACGGGCTCAATCCGCGTCGAGCAGCCGTGCGGCCGGGTTGTGCTGGGCGCCGCCCTGCTGGAAGTAGCCAGCCGCGCTGGCCACCGAGCGGTGATCGGTATTCGCCATCAGGGCGGGCAGCGCCAAGCCTTGGTGCGCCCCTTCGGTGATGAAGCCCGAGCGCAGGTTGTGTCCGCCGAAGTCCCCTCCAGGCCGGCGAGTGCGGCGCGGTGCTGGATGACCACGGCGGTGGTGTGGGGCGCCTATCGCCAAGTCAACCCGGGTGCCCGCACGCGGCAGGACAGCGCGTCATCGGTGATCCTAGCGGTGGGCAGTATCCGCAACTGACTGGCGCACAACGGCAGATGGTGCGCGAGGAGTACATGCGGGGCACCTAAGGTCTTCGGTTTGGGGTGGAAGTCCCGCTGGTCCAGTACGTCATTCAGGCCTATCGCGCGGCGCCGAACCCTCAGCGTCATCTTGCTCCTGACTATCTACTGATGGTAGACCAGCCAGAGTCTCTGCCCGATGGCGCCATCTGGCATTGACTGGTGCATCAGCATCACGGATTGAAGGCGCCTGGCCCTGGCGTGGATTCGATTGCTGTTGTTGGCAAATGCTACGAATAAATGGGTGCCGCCCATTTCCAGGTGCAAACAGGCGGCTTCTCTATCTCGGCAGCTGAGTTGTGCGTCAGAAGTTTAGGGTGGGGCGATCGATGCCTTTGCTTAGGGTTGCGTTATCCGAACGCCACGCGCAATTCGTGTGGATGGCTCGTATCCAAAAGCGCAATGGGACTGGGCGATCTATAACGCTCCGGAAGCGCGCTCAAGTTGCCCTCATGCTCCGAGAGGAGGATGCCGTCCGCGTAGCCCTGGGCGAGCACCGCTAGTCTCACTCGTAGTCCCAATCCCGAGTTGCTCACCCGCTGCGGGCTGGAATGGCTGAATTTGCCCAGGAGCTCATCTACGAAGTTCAAATAGTTGGGGTGAATCACTCGATAGCGCCCGCCTGGCCTGGTCGCGGCGTAGCTGCTCCATCCATCCGGAGCCGGTTGATCCCGAGCTCCGGCGACTCGCTCGCCTTGAGGGCTAAAGGCCTGATCTGATCGACCTCGTCGGGAACCTCTGGCTGCATTCTGGTCAATGTAACGGAGGATTGGGCCTGAGTCGTCCTCAGAGCCCGTATGGTTTGCACGTAGTGCTGTATCTGCGCCTGCTGGTGGTGATTGTTGATCTGGGTGTGTCGTGAGCCTGTACCTTTTAGCGTTGCAGACCCTCCTGGCCTGGCGTAGCGCCAGGCCAGGAGGAAGGTCCACAAGGCTGGAAATCCTGCTGGGATCAACGTGTACCCCTGGAGTTACGATCAGCCGACTTGTACGCCTTTGCTCCGCACACCAGTTGAGGTAGGCCTGTAGATACGCCGTGGCATTGGGGTGGGGGTGTCTCTGCAAGGCGGAAGCCGACTCATTCATAAGGTCAAAGCCGCACGCACAGGTGAGCAACTTCGTGGGCGTGCCAGCGACTGTCACCGGAAATCCATTGCATCGTGGGCAACTCTGGCGCAGGCGAACGCCATGCCAGGGACACGTGGAAATCCAGGGCAGCTGATGCAGTGTGGTGTGATACCCGAGTCTGATGCAAGGAAGGCAGTACCTCAACCTGAGATGGGAGGGCAGTCTCGGGTCGTCCGTCATGAACGGATACCACGCCGCCAAGTCCCACTCGGGCGGAGTCTCGATCCCAAGGGTTGTAGAGAGTGCCTCTTGTTGTACTTGCGAGGTCGTCAGGCTCAAGAGCAGGTTGATGTTTCTGTTTGGCTTGATTCCGAGGAGTTGTGAGTACTCCGTGACCCGCCTGGCCTGGTTCAGTCGCGATAGCCTCGCGACGCAGCCAAAAGCCGATTGGTATGGAACAAGTCGGAGGTTGCCGCCGACCAGCTGAGCGCCGCTCCTCATTTGCCTACGGCCCTATTTCTTGAGCTTTCGAAGCCGGCGTATGCGCTGCGCAGGAGAGCTTCATCAATGTGCTGGGTAGTAAGCCCTTCGAAATCGTTGCGCCCAGCAGCGATCTTGGTGAGTAGGTGGTAGACAAACTGGTTGAAGGAGGCCATGAGCCAATCCTTGGGAACGGGATAGTTGCCTTGATTGGCAAGGTTCTCAATTCGTTCGCGTATCGCTTCGGTCTCCTTCTCAAGGCGCCAGCCAACGCTGTAAGCATAGGGTGCGAATGCTTCGGTGTAGGTCTTTCCTCCCTCGTCCGGCCACCTCATAACTTGGTCAAGCTGGCGAAATGCCAAGGCGACATCACATGCGTCCTGCACGTCAGCGTCCTCCGTCGGGATGTCCCAGAGAAGCCCGGTAAAAGGATGGCTGTCGACAAAGAATCGGCCATACAGATGTGGCGGCGCCAGCTGACTAAGATCGTCTGCGCCTCCAATCACGCTGTTGCTCTGGTGGATGAAGAGAAAGAACGGTTGCACTGATGATCCGAGGAAGTGGTTCTGAAGCTTTGCAAGGTGGGCGTAGTCCTTGAGCGTGAGCTGCTCAGCCGTATCGATCGCAATCACGACCACGTCGGCCGATGCTCTAGCGGCTTCCTGCTCAATTGCCCGGATGATCCTGAGGAGGAGATCCTGTGGGCTGGCTACGGTTGTTGCCCTCATGCCCAGTCCAAGGATGACCTCGCGGAAGAAGTTGCCTTCGCTAGGGGTAGTCGGTTTTCCGACGACCATCCGGAGGAATCCAATAGGAAATGGTCGCCAAGAAGTGGTGGTTTCAAGTATTCGCGTGGCAGTTGACTTCCCACACCGGCCATCGCCAATGATCCTCAGGCTCGGCCGCCCATACTCCAGGCACGTGGCGAATCCAGATGCCATTCGCAGTAAGGGGAGAGTCTGGATATTGGGGCGATGTCGCGCGTGCATTGGGTGGTTCTCAAGGCTCGCCGGGGCCTTCATCAGCGGAGCCTCGTGTTGAACGTGGCCCTGCGGATTCCCATCAGTGGAGAGCCTTGCCCCTGACTGTTGGTCGTGGAAGGTGGCTTGGGCACATCGCCAGCTGCCATGAGCGAGGCGCTGTCCCTGACGCCAGCGGCCGCCGATCGGACGGCTGCGTGATAGGCCTCAATGTTGTCGGCTAAACAGTAGTTACCGGGCTCCCGTGACGCGTCGCTCTTCGCCCAGCGTGCCGCGCGCTTCCTGATCGACAGCGTGTGGGCCACGCTCGCATATGGGGCGAGAGCGTGAAGTGTGAGTACACGCTTACCGCCTCTCCAGAGGGTCAGCTTGCGAATGTCTCGCCAGTCTTCGTAGGTTGCGTCAAATGACTGCCCAATCAGGTGCCACTGTCCAGACAGTGTTGGTGACCTGTACCTAGCGTGGTCGAGATAGACGAGGGGAGGTACACCACTCCTTCTGGAGCCTCTGATGGTCACCTTCATCCGCCTAACGGTCATGTTTCTCACGTCATCTTCGGTGCCAGGTGCATGCCACACCCACTCCCCAGATGCCAGATGCTCATCAATGATTCGCTTGGGCGACCTGGGTTCGCGAGTGGACCGGCTCGTCACATTGTGCGAGGTAACATAGGTGTCAATGAGGTCTTTCAAGACCTCCAGGAGAATGGGGTGGTCTTTCCCGTCAAGCTTTGTAGTGACTTGACGCTCATTCACTTGCGTTGCGGGAGCAAAGCCGCCGGCGATGTGGCGCAGCAGGCCATTCTCAATCTTCTTGAATAGAGCCTCGATGTAGGGGCGACCTTCGCCCATCCCGGATCGTCCAAAGTGCAGGATTCCCTTGTGATGATCAATGAGATTTCGGACTGTCATCTTGGCGTGATGGGATGAGTCGTTGTCCATTGCGATCATTGCGCTTCTCATCACTACCTCATCCACTAGGTAGATCGACGGCATCCATGCACTAGTCGAGTAGCTCAAGTTCGACGTGCTCAGATCCCTTGGTTGCCAGGGGCTCATGATCTTCGCGAACAGGCTGACTACATCGTGTTGCTCGTACTTCCGGCCAAGCACCATTTCCCAACCAAGGATGGCGCCACTCCCGACATCAACAACTGCCAGTAGCCAGATCCGACTAATCTTCTCTAGCCGGAATGAGCCGTCCGCCATCGGCATGGCCAGCCATGCGTCGATGTCGACGGAATGCTCGTCGTACTCAACTCGATCAAATGGCCGAATGCTGAGTAGGTTCTCGATTCGGGTGGAAGTAGGCTCATCCGCAGCCAAGAGCATCTCATTTTCGCTCTTTGTGCCTCGGATGCGCTTTATGAGGGAGGTCAGTGCTCGTCTTCCCTTGTCACGGATGTTGAGCGGATACATGGCCTGAAAGCCCTTCCCAGTCAGCACCTTCACGAACTGGGAATGCAGCCTGTCGAACGCGGGGCTCCTTTTGGACTGTGTTGGCAAGGCGCCCTTGAATCTTGCGACTGCATCGCCGAGTTCGGGGATCGCTTGCAGGACAGCATCTATGGCGAACGGATGTGAACTATCGGGGACGACCGAGTTGTTGCGATCTGACACGCTGAATCGCGCATAGGGAATGCAGGCTCGGTATCCGACTCGATGACCGCTCTCGTCGAAGAGCAGTGCGGTCCGGATCATTCGAGAGAGGGTATTTCGCGGCACGCCCCATCGAAGGGCTGCGTCGACCAAGGTTGCCCCATCAAGGACGCTGGTGAGTGCTGACAGGCGGGCTTGAAATTCCGACTGTTGATCAGCTGGAAGTACGATCCCATTTGGCCTTGGAGTTGCCCGGATCGACTCGAGGTCGACGGCATTGAACTTGGAACTCATGGGTCGGCCCTCCAGATCCTTGATCGCCCCGTCATTCGAGGAAATGCATCGGTCGCCAGAAATCCGACGTGAAGCAACTCAGCCACGACCCCCTGAATGTGAGTTCGAGGGTGGTGCCTGAGCTCATGGATGAGTTCATCTGCACTGATGCTGCCGCTTCGCTCGATGGTCGCGGCGATTTCCTGTCGCAACGCCAGGCTGCTCCCCAGATCCTTGGCTGACTGGCAGAACCCGAGCAGTTGGTAGCAGAGCTCATTCCTGCCGCCGGGCGCCTTGAGTTCGTCCTCCGTGATTAGCCACAAAGAGATGCCTGCATCCTTGGCTGCTGAACGAAGCCGGTCCAGCTCGCGAGGACGACGCTTGCCATCCACGCCGGGTACTGTCTGCGAATTCGGAATGACGTTTGCATAGATCTCCTGGCCTCCGCGCCTCTGAAACCAGAAATGGAGTTCCATGCTGTCAAGTCCTACCGGGATGGACCGAGGCCTCTCGGTCACGGCCGCCACTGATGGATCAAACTCCAATTGCAGTCGAAGCGCGAGTTGCAGGGGGCCGTGTACGGTAACCGTCCGGTTCTCTTTCGGGCTAAAGAAGGTGAAGATGTCCCCCCTCTTGATCTGGCCAGCGGTTAGTTCACGGGGGGCCAGCGGTCGATCCTTCCCATTGTGGAGCGGGTCGGAGGCGCGTGCAGACGCTACGCCTTGGAACGGGCTCACGGGATTGGTCGCGTGGTTGCTCATGCTGCCTCCTTGTGGATGACTGCAGTTCGCATGGTCGAGGAGTGGCGCTGCGCAATCGCGATTGAGGGATGACTCAATGCATGGTCAGCTGAGTGTTGGATCTTCATCGATCGACTTCCCGGTTGGCCTCGGAGAATGAGGCTCGGTACTGGCGGCAATGGCCAGCAGGGTCATTGGGGATTTCGGGCATGGGGTGCCGTGCCGATTGCCATACGATGGCAGTCGGAGCGCGCAGATGCCCGCTCAAGCAGCTTTGCCGCTTGACACGAAGTCGGAATTGCGGGAGCCTACATACGTTATCGTAGAGCTTCACCCCCTCTCGCTCCGGCGAGAGGCTATCGCCCCCGTTGCTGCGGGGGCGATTTCATTTCCGGGGTCGGAGATTTGATGAACTGGGGGGCTAAATGCCTCCTTTGAAGCTGGAGTTTTGGCGTCAAGCCGTTCAGGGGCGCACTGTGCGCCTAGGTGAGTTTCAGCAGATCAGAAGTGGTGCGGGCCTTTTGGCTTCGGCCTCAGCTCGCGTGCTCAGGAATTACAGCGAGTTCAGCCACTCAGCGACATCTCGCGTTTTGGCGAACAACCCCCGCCGACCTGGCAGCGGAAAGGTGCGAACCGGCAAAAGTTCACGCTGGACGGCTCGGCCGAAGGTGCGGCCGTTTGGAAAGCCAAGGTTCCGCTGGAGGTCGCTGCCGCCCATGAGCTCCCCATGCCGCTCTAGCAGCTCGCGACTGAGTTCGGTGGAGACTGCTGCTTCTGGATTCTGGATAGGCATGACGCAACTCCTAGCTACCGTTGGACCCCATCATGCACAATTGCAGCCAGTTCTAGGGGATTCTTTAGTCCCGCTTCAGAAGATCCATAAGTATGCCTCGTGGCAAGATTCCAACAGACGTGGCGCTGGTCGTCCGCAATAGCGTGTGGGCCTGCGTTGTGCGAAGGCTGCATGGCGATCGACTGACCTGGGATGATCTTGATCAGTTGCTCTTGCCTAGAGTTGGGCTCGATATACACGCGCAAGCGGCCAACGGTCGTCCCCGATCCTTCTACCGGTTCTTCAGCAAGGGGCATCATCCAGGGAAGCTACGCGGTCCTGGTGGATACTTGATTGACTCGGTGCATGGGGATCCAGCGTTCGCGGCTGCAAAGGAGGCCTTCGAGCATCCGATCTGGATGATCTGCAGCACAGAGGCTCCCACTGCGGAGCAATTGCGGGGCGTACGTCGATCACTAATGGAGCGTCTTGGGCTACTGATGCCGTCCATCACCGAACGCCTGGTGGCTTCTCATCACAATCTCCCTGGCCTCAGCAGCTATGCGCCAAGTCGGGTAGATGCCTTGGAGTCCATGTTCAACGTGGCCGAAGGTGGCTCCTTGGACGCGATAGGCCTGTGTGCGTGTAACTATCTGTTAGCTATAGACAGCGGTAGGCTCGAGACTGCAGTAGATGTCCGGGATGCACTACGCTGGGCAATTATTCGTTTTTGTGCTGTTTGGGGATTGCGCCCCGACGCATGCACGGCAATCCAGCTGTTGATGGAGCAGCGGGTGGTCAGGCTTCGTAGGGGATCGCTGTTGCCAAAGGATGTTGGGTTTCCACTTGGCAATACGGATTCCAGCGCGTTTAGTAGCAATTCGGCGAAGGGGGTATTCTTCGCAGATGACTATCCGTGCATGCTTCCGGTGACTCCTCGCACAGGTGGGGTGGATACATTCTTCGCCCGGTTTCACTCGCACTATCTTGCTTTCGTGAATGATCTGACAAGGCAAGGAGCATTCGCGCAGCTGGCTGGGACTGAGCTCGGCGGATCTTTGCCGACTCAAGATGCAATTGACGACCTGTTTCTTGGGCTGCTGGACGTGCCGGAGGATGTTTGTCACGGCGAGGTTGCAACTCTCAAGCAGTTTGCGCCAATCAGTCCGGTAGCGGCATGCGTGGCGGAAGTCCTGCCCACTTCTAGCATCGGAAGCTCGCCTTACACCCGCATCAAGCCTCTGGGCGCAGTGCTTCTGAAGTTCATGCGTTCTGTCGACATGCTGGTTGACGTTGAGCATCCGCATCCCATGGTTGATGAGCCGTGAGATGCGCCTCCAGGATCTTTCGTTACCTTGAAGTGGCGTCAACAAGGGAGAGGTATCAACGCTAGCCGCGCGGTGGAGGTCACTGTTCTTGCGGGGAGATGCGCATGCTGGTTCTGCAATGCATGCCGAGCCTTTTAAGCTATGGTCAGTACGAAGAGGTCGCCCCAAAGGGATTTCCTTGAAGCGCTGAACCTCTTATTGCGAAGGAATCGTCAGTCAAGCGCGCCGACAGGGCTTATGAATGCTTTCCCTTCTAGCTCGGATGGTGCGCTGGAGGCCACCACTTGACCAGCCAGTCCTGTGTAGCCAGAACTGGCAAGAAGCCATTTGCTCAAAGTGGTCGCATGCTCGTTGAGCGGGATAGTGGGGTGGGCACTAGGCGTGAGCCTAGTGGTACGCATCTGAAGAAGACTGAGCCTTAGCTCAGTAAAGTCAGTCTTTGAGTCGCTTCTCAAAGTCGGCAATGAGCTTGCCCAGGGATAGGCCTGTCAGGCGCGCTATGTCCCTAAGCTCCACGACGTCAACCCTGCGCTTCCCTGTCTCAACATCGCTAATGAACGACTGGCTGCGCCCCAGCTTGCTGGACACTTGTACTTGGGTAAGGCCAGCAGCCAAGCGCGCGTCTCTGACGGTCTCAATCAGGGCGGCGTATTCCTTGCGATGGATTGTCTTGGCCACGGCCGCACCCTGGTTGAGCGGCTTCAGAAGCTATATCCAGTTCTCCGATATCTAAAAACCAGATATCCTGTGCTTCTCATTGACAGGGGAAGGGCATGATCAAAGAACAACGTCGACGCGACGCAGCTGGCTGGGGCAGGCAGGGCTTGCTGCTTGCTCTGACGGTCCTAGTTGCCGCCTGCAGCGGTCCAGTAGACAGGAAGTTGGTCACTGACGGCACGCAGGAGCAATACAGAGCGTCGATTGACGCAATTGACGCCGAGCTGAGTGCCCATGAGCGGGATGCCTTCAACTGGGCCGTTGCCGGCCTTGATCTGGCTGAGCTGAACAAGGCCTACCCGAATGCATCTATAAGACAGGTGGTTAGGGGGCACATCAAGCAGATTAGGGATGCCCATCCAAAAGAAATTCTTGCTCTGCAGGAGCAGGCCAACGCGCAGCGGCCGACGATCACCGAACTAGAAAGAGTGCGTGCGAGTGGCGCAACGTTACGGATCGAGGACAGCTTCTTTGGCCCGAAGCCGGTCATTGAGGCGCGAATTGCGAATAGCTCAACTTTGGCGCTCAGCCAGGCCAGCTGGGCGGCGACGCTCTACATCAATGGCGAAGCTCAGCCCACGGCAAAGTCGCGGGTGCACAGCGACTTCCGATCGATTGATGGCCTCAAGCCGAGCCGCGGCGTCACGGCGCGCTTCAATGTTGGCTTCGTAAAAGGTGATGATGCGTGGTCGACACTGGCAATTCGACAAGCGTCTTCAACGCGAGTCGAGCTCGAACTAATTCCTCAGACGGCTTTGGACTTCAATGACAAGCCCTACATAGCTGCCAACTATAGGGAAAAGATCCAGTCTCTGGAGAATCAGCTTAAGCAAGCCGAGAAGTTCTCAGATATCTGACTCATTGGCGTTCCGCAACTGCGTCCGATGACCAAGCGCAGCGCGGAACGCTCCAGATCCAAGTGTCCAACTGCTGATGAGGATCCTAGCGCTCAATGCGACCGACCATCCTTGCTCTCGATCTCGAGGGGACGCTGATCTCAAATGCTGTCAGCCAGATTCCACGCCCAGGGCTTTATCAGTTCCTTGAGGTCGCTCATGAACTCTTCGAGCATCTGGTCATCTACACCACGGTCCCTGAGGCAGCTTTCCGCAGGATTTCGCGGCTGCTGGTCGAGGAAGGGAGCGCGCCAGGCTGGTTCGCTGAGTTGCCATATACATTCTGGGGAGGGGCAACGAAGGACCTCCGGTATGTGTCTCCGATCCTGGGTGCAGCGCTGTTGCTGGACGATCACGCGGACTACATCCATCCGGGGCAGGAGCGCTATTGGATTGAGGTCTCTTTGTTCGGCGCTCCATATGACGCGGATGACGCCGGCCTGGAAGTGGCCCTTGAGATGCTGAAGGAACGATTGGTTGTTCCGTTGTAGTTGGTGTGCTTAGTGAGTGGGTTGGCGGGTGCAGCTCTTCCAGCCAGCAGCGCCGGTTGCTGCATAGGAATGGGCTGTCGTTCAGGAGATCCGACATGATTCGAACAAGTTTGACCCACCCTTTAGCTATCGCGGAACTCCCGGTTGGCGAAAGGGGAGGGGCAATTGGTGTGACCTTCGCGCCAGGTAAGTACCAAGAAGTTGCGATGACGGGGGCATGGGCGAGAGACATCGATGTGGATGTCTCTGTGATTCAGTGTTGGGGAGCCAGCCACCTGATCACGCTACTCGAGCCGTGGGAGTTCAGTGAGTTGCGGATCGAGTGCTTGCCTCAAGTGGTTGAAGGGCAGGGCATCTCATGGCATGGCCTTCCAATCACGGATGGCGCAGCACCTGACCAGAGGTTGCTCGAACGATGGCCAGTACTGGGGTCAATGCTCGTTCGGAGTTTGCATTCGGGCCTGCGCATTGTGGTCCACTGCAAGGGTGGGCTGGGGCGAGCCGGCACTGTCGCAGCGATGCTTCTACTGCAGTCAGGGGCTGAGCGAACAGCGCAGGCTGCCATTGGCTCGGTGCGACGTGTCAGGCCGGGTGCCATCGAGACCGCTGTCCAGGAGGATTTCCTGCAGCAATGGGCACAGGGACTGCGCTCGTAGTTGCCCTTCCAGATCAAACGCGTGGCGAGCTCATCAGTCGTTCAAGGCCAGCCCTGGCTATTGGCGCCACCGATACCTACGCGATCTAGTCGACCGCTGACACCGGATTCGCTGGGTCGCGCGCCCACTAGTGGACGCGGCGCGGAGAGTATCCGCTAAAGCCTCCAGTCGCTACTTGGCTGCAGCCAGTACTGTCTGCCCAGAGGGATAAACGTCTCCATTGCCACGTCCAAGATCAACGGCTGACGCCAGCCATGGCCTGGCACGAAGCAAAAGTCAGTCGGGCCAAGTGCTCCCGATTGAACTCGGCTAACGAGCCAAGTGCATCTCCTGCTGATCTCTCGATCAAGTACCCGACGGGCGGCCTCCTCGTCCAGATCAGCTTTCAGGAACTCCGACGCAACGTTGCGCATGCCGGCCCACAGTACATACCTCTTGCGTCCCAAGCTCAGTGCATTCCACTCCGGGAGCTGGGTCGATCTCAGGCCATTGCCCAGCGTGGGAGATAGCCGATACTTGCGTAGCAGGTTGGCCAGGTATGCACGGGCTTCGCTCTCTGCGAGCGAGGTTCCCAAGGTCCGTTTGGCAGTGGACGGGCATTCGGCAGCCCATCGGGTAAGCGTACTGGTCAACCTGGCCTCCAGACTCACGTCCTGACGTGACCAAGCGGCCTGATAGGTCCATGCCAGAGGCTCATACAAGGACCTCGCCCCGGAATTGGGGGCTGCGATGGGAATGCGCTGCAGTACGCGAAGTGAGGCAAGCGTATCGAGTGCGGCTGAGGCCAAGCCCTCGGCGGCAACAGGCCCGCTTACGGTCCTTGAGCGCTCCAGTGCGCACCAGGCGCAGGCTAAGAACGGGCCGATTGAACGAACGAAATCGTCCAACTCTGGCCAATGCGAAATGAGGGTCGGTTGGGTGACAACATAGGCCACTTGTCTCTCAGATCGCTCGCCTAGCTCACCAGCATAGCAGCGAGGCGAGTCCGCGTCTATCTGATCTTCAGATATCGCCACACTGCTGTCCGTGGCTGCGCTGGAGTTGTGAGTGAAAGTCCCGTCGCTTCCTCCAGCGGTGTTCTAGGTTCTTTGGGGAGCCGTGCTATGCCGAGGAGCGCGAGTAGGCCATTGAGCATGGACGAATCAGTGGTTCAAGTTCCATGTCGCGCGGCCGATACAGCCCTGTCCAGACTCCTGGCGGGTCGTCCCGGCCACGAATCCAGTCGATGGCATCCCGTTTGCCCAGGAGCTCCGGAGCGACGTTCTAAGTACCCTGCCATGTACTCAATTCAGAAGATCATCGACCTGCTGCTGCTATTGGGCGTTCCTTCGCTGCTCTTCATTGGCGCTTACGTTCTGCGCCGCCCCAAAAGAGAGCTCAGTTGGGAGCCGGTGCTGGATCAGCGAGTTCATTGCTGGAAATGGTGCGCCTATGGCTTCATTTTTCTCTTGTATGTTCCCGGGACGACGTTGTATCGAACGTTGATTCCTACGGGTTGTGATGGACTTGTTTGCGTCCAGTTCTTCACCGCGAGTGGATACCGTATCGCCCCGAGCGAACTTCATGTTGTTCTCGTCGCAACTGCCGTTTTCGCGGGGTACTTCTTTGCGCGTGTTCGAGCTTCGTACTCACCGATTCCTACCAGGGCCCGGGGCTACGTCCTGAAGGTTGCCTATCATGGCAAGGGGGAGTACTCGCCACACTTGGAGATAGCCCGCCAAGTTCGCCGGCGTCAGCTCAGAGCGGAGCTTGCTGAAAGGCGTAGGCTTGAGCGGGAGGGCTTCCACCTATGGTTAAGATCCGTACGGCCGTGGGTTTGCACGTTGGCCAGAGGCTCTACTGTTGAGCTACTTAGCCCCATGCTGTCGGGAAGGGACCCACTCACTCTTGTCAGGTGGCTATCTCGTAGCGGCCCCATACATGATGTAGTCCTTCTTTCTAGGCGACTTCGTTGGTGTGAGGCGTTCTTCTACCACCTCACCGTGAATCATCGACTTTCCTTCAAGTCAGTTCGATCCGAAGGCATACGATTCAGGGTCGGCTGAAGGCCCCACTCATCACATCCTGTGTGTCTTAGGGCGATACACGATTCTGGGAGGCCGGGCGTATTGGCTAACTGATTGAGTCAAGTCGAGGGCCAGAGGCGGTGGCATTTGACCTTCGGCTTAGCTGAAGATAGTCCAGTGACATTCAGTTCATGAGTCGGCCGCCACCGAACCCACTCGCCCTTTCCGGGCTTTAGTTGAGCCCATTCTCCACTTCAGGCGAATGGGCGGCATATCACGCTCAATGATAGCTCGTGCTCGCACTCACCTTGCCGCGGAAAACGCGGTATGACCAGGCGGTGTAGCCCAGGATGACAGGAAGCATGACCGCCAAGCCGACCAGGCTGAAGCCAAGCGACGACACTGGCGCTGCTGCATCCCAGATCGTCAATGCCGGGGGGAGCAGGTACGGCCACATGCCGAGTACGAGGCCTAGGTAACCCAGGACAAACAACGACAGGCTCAGTAGGAAAGGGGCAAGATCATGAGTGGGGCGTTTCTCCGCGCGCCACAGCGCCACTGCCACGGCGAGCGTAAGAAGGGGGACGGGGGACAGCCACCAGAAATTCCCGTCACTGAACCAGCGAGTCATTAGTCGCAGATCAAGGAACGGCAGCCAGCTGCTCACGAGCCCCATGGCCACGATCACGGCGACCACCAGGGGGCGGGTCAGGCGCCTGGCAAGTGCGTGGGTTCGCCCCTCGGTCTTCAAGATTAGCCAGGTGCCTCCAAGCAAGGCGTAGCCGGCAACCAAGGCTGCTCCGGTAAGCATGGCAAAGGGGCTGAACCATAGGAATGGCCCGCCAGCGTAGGTGTCACCAGTCATTGGCACGCCTTGCACCACCGTGCCAAGAATCACTCCTTGAGAGAACGCGGCCAGAAGCGAGCCAAGGCCGAAAGCCACGCTCCAAAGCCTCTTGGAGCGATGGGCTTTGAACCTGAACTCAAAGGCGACCCCCCGGAAAACCAATGATACAAGCAGCAGAAGTACTGGAAGGTACAGGGCCGAAAGAAGCGCTGCATAGGCTGTTGGAAACGCTGCTAGCAATCCGGCTCCGCCGAGCACCAGCCAGGTTTCGTTGCCATCCCATATTGGGGCAGCGGTGTTCATCATCACATCGAGCTGCTCTTCATCCTCGGCAAAGGGCGCGAGAATGCCAATACCGAGTACGAAGCCGTCGAGGACGACGTACATCAGGACGCCGAAGCTGATGACGGCGAACCAGGCGATGGGCAACCAGGTCATCGAGTCCATGTCAGCGTTCCTCAGAGAGATTGATCAGCGGCCGAGATAGGCCGTGCAGGTGTGCGATCACCACCCTCTAGCGACGGACTTCCGTCTTGGGCATGTGGGCCATGTCGGAGGATCTTGACCAGATACCAGATGCCCCAACCAAATACGAACGCATATCCAGCGACATAGACCGCGAGTGAGATCGCTGTCATCCAGGCCGTTTGCGGTCCCACGGCATCAGCCGTTCGCAAAACGCCATAGACAATCCAAGGCTGGCGCCCCATCTCGGTGACAAACCAGCCGGCCACCAAAGCAACGAACCCACTTGGAAGCATCCAGTTCCAAGCGCGCAGCAGGGCCCCGGAATCGAACAGCTTACGGCGGGCCAGGGTGAAAGCAGAAAGCCAGGCGAGCAGTAGCATGAGGGTGCCTATCCCAACCATGATCCGGAATGCGAAGAACACAGGCGTGACCGGAGGTCGTTCGCTCGCCGGTACGGATGTCAGCGGTGCGAAGGTTCCATCCATGGAGTGAGTCAGGATGAGGCTGCCAACACGCGGAATCGCGATCTCAAGATCGTTCCGCTCTTCCTTCTCATTTGGTACAGCGAAGACGACCAGCGGAACTCCTTCACCTTCTTGGCCCTGATGCCAGTGAGCCTCTACCGCTGCGATCTTCATCGGCTGGTGCTTGAGGGTGTTCAGACCATGCATGTCACCCACGAAAATCTGAACAGGAACGGTAATGGCCGCAAATATCACAGCCGCCCCAAGCATCTTGCGGCCGGCTTCGACGTGCTCCTTACGCCGCAGGTACCAGGCGCCAACACCACCCACCACGAAGCAGGTTGTTATGAATGACCCTATTGCCATATGGGCCAGTCGATAGGGGAACGATGGATTGAACACAACCTCGAACCAGTCAACCGGATGGACCACTCCGTTGATCATTTCGTAGCCCGCAGGCGTATGCAACCAGCTGTTGGAGGCAAGAATCCAGAACGTTGAAAAGAGCGTTCCAAGTGCGACCATGCATGTGGAAAAGAAGTGCAGGCGTGGTGATACTCGCCCCCAGCCGAACATCATCACTCCGAGGAAACTTGCCTCCAGGAAGAAGGCTGTCAGGACCTCGTAAGTCAGTAGGGGGCCGATTACGGTTCCGGCGATCTGGCTCAAACGAGGCCAGTTTGTGCCGAACTGGAACGCCATGACGATACCGCTTACCACGCCCATGCCGAAGGACACGGCAAAGATCTTCTGCCAGAAGAAGAACAGATCCCGCCACACCGGGTTGCGGGTTCGAAGCCAGCGCCATTCCACGAAACCAAGCCAACTGGCCAAGCCAATGGTGAAGGCAGGGAAGAGCACATGGAAGCTGATGAGAAAGCCGAACTGAATTCGGGAAAGGAGGAGGGCGTCCATAACGATCCCAATAGGGGGTGGGTGGTGGCTAGCGGCTCAAGTTCCGATGGTGCCTAGCAATTTCATCGGCGGAGATCCTTGCTCATTGCACGGCAGGCGTCATCTGGCGTCATACGGCTGCTAGGTGTGCAGCTTCCAAATCGAGTAGGCGCTGGGGGTGTGAATAGATGTTGAAGCCATCCGAGCGCGCGAAACCGACAAGACAGATCCCTGCGGCCTTTGCGAGATCTATGGCTAAGGCTGTGGGTGCCGATACCGCTGCAACGATCGCCATGCCTGCATAGGCGGCCTTACTCACCATTTCGTAGCTAGCACGGCTAGATAGAAGCACGAGACCTTCGTTGGTTGAAGTCGATGAGCGCCTCATTGCACCAATGAGCTTATCTAGTGCGTTGTGCCTGCCCACGTCTTCGCGTACCACTTCGATAGCTCCGTCCGGGAGAACCCATGCTGCTGCGTGGGTTGAGCCGGCAGCCTCGTTCATTGGCTGTAGCCCTTTTAGCGAGGACAGTGCTACGCGTAGCGCCAAGGCGGAGTAGGTGGTGGGTCGGTCGATTGGCAAAGGCATTCTGAGCACTTGCTCCAGTCGACTAGCTCCACATAGCCCGCAACCGCTACGCCCGGGTAGGTTGCGGGTGGCGTCGTTGGGCATTGACACGATGGGCGCACTATCTGTGACTTCCATCGCCAGCTCAATGCCTTCCAGCGATGGCCTCACTTCAATCCGGAGAAGTTGGGAGGGATCAGAAATTGTTCCCTCCGTCATGGAAAAGCCCAGCGCAAAGTCTTCCAGATCCGTTGGGCTGGCCATCATCACCGAGAAAGGACTGTCGTTGTAGAGCATCGCGACAGGCACTTCTTCGGCAACGCTGTCCATGATTGAGCCGCGCTCGCCACCACGCCACCGAAGGGTTCTTCGATATGCGATGCCGCAGGGCTCGTTGGCAGGTACTGGGCTGGGCGCTTGCATGGAGATGAGGCCTGGCGGGGAGGGAAGCCGGTAACGATGATCTGGGCGTGCAGGGTCCCTCGGGTCGGGGACTTCTTAGTGGTTTGACAGTGCGGAGAGTATCCCAAGGCGTACACCCCGCTGCGGTCAAAATTTACAAATGTTCGCAGATGGACAGTTTGGCTGAGTTGATCCGACATTCTGTTCGAGGGGCTGTGGCCCGCCTGTCCGCTACATGTGCCTGTAGCTAGAAAACGCCCGATAAATTAGATAGTTACAATCGATGGCGGGTGGCGTGAAGACCTGTTCGTGGTGAGGGCCAGGATGAGCGCTTCGGGTCCGTTGAGGCACTCGTATCGGACACCAGTGCCTCGATTCGATCCCCGGCGTGTACGCCGGACGTCTTGTCTGGGCAGGGTGGACATACTGTCCGTGGAAGGGGAGGCCGTCGCGTGCTTAACTTTTCCCACTCCCAATTGCATGCTGCGAGTGCCTGTCATGTCAGAGCAGAAGATCCCCCGTTACAAAGCCTACGACCATCCTGCCGGTGGTTGGGGTGCCACCGGTGCAACCGCCAAGGTTCTGATGCAGCAGAGCGTCATTGCCAAGGGATCTAAAGCGCTTTTGTCGATGAATCAGCCTGGGGGATTCAAGTGCCCCAGTTGCGCTTTCCCGGATGCAGATCACACCAAGAAGCTGGAGTTCTGCGAAAACGGTGCGAAGGCCTTGGCATGGGAGGCAACCAAGCATCGCGCCACGCGTGAGTTCTTCGCGGAGCACACTGTCCAGGAGCTGATGGCGCAGTCCGACTATTGGCTGGAGATGCAGGGTCGATTGACCGAGCCGATGCGATATGACCCGGTATCCGACCATTACGTTCCTTGTAGCTGGGATGAGGCCTTCGCGCTGATCGGGCGACACCTGCAGGCCCTGTCCAGCCCGCATGAGGCTGAGTTCTACACCTCGGGGAGGACGCCGAACGAAGCCGCGTTCCTGTACTCGATCTTCGTGCGCGAGTTCGGAACCAACAACTTCCCGGACTGCTCGAACATGTGCCACGAGCCGACCAGCCGGGGGTTGCCGCCGGCAATTGGTGTCGGCAAGGGCACTATCGTGCTCGATGACTTTGAGCATGCTGAGGCCATCTTCGTCATCGGCCAGAACACAGGCACCAACTCACCACGAATGATGTCCAACTTGGTGGAGGCGCGGAAGCGTAATGCTCCAATTGTCGCGGTCAATCCTATGCCGGAACGTGCGCTGATTCGCTTTGCCGAGCCCCAGGACGTCGTGCAGATGGCCACGTTTGGCTCCACCGAGATTTCCAGTGAATTTGTACACATTCGCATCGGCGGTGACCTGGCCCTGATCAAGGGCATCATGAAGGCTATGTTCGAGCGGGAAGCGGCCGGCGAGTCTGTTCTCGATCACGAATTCCTGACCGAGCACACCGTCGGGCTGGAGGCATTGCGTGAAGAAGTGATGTCCCTGGAGTGGAGCCAGATCGTCCAAGTGTCCGGGATCAAGAAGGAGCAGATTCTGCGTTGTGCAGAGATCTACATCCGTTCCCGTGCGACCATTATCTGCTATGGCATGGGCCTGACCCAGCACCAGCAAGGATCTCGCCTTTTGCAGCAGGTTGCCAATCTGCTGATGCTGCGCGGCAACTTCGGAAAGCCCGGGGCGGGCATTGCTCCTATTCGCGGCCATTCCAACGTGCAAGGCGACCGTACCGTCGGCATTGATGAGAAGCCGACGCAACGCTACCTGGACCAAGTTCGCGACGTGTTCGGGTTCGAACCGCCGCGCGAACATGGGCACCATGTGGTTGAGTCTATTGAGGCGATGCTGGCTGGAACCGCCAAGGTCTTCATCGGCATGGGCGGGAACTTCATCCATGCTGTTCCTGATACCGAAATTGCCTACAGGGCAATGCGTGGTCTTGAGCTTACGGTTGGCATCGCCACCAAACTCAACCGTGGCCACCTAGTGCATGGCAAGGAGGCGCTGATCCTACCGGTGGTGGCGCGCTCGGAGTGGATCCATACCCCGCTGGGTGAGCAGTTTGTCACCATTGAGGATGCCATGTCGAATGTCACCGCATCCCGTGGAGTACTGGAGCCTGTGAGTGAACATGTTCTTCCGGAAGTTGAGATCGTGTGCCGCATGGCAATGGCAACACTGCCGGACAGCAAGGTCGACTGGGCAGCTTGCATGCACGATTACAACCATGTTCGTGAGCTGATCGCGGCGGTCTATCCCAGCATCTACGCAGACTTCAATGAACGGATCCAGGCGCCGCGTGGCTTCCACTTGGACATTCCGCCGCGCCGCCGTGAGTGGCCGACACCTAACGGGAAGGCCAATATTCTGGTGTTGCCGGGTCTTGAAGTGAACGACCTGGTCGAGGATCCCACTATGCTTCGGCTGGCCACGGTTCGCTCCCATGACCAGTACAACACGACAATCTACAGCTACAACGATCGCTATCGCGGTGTGTATAACGATCGAATGATCCTCTTCATGAACCTGGAAGATCGAGTAGCACGAGGGATTGGGAAGGAGGAACAGGTGAGCCTCGAGACGATCTCCAGTGATGGCGTCTGCCGGCGGGTCGATGGGTTGACTGTGCTTGACTATCCGATGCCGCGTGGCGCGATTGCGGGCTACTACCCTGAACTCAATCCACTGCTACCTCTGGATTACTTCGATCGCATCAGTGGTACCCCCGCGGCGAAGTCGATCCCGGTCAGGGTGGTCATTTCACAGTGATTGCGCCGGCATGTCGTAGGGAGGACTAAGAATGTCAGCCGAGCTCATTCGGGCGCCAGAGCCGGTAGGTGAGGGCGCACTGGCAGATCATCCCCGCCAACTCACCGACGGTTTCGGACGCAGCTTTCCGTACCTGCGCCTTTCGTTGACCGAAGCCTGCAACTTCCGTTGCAGCTACTGCCTGCCCGACGGCTACCAGGCCGATGGCCGCCCGCGCTTCCTGCAGGTGGAAGAAATCGCGCGCCTGGTGCGTGCGTTTGCCGCGCTGGGCATGAGCAAGATCCGCCTGACCGGCGGCGAGCCCAGCCTGCGCAAGGACCTGGATGAGATCATCGCCACCGTGGCGGCGGTGCCGGGCATCCGCAAGGTGGCCATCACCACCAATGGCACGTTGCTACCGCGGCGCCTGCCGGGCTGGCACCGCGCCGGCCTGACCGCGCTGAACGTGAGCATGGACAGCCTGCAGCGCGAACGTTTCAAGACCATCACCGGGCATGACCGCCTGCCGGAGATCGAACAGGGCCTGGCCCTGGCGCAGGCGCTGGGCCTGCCGGCGATCAAGCTCAATGCGGTGCTGCTGCGTGGCCTGAACGACGACGAGCTGCCGCAGTGGATGGACTACCTGCGTGACCGC
>NZ_JAOCCT010000003.1:0-248559 GCF_029840555.1 Stenotrophomonas sp. GD03877 | reverse complement strand
TCACCCGCGGCGTATTGAATTGGGACTAAGCCATGAATGGACTCTGTTCGCTGTTGATTCGGGCGGTGCCCACGGTGGTGCTGCTGGCGGCCTGTGTGGCTCCGGCGGTCGCACAGGAAGTCGTCGAGTACATCCACACTGACGCACTGGGTCACCTGTGGCGATCACCGATGCCAGCGGAAACGTCATCGAGCGTACGGTGTATGAGCCGTATGGGGCGGTGGTGAATCGGCCGTTGAAGGATGGGCCGGGATATACGGGGCATGTGACGGACTCCGGGACCGGGCTGAGTTACATGCAGCAGCGGTACTATGACTTCCAAACTGTCGCATTTCTGGGGGCTGATCCAGTTGCAGCTAGTTCGGAAGGGGCTTCATTCAATCGCTATCGCTACGCTTCTGCCAATCCGTATAAGTTCAAGGATCCGGACGGCAGGGCAGACATGAACGTGTTCAGTGAAGCTGATCCGAACGGGCTGAGAGCGGCAGGAGATGCGCTCAACATTCCGGGCAAGTTCACGGTCGGAGGGCACGCCAATAACATGGTCATTCAGGACCAGCGAGGGGGGCGCATGGAAAACTACTCCACAGTCAGCTCATGGAATATGGCTCGGACCCAGTTTGGGCTAAAACAGGGCCAGGAAATATTCATGGCAGGTTGCCACCTTGGGGCGGAAATCGGTCAGGCAAAGGCTTTTGCTCAGGGATGGGCGAACCTGAATAAGTCGTCCGTATATGCTCCCAACGGATTCGTTCGCTATCCAAAAAACTACAAGCCTGGAGATGACATGACGCTCCGTGTCAGTATGGGTGAGAACGGAACCGGAGGTGCAGGTGTATGGCAAAGGTTCTCGCCTGGAGGGACGGGGCCGACGGGTCCAGCTATTCGTTCGATTACGATCAAAGCTGATGGTTCAATATCCTATCAGTTTGCTGAGCCTGAATTGGGGTCCGGAATTCGTAGAATGGAAACGGTGAAGGTGAAGCAATGAAAATTCTTTCGAATTCCGTTGTTTTGTCTTTGCTGCTTGTTGGCTGCGGTAACGGGGAGCCCCAGGAAGAGCGGCTTTCCCGAAATGAGAAGCATGATGAAGCGCCAAGTTTGGCCCTTTCCGAGGAAGAGTTGGAACGTCAGATTTCGATGGCTGAAAACGGGAATGCAGGGGCCCGTCTTAAGCTTGAATGGCACTACTCGACGCGTGGCGACATGGAGCGGTATCGCTACTGGCTTGAGGAGGGGGTCGCACGAATGGACGTTAGTTCAATGCAGCGATTGGCACTGTTTCTCTCCCTTGAGCAAGGCGGGGGAGACTGTAAGCGCGCGATGCAAATCCTCGAGGAAGGTTTGCGTCTTGATCCGCCGGAGACTACGCGCGAACTGATGGAGATGGATCTTCAGAGATTGCGGCATGAACGGGTCGGGGTTCCACCTTGCGGGGTGGGGCTCTCCAATTAGAGGCAGCAGTTGCGCGAATGCCGATAATAATTCGTTTGGATTCGATGATAGGAACGGGTGGTGCGGAGCGCATTCTGGTTTGAACTCGAGGTTATTGGTTGGGCAGGTCTCGATGAAGATCATAATTTCTCTATCTGCTGCCTTACCGATGCTGCTTCTTGCCTCCTGTGTGCAGGACCGCGGTTGTCTTCTTCGGGTGGCCAACCAGGACCACGACAGCTCCTCATCTCAGAAGATCCATGCTGATATGGATGAACTCATACATTCGCGCCCTGTGGATGGGGAGCGGGAAGTGAATGCAGAGTTAGTGGTATCGCAGCTCGAACTCTCTCGGGAGGGGCGGAGAAATAGAAGGATTTTCTATGTATTGACTGATGGTAGCGGGAAACTCTTGACTGCGGGGACTTGTGGTATTGACGAACGCCAGTGTGCCTCGATCATTGTGAAGCGAATGCTCAGGTTCTGTGAAAGGATGTAGATTGCGGGTGCGCCAAGTTTTGGGAGGTATTTCAGTGAGAAATTCCCAAGTGCTTGATCGCTTTGGGTGGCTGGCCGGTATTATTGTGGCGGCGCTTTGTTTTTTAGGAATTGCCGCCTGTGGCGGAAGAGATGAAGGTTTGGGTGTGGTCATAAATCATGAGCCGGGAAACGCAGCGGCTAATCACTACGCACTTGCGCTTGAGTCAGTTTTTAGTGCTTCCGGGAGCGTGCCAGAAGCGCAAATATGCAGGGTACATTTAATTGATGTCAGGAAATCATTTGATCAGGCTGGAAGCGAAAGGGTGGGGGTATATTTCGTCTTGGCCGATCATCAAGGTGTCGTCAGGTCGGCGGACACCTGTGGGCTTCCTTTGAATGAGTGTGTGACGATTATTGCCGAGAGGTCGAGGGTGGGCTGTCGGAAGGAAAAAGGGCTGGCTTTCCACTGATTCGGGCGGCACTCGCGGTGTTGGTGCGCATAGCCTGTATATAGTGCTGGGCGCTGCCGATGAAGTGGTCATGTACACTTGCACCGATGCGTTGGCTTCACCGGCGGTGATTACCGCTGTCAATGGAAATGTCATCGAGCGTACGGTGTATGAGCTTTCTGGTGAGGTGGTTCGGATGGTCATGGCTGAAGGGGTGATGGGCGAATGGCTATCCCAAGTAGAATGGGAGCACGTTGTCGCCAAACAGTGGCTGACGCGCTATTGATAGAATCACCACCGCAAACGCGGGTGGACACGCGGCCCACGGTGTTCCTTCCTGGGTTTCTCGACAAGTGGCGGGAGTGCTGTGAAATCTACAAGTTCATCTCGATGCCGACGACCAGCGATGGTTCTTCAAGGGTTTGCGCGCACTTCAGTGCTATGTCTTGTATCTGTCGCTGGTTGTTCGCTACATGAAATAGGAAGCGGTCGGCTGGATGACAACTGTCTTTTGGTGGTGGCCGACTATGTAAAGTCGTCGCGGGGGTGGGGTGGGGATGTCTACGACATTGCTCCTGAGGGGACGGTGGCAGGGCTGCGAGGATATGCAGTAATGCATCGCTCGGACGACGGAAAACTGCCGTCCGGGGAGTTGAAATCATTTCATGTCGATTTGGATCCCGAGTGCAAGGCTATTGTTGATGAGCTTGGCTATCAATGATTCCGCGCACTTTTCGGCTGGCAGGAGGAGCTTGGGTTTATGGGTGTGGAGCGAAGAAGGTGAGCGGTATCCCATGGCGCTGGATGGCGACGCAGAGGTGTGGGCGTGAATGTTGATTTCCGGTTTTTCATGGTTATTTTTTTTATTTTCTACGGGGCTGGTTGCAGGCATCAAGAAGGCGGGGGCGAACCGTCTGGAAAGAGCTGTGGGGTCGAGGGCAGCTCCGCTTGCCGAGTCAGCTTCCGGGAACTAGCTGCTACGCCCCGGCTATTCAATGGAAAGTTGGTGCGGATGGAGGGCTATCTCGGGGTGAGCCGGGAGCTCTTTGTACTGAGTTCAAGCAAAGAGTTGTTTGAGGCCGGAGTGACTGAGGAGACTCAAGTTCGAATTAGAGGTCCAGTAGATATGCAGCAAGGCGTATTTGACGAATACGCGTATTCATGGGTTTCGATAATTGGGTTGTTCAGGACAAGAGAAGCTGACAATTCGACAGGTGATCTGCTGCTTGGCGAAATTCACGCCCCCCTTGAAGTTCGCTCCCTACGAATCCCTGGTCCCGTGCCACGTGCGAAATTTGGAGATGTGCTCGTCAATCTTGAAGATCTGAAGTGAGTGATAGGTTGTGGAAATGACGTCATGTGCTTTCATTTCTGCCTTCTATGGCAGGAAAGCGGGATGATTCAAAGGCGCGCCTAACATGTGATCACATGGTCCCCGTCTTAGGGGTGACACTTGCCAGGAAGGGGCTTCGGAACATTCTCGATCGCTGGTAGAGTCGCAGATGTCACATTACGCCATGGCACTCCTGGGCAGCTCAGTTCTCCTCGTTGCGCGATTGCGTCTGTGTCATTGCGAGCTGATCGATCACGTCGATAGGCTTTGGGGGGGGCGCCTTGGTTGAAGAATATGAGGTATCGCATTGAGCGCTATCGATGAAAAGAATCTCGTTTTAGCCTGTCTGTGGAGGCTGTTGGAATCCGAGCCTGCTTCCGAGGAACAGGTGTCTGGCTGGTACCAGAGGGCGCAATTTATCAAGAACGTGATTCGGTCAAGTTCGTATGAAATCGGGGTTCCTCACGTGATATGGCACTATCTTGATGATGCCGATATCCGTATTCGCGATCCCCGCTATGCCGAAGCACAGGTGTTGGCCGTTAGGCGGAGTATTGATGAGTGGGCTTGAGTGCACTCAGAGAAGCCATGAGCATTACATGTTGCTGGCCAGATTTCATTGCGGCATCCCTCTCGGATGCTAACCCTCCGGATCTCCCTCTCCTCCGGGAGGACTGGGCAGGGATGGCGTTTGATCGCAACCTGTATGAGGATTTTGCTCCGAACGATGTTTGGGCGGCGTGGCTGAGCGCACTTTCGGAGCACTTTGCAGATATCGCAATGTGCGCGGTTCGATGTTCAGAGTGCTCCGACGGTGGAAGCTCTGTGGAAATTGAGCGAGGGCTGGATAGCCTGCGCTTCTACTGGCTGGAAGATGGGAACTTCATGCGTGATCATTTCTTGTTTTCGCGTGATGGTCGCTGGGTCGTAAAGCTGGATCAGGACGTGACGTTATTTGCGGGAGATGTCACTTTCCTTGCGGATGTTGTCGCGCGACTTGGTGGTGTAGAGCATGTCGAGAAGATGATGCGACGGGACCTGATTGGTACAGCTGAGGACGTAGTTGGCCTCGGTGGGTACGTCAAGGGTCTTCTTGCGCCCTTGAACGCATCGACTCCTCAGCCCGGCTCAGCGCTGAACGAACCGGAACCAAGATTAAAGAGGTGATTAAGGTTGGACTTAAGGAGGAGTAGGTTGCATGTTTGGTGATGATTCCCTGCTTTTTATGAAATATGTGAAAGGGCGGAGCAACGCTGTATACCCGTGGTCGTTGTCAATTGTGGATTGCTATTTTATATGGCTCGCATTTTGCAAGGTCTCTGGCAGTGACCGGCCGCTGCTGTCGAGGATATCTGCGGACGGCGAGCAGATTGAGGATGTTCTCATTGCTGATGCCTACGATATTTACGAGATTGATAGTCGCGCTGAAGGTTTCGAAGTTGTGCTGCGCCACCATTCGTCCGGCTCACTGTGCTATTGGGATATTCATGAGCGTTTTGTTGTAGCTGTTGGTGGTCGTGATTTTCTTGAGGTGGTAAGCCCCTATCCTGGGGGCATAGAAAAACATCGCTATATTGAGGAGATGATGCATAGAGAGGCGTTCGGAATTGATGAGCCGCCTGAAGTGATTTATGCGGCCATCTCCAATCCGTTCTCTTGAAGGAGTGGCTAGCGTCGTTGTTCAGCACTTCAGTTGATCAACTCGCTGTGATAGTTAGGCTCGCCGGGTGAGAGACTAAACACCCGTGGGAGGGTGAACCCTGTCGGGCATCGTGAGAATCTCTGTCGCGCTTCCCGAGCTGATCAGTGCTCGCGAACGGTGCCAGCTTCTCGCTTCAGCTGAGCAGGGTGTAAGTGTGGCGGCTGAGTCATCGAGCGCCGTCGCGTTGTTGATGGCTTTGGAACACTGGCCGGGGCGGTACATCAGTTCGGGAGGTGCAGATTCTTCTCCATGTTCGGAGGCTGCAAGAAATGGCGAACTGCAAGTTGGATGCTGAGCACTCAGCCGCGTGGAGTGGTCGAATCCACTCATGCCTGGCTGCTGTGGTTCTTTCGCTGGGGTTGCAAGGTTGTGATTGGTTGTCGGATCCGGTGATTGTTGGAATGTTGGAAGGGAGGTGATTTATGACGTCAGCTTGGAGGTTGGCGCTGGTGGTAGGCGTAGGATCAATTCCTGTCGGTGAAAGCAGGGTTGTGAAGCCTGAGGTCGCTACTGATTCCTCACTTCTTTTAACTTACTACGAGAGCAGTGTCCGAGTGGTCTGCCATGGGGATGTGTATTTTACGAATAATCTCCACGTCAAGGTTGAGGCGGATGTGGGTGGAGGGGTTTGCCGTATTGCAGAAATTGCGGAATGATTTGATCTGCGGAGCGTGTTTGACGATTTTTATAGCGCGGTGCCAGGGTGAAGAACGATGAAAAGCCTTGTTGAGAGCTTCCCCATTTTGGCTTCCATCATTCTAGGCGCCATGTGGATAAACGCATTTGCGGCTCACAGGATGTTGCTGAAAATCGAGCGTGAACGGCCGGAAGTACTCGCTGCAGTCGGAATCATCAAGGTTGATTGGTGGATTAGGTGCTTGCGCGGTATTGCAGTGCTTGCCCTTACTTCAAAAGGGCAGACGCTCCATCAGGGGGAACGGTGGGTGCTGAGGGGCGTCGTGATGATGTACGTCTTCTTGATTGCATCCGGGGTATCCATGCTTGTTGGCATGTAGGAGACGGTGCCTCAAGGCCGTTGATGGTGGACGGATCGGCATTACGGTGAGATTGCCCGTTCCTGGCATCACTCGGTGCTTCCCGGTCACGCCTCTGCTTGGTTGCGTTCAGTGCGCAATAAAAAACGCCGCAGTTTCCTGCGGCGTTCTCATACTTCCTCGATTCTGGCGAATCTTCAGCCCAGCAGCTTTCGCACCTTCGTCAACGCCGTCATGAACCGCTCGATCTCGGCATGCGTGTTGTAGAACGCGAGCGAGGCGCGGCAGGTAGCCGCGACGCCGAAGTACTGCAGCAGCGGGTGTGCGCAGTGCTGACCCGAGCGCACGGCCACGCCTTCCAGATCCAGAAGGGTGGCCAGATCGTGCGCATGCGCGCCATCGATCAGGAACGAGACCACCGCAGCCTTCTCCGGCGCTTCGCCGATGATGCGCAGGCCGTCGACGCGGCGCAGTTCTTCGGTGAAGTGCGCCAGCAGTTCGGCTTCGCGTGCTTCCACGTTCTCCTGGCCAAGCTGCTGCAGGTAGTCGGCAGCCACACCCAGGCCGATGAAACCGGCGATGTTCGGGGTGCCGGCTTCGAATTTGTGCGGGGCATCGTTGAACACGGTGCCGTCGAAGCTGACTTCCTTGATCATCTCGCCGCCACCGAGGAACGGCGGCATCGCGTCCAGGTGCTCGCGGCGCGCCCACAGCGCACCGGTGCCGGTCGGGCCGCACATCTTGTGGCCGGTGATGGCGTAGAAGTCGCAGCCGATCGCGGCCACGTCGACCTTGCGGTGCGGTACGGCCTGCGAGCCATCGACCACGGTGATGATGCCGCGCTTGCGCGCTTCGCGGCAGATCTCGCGCACCGGATTGACCGTGCCCAGCACGTTGGAGACATGAGTAACCGCCAGCAGCTTGACCTCCGGGGTCATCGCCGCGCGCAGCGCATCCAGGTCCAGCGCGCCATCGGGGGTGATCTCGGCCACGCGGATGGTGGCGCCGGTACGCTGCGCGACCAGCTGCCACGGCACGATGTTGGCGTGGTGCTCCATGCGCGTGATCAGGATCACGTCGCCGGCCTTCAGCCGCGGCAGCGCCCACGAATAGGCCACCAGGTTGATGGCGAAGGTGGTGCCACTGCACAGCACCAGGTCGCTGGGCCGCACGTTGAGGAAGCGCGCCAGCGTGTTGCGTGCGCCTTCGTAGGCGTCGGTGGCTTCGCTGCCCAGTGCATGCACCGCGCGGCTGACGTTGGCGTTGTAGCGGCGGTAGAACTCGTCCACCGCGCCGATCACCTGCACCGGCTTCTGGCCGGTGTTGGCATTGTCGAAATAGACCAGCGGCTTGCCATGCACTTCACGCATCAGCAGCGGGAAGTCGAGGCGGACGCGGTCCCAGTCGGGGGCGCCGGTGCGTTCTTCGATCGGTCGCGGCGTGGACAGGTTCATGCCACACCTGCCTCGGCCAGCGCCTTGTCCAGACGGTGTGCCAGCTGCGCACGCAGTGCGTCCGGCAGGATCTTCAACGGCTCGTGGCAGAACGCGGCGCTCAGCAGTGCCTGCGCCTGTGCCTGCGGCAGGCCGCGCGAGCGCAGGTAGAACAGCGCGTTGGCATCGAGCTGGCCGACAGTCGCACCGTGCGCGGCCTTCACTTCATCGGCGTCGATCACCAGCGTTGGCTGGGTGTCGATCTCGGCATCGGCCGACAGCAGCAGGTTCTTGTTGGACAGGTTCGCGTCGGTGCCATCGGCGCCTTCGCGGATCTGGATGCCACCATGGAACACCACGCGGCTGCGGTTGGCGGCGACGCCGCGCCACAGCAGTTCGCAGCTGGTATCGCGCGCGATGTGGTCGATGCCCAGGCGGGTTTCGACGTGGCGGCGGCCATTGCCAAGCAGCACGCCGTTGGCGGTCAGCTGGGCATTGTCGCCTTCGAGGCGCACGTTCAGTTCATGGCGGCTGAGCGCGGCGCCCAGTTCCAGGTCCACGCGGTGGTACTGCGCGTCGCGGGCCAGCACGGCGTCGGTGCGCAGGAAGCTGGTCTGGCGCGCGCTGCCGGCCTGCACGCGGGCGTGCTTGAGCACGGCATCGCGAGCGACGTGGGCATGCAGCACGGTGTTGTCCAGGTGGGCGGAGTCACCCACGCTGAAGCGGTGCTCGACCACGCCCAGGCTGGCGCCGGCACGCAGTTCGATCAGGTGGCGGTGATGCCAGGCCAGGTCGGTGTCACCGGCGACGCTGGCGAACACCAGCTGCAGCGGCACGTCGACCTGCACGCCTTCATCCACGCGCAGCACCACGCCTTCATCGGCCAGCGCGGCATTCAGGCGGGCGAAGATCTCCTCGCTGCGCTCGTAGCGGCGGCCAAGGAAACGCACGGCGTCTTCGCCGGCGGCCAGTGCGGCCGACAGCGGCTGCAGCTGCACGCCGGCCGGCAAGGCCTGCACGTCGCTCAGCGCGGCGTCCAGGCGGCCGTTGACGAACACCAGGCGCGGTGCCGGGATGTCCTCCAGCAGCGCGGCATCCAGGGCCGGCGGGGACAGCGGTGCAGCCGCGAACGCACGGCGCTCCAGCTGGCGCAGCGAGGTGTACTTCCAGGCCTCGTTGCGGGCGGCCGGCAGGCCATCGCGCAGGGCCGCATCCAGCACTTCGCGGCGCGCATCGCTGCCGCAGAAGGCCTGGGCCATCGAATCAAGCAGGGCGCTCATCAGACCGCCGCCTCGGGCACGACCCGGTCCTTCAGGAAATCATAGCCGTGCGCTTCCAGTTCCAGTGCCAGCTCCGGGCCGCCACTTTTGACGATGCGGCCATCGGCCAGCACGTGCACCACGTCCGGCTTGATGTAGTCCAGCAGGCGCTGGTAGTGGGTGATGACCAGGAACGAGCGATCAGCAGCGCGCAGTGCGTTGACACCATCGGCCACGCTCTTCAGTGCATCGATGTCCAGGCCCGAGTCGGTTTCGTCCAGGATCGCCAGCTTCGGTTCCAGCACGGCCAGCTGGAAGATCTCGTTGCGCTTCTTCTCGCCACCGGAGAAGCCTTCGTTGACGCCACGGTGCAGCAGTTCGTCCTTCAGGTGCAGCACGGCCAGCTTCTGGCGCACCAGCTTGAGGAACTGCATGGAATCGAGTTCTTCCTCGCCGCGTGCCTTGCGCTGGGCGTTCAGTGCCGCGCGCAGGAAGTAGGTGTTGTTCACGCCCGGGATTTCCACCGGGTACTGGAACGCCAGGAACAGGCCGGCGGCGGCGCGTGCTTCCGGGTCCTGGTCGAGCAGGTTGACGCCGTCGAACTGCACGCTGCCTTCGGTCACTTCGTAGCCGTCGCGGCCGGCCAGGACATTGCCCAGGGTGGACTTGCCGGCGCCGTTCGGGCCCATGATGGCGTGCACCTGGCCCGGCTGGACGTCCAGCGACAGGCCCTTGAGGATTTCCTTGTCGCCGATGCGGGCGTGGAGGTTTTCGATCTTCAGCATGGTGGGGGTTTCCGTGGTGCGGGCCGGGGCCCGCCGGTAAAAAGAATGCGTTGTGCGAGGGCAGGGCGGGCGGTCAGCCCACCGAACCTTCCAGCGAGACTTCCAGCAGCTTCTTGGCTTCCACCGCGAACTCCATCGGCAGTTCGCGGAACACCTGCTTGCAGAAGCCGTCGACGATCATCGACACCGCGTCTTCCTGGCTGATGCCACGGGCGCGGCAGTAGAACAGCTGGTCGTCGGAAATCTTCGAGGTGGTGGCCTCGTGCTCGACGGTGGCGCCCGGGTTCTTCACCTCGATGTAGGGGAAGGTGTGCGCGCCGCACTGCTTGCCGATCAGCAGCGAATCGCACTGGGTGTAGTTGCGCGCGCCATCGGCATTGCGGTCCACACGCACCAGGCCGCGGTAGGTGTTCTGGCCGCGGCCGGCGCTGATGCCCTTGCTGACGATCTTGCTCTTGGTGCGCTTGCCAACGTGGATCATCTTGGTGCCGGTGTCGGCCTGCTGGCGGTGATGGGTCAGCGCCACCGAGTGGAACTCGCCCACCGAGTCGTCGCCCAGCAGCACGCAGGACGGGTACTTCCAGGTGATCGCCGAGCCGGTTTCGACCTGGGTCCAGGTGACCTTGCTGCGCGCGCCACGGCATTCGGCACGCTTGGTGACGAAGTTGTAGATGCCGCCGACGCCGTTCTCGTCGCCCGGGTACCAGTTCTGCACGGTGGAATACTTGATCTCCGCATCTTCCAGCGCGACCAGCTCGACCACGGCGGCGTGCAGCTGGTTCTCGTCGCGCATCGGCGCGGTGCAGCCTTCCAGGTAGGACACGTAGGCCTTGTCCTCGCACACGATCAGGGTACGCTCGAACTGGCCGGTGTGGCCGGCGTTGATGCGGAAGTAGGTGCTCAGCTCCATCGGGCAGCGCACGCCCTTGGGAATGAACACGAAGCTGCCATCGGAGAACACCGCCGAGTTGAGCGCGGCGAAGTAGTTGTCACCCACCGGCACCACGGTGCCCAGGTACTGGCGCACCAGCTCCGGGTGTTCCTTGATGGCCTCGGACATCGAGCAGAAGATGATGCCCTTCTCGGCCAGTTCCTTGCGGAAGGTGGTACCGACCGACACCGAGTCGAACACCGCATCCACCGCCACGCCGGCCAGCTTGGCGCGCTCGTGCAGCGGCACGCCCAGCTTGTCGTAGGTGTCCAGCAGCTCCTTGGGCACGTCATCCAGCGAGGCGTACTTCGGGCCCTTCGGCGCGGAGTAGTAGCTGAGCGCCTGCAGATCGATCGGCGCGATCTCCAGCTTGGCCCAGTCCGGCATCGGCATGGTCAGGAAGTGGCGGTAGGCGTCCAGGCGCCACTGCGTCATCCACTCCGGCTCATCCTTCTTGGCCGACAGGGCACGGATGGTGTCCTCGTCCAGGCCCGGCGGCAGGGAGTCCGATTCGATCTCGGTGATGAAGCCGGCCGAATACTTGCGGCCGAGCTGCTCGTGGATCTCGCGGTTGGGGGTGTCGTCGTGGGCGACGTTTTCGATGGTTTCGGTGGCCATGGGGGGCTGCCTACGGATCAGGAGACGACGTCGACAGCGATGGTGCGGCGCTGTTCGTCATCGGCAAGGGGGAGAGGGGGCAGGATCTGGGCGAGGGTGACATCGCGCAGGGCCTCGGAAACCACGTCGTTGATCAGCCGCCAGCTGCTGCGCGCGCCGCACTTGGGCGCCATGCCGCACTGGTGGTGGTCGTGGCTGCATTCGGTCAGGGCCAGCGGCCCTTCCATCGCTTCGACCACTTCGAACAGCGAGATCTCGATGGCCGGGCGGGTCAGCCGGTAGCCGCCACGCACGCCACGCAGGCCTTCCACCAGGCCGGCCTGGGCCAGCGGCTTGAGTACCTTGCTGACGGTGGGCGGCTCCAGACCGGTGAATTCGGCCAGCTCGGTGGCACTGAGCACCTCGCCCGGACGGGCGGCGAGCACGGTCAGTACGACGGTGGCGTAATCGGTGAGTTTGGTGACGCGCAACATGGGGATGCGAGTGGTTCTTAAAGCGGACTGAAATTGTACGCTTTTCTTCGCCGCCATCCAACCCGGGCATTCAGCCGGCGCTGGGGCCGGGCCGGGAGAACACACCGGGGCCGTTGCCAGGGCGCAATGCTGCGCCAACGGGGTGATTTTCGCAATCACCCGGAATGGGCGAGAATCAACGTTCCTTTCGCTGCAGACTTCCCTTGCCGATGCCCAAGAAGATCCAAGCCCGCAAGTCCGCCATCCATGGCAACGGCGTGTTCGCCGTGGCCCCGATCAAGCAGGGCGAGCGCGTGATCCAGTACAAGGGCCTGCTGCGCAGCCACGGCGATGTTGATGCCGATGACAGCGGCGACGTCGAAAGCGGCCACACCTTCCTGTTCACCCTCAATGACGACTGGGTGATCGATGCCAACTACAAGGGCAATGACGCGCGCTGGATCAACCACAGCTGCGACCCGAACTGCGAGGCGGTGATCGAGGAAGACGAAGACGGCGACAGCCGTGGCGACAAGGTGTTCATCGAGGCGCTGCGTGACATCAAGCCAGGTGAGGAACTGACCTACAACTACGGCATCACCCTGGCCGAACGCCATACCGCCAAGTTGAAGAAGATCTGGGAGTGCCGCTGCGGCTCGCCCAAGTGCACCGGCACCATGCTGCAGCCCAAGCGCTGATCGTTACCGGGTAGTGCCAGCCCCTGGCCGGCACTACCCGGAGGCTCTCCACCTGCCGTGCACGGCAGGGTCACCGCCGTGCAAGGGCCTTTCTTCCATTCTGTCGGCTCCCCCAACCGGAGTGCACCCATGGCAGAGCGATTGAAGGGCAAGCAGATTGCCATCCTGGCCACCCACGGCTTCGAACAGTCCGAATTGACCGAACCCAAGCGGCTGCTGGAAGCCGAGGGCGCGCGCGTCAGCGTGGTGTCGCCCGCAAAGGAGGCGACGATCAAGGGCTGGAAGGAGAAGAACTGGGGCGACGCCGTCGCGGTGGACATTCCGCTGGATGAAGCGGATCCGGCACGCTTCGATGCCTTGGTCCTGCCCGGAGGCGTCATCAATCCGGACACGCTGCGTACCGACGAGGTTGTACTCGGCTTCATCCGGGCAGTGGATGAAGCCGGCAAGCCTGTGGCGGCCATCTGCCACGGCCCGTGGTTGCTGATCAACAGCGGCCTTGCTGAGGGGCGCGACGTGACGTCCTGGCCGTCCCTGCAGCAGGATCTGGTCAACGCAGGTGCGAAATGGCGCGATACCGCGGTTGTGATCGATGGAAACCTGATCACCAGCCGCAAGCCGGACGACATTCCCGCCTTCAGTGAGGCGGTGGTCAAGGCACTTGCCGCCTGATGCGCTACGGGTAGTGCCGGCCAGCGGCCGGCACTACCTCATTTACCCAGCACGCCTGCCGGCACCAAGTTGCCCAGGTTCTGGTTGAAGGTGACCACCAGTTTGCCGTTCTTCACCTGTGCCGACTGCACCTGCAGTGCGCCGAGCAGGCCGGCCACGGCCGGGTCCAGCTTGTAGATCGGTTCGCGCTGGGCGTAGTCGCTCAGCCAGGCATTGAGCAGGCCGCGGGTGCGCGAATCGAGGCGACCGCCCTGGTTGGCCGGGGTGAAGTCATCCACGCTCGGCTGCTGCAGGTGGAAGCCCTGGGTCTGCGCGTCGTAGCGCAGGCCGCTGCTGAGCTTCACCGTTCCCAGCTTGGACGGGTTGCTACCGGCGGTGGCCAGTGCGACGTCCATGCCCAGGTTCAACCGTTCGCCGGCCGGAAGGCTCAGCTGCGGATGGCTCATGGTCAGGGCGATCAGGCCCCCCAGGGCGTCCTGGGTGCGCGGGAAGCTGCCATCGAGGTACTGCTGCACGTCGCTGGCACCGACCGACAGTTCGCGGCCGGAAATGGAAGGGGCGGCCTGGGCGCCGATCGCAGCAGCGATCAGCACGGTGGAGGCCGCGAGGCGGGTCATCAGGGAACGCAGGCGCATGGCGGTGACCGGTGAATGCGGAATGGATGGACCAAAGAGTAGCCTTGCCGGCTGAATCGCGCGTGCATGCCGCTGCAACGGTTCAGTCCAGCGATGGCCGCAGTTGCGCCGACTGGATCTGCCAGGCGCGGCCATCGCTGCTGGGCTGCACGCGGTACCAGCCGCCGAAGCGGAAGGTGCCCTCAGCGGTCACCGCGCGGATCTGCACCGGAACCTCCAGCAGCTGCGGTGGCTGGTGACCGTCGCGCGCGACTGGCAGTTCGCTGGTCAGGCGCAGGCTGCGCACGTCCGTGAGCTGGCGCAATGCGGCATCGTCGGCGCGTCGTGCATCGCTGGGCGGGAAGGTCCATGCGGCGTCGATGGCCTTGCGATCGCGATTGAGCAGGGCCATGACATAGGCATTGAGCATTCCCGCCGGCAGCTCGGCCTCGGCCGCGACGGCGGCAAACAGGGGATCGACATCGATGGCCTGCACGGCCGCTGCATCGCCTTCTGCGACGGCCTGTGGCTTCGCGCGGGCAGCCGCCTCGGTCGTGGCCGGCGGAGCGGCATCCGCAGGATGAGGTTGCGATGGCGGCCGGGAACAGGCCAGCAGCACCAGCGGTGCGATCAGTATCAGGAACCTGCGCATGTCTGCCTCCTCCCCGAGGCGAACGGAAGGAGGCAGTGTATCGGCTGTGCCGCGATCAGCGGGAGGAGGGCAGCTGTTCCAGTGCATCCAGCGCCGGCAGCACCTGCGCGGCGATGGCGGCCAAGGCATGGCCTTCGGTTTCGGCGTGGCGCTGCACGATGTCGCGCAGCAGCTGGGTGGCGATCACCAGGGTCGCGCGCTCGTCGCCGCTGATGCCTGCGGTGCGCGGCGCCGCTTCCAGCAGGCGCATCAGGTCGCGGCTGGCGCGATGTTCCAGTTCGATGGTGCAGCGCCCGGTGCACTGCAACCCGTCCTTTTCGATGGGGGTCACCGAGATCCGGTAGCGGGTGGAGGGGCTGGCCATGAGGGGACGCTCGCCGTAGCTGTGGAGGATGCGCCCACCTTAGGCAAGGCCGTGCCCGGCGGCGATGGCCGGGGCTGCACGCAGTGTTCCACCCGGTACGTTCCGGGGCCGCAACGCACCACGCCCAGCCAATGGCGACGGGCCTGTACGCGCATTCCCGGGGATGCGGCAACGCTGTGTTGCGGGCTGTGGTTGGGACAAAAAAAACGGGACGGCCAGAGCCGTCCCGTCGGAATCCGCGTTGGGGCGCGCGCTTACAGCGCGGCGTCCTTCAGCTTCTTCAGCGGACGCACCTTCAGCTTGGTGGTGGCCGGCTTGGCAGCGAACCACTGCTCTTCCTTGGTGAACGGGTTGATGCCCTTGCGCTTCGGCTTGGCCGGCACATTGACGGTGGTGATCTTCAGCAGGCCCGGCAGGGTGAACGAGCCAGCGCCCTTCTTGTGCACCGAGGAGGCGACGGCGCTTTCCAGCGAGGCCAGCACAGCGCGGACGTCCTTGGCGATGACGCCGGAGGCTTCAGCGATGTGTGCAACCAGGCCGGACTTGGTCAGCACTTCCTTGATCGGCTTCGGAGCGGCCGGCTTGGCGGCTGCCTTCGTCGCGACTTTCTTCACTGCCTTCTTCGGGGCAGCCTTCTTAGCGGTCTTTGCCATGGTTTCCTGTTCCGTGAACGGTTGGTTGTTTGGTCGGCGCCGAACCCCGTCGGCAAGCGCAATGTAGGGCAACTCTCGGGCGCCGCCAATAGCCCGAAGCGCGGAAAGTGCATGTTTTTTCATATCCAGGCCGATTCAGTACATGGCCGGCAGTGGGGGATGGGGGTGTGGCAGCGCACGCCATGGCCGGCGCCCGCCCATCGTCGGAATGCGCGAAACCACTGAAAACAAGAGGGAAATGCGTTTCCGGTTGGCGAGGAAGTGTCCACGCGCCGGGTTCGGAAGACGACCTCCAGCGTGCGGCGGAGCGACGCAGGGCTAACGCCTCCCGTGCGAGGGTGACCGTTCATCACCGTCACGCAGGAGCAGCACATGGGAATCTCGCGACACGCCACCGCGCACTGGGAAGGCGATCTGAAGTCGGGCAAGGGGCAGTTGAGCACGCCGCAGAGTGGCCTGCTGGACAAGACCCGCTACGGCTTCAACAGCCGTTTCGGCGACGAAAAGGGCACCAATCCGGAAGAGCTGATCGCTGCCGCGCACGCCGGTTGTTTCACTATGGCGCTGTCGGCCAAGCTCGGCGAAGCCGGCTTTACCCCGACCTCGCTGGATACCGAAGCCAAGGTCGATCTGTCGCTGGAAGGCGGCCCGCAGCTGTCGCAGATCCGGCTGAAGGTGAAGGCGGTAGTGCCGGGCATCGACGCCACGCAGTTCCGTGCGATTGCCGATGACGCCAAGCAGAACTGCCCGGTGTCCAAGGCACTGAGCGCCGTGCCGATCAGCCTGGAAGCCGAGCTGGGCTGAGCCGGCGCATCTGTAGAGCCGAGCCCAGGCTCGGCTTCTGCAGGTCCCGTGATCTGGCCGAAGAACAGCCGAGCGTGGGCTCGGCTCTACAGTGTCCCTTTACCAATCGATGGTGCCGGTGATGACGGTCTGCACCTGGCCGCCCGACCAGACCTCGCCGTCCTCGTCGACCAGCAGCGTCAGGCGCGCATCGTGGCCCACTTCGCGGCCCTGGCTGACTTCGAACGGTGCGCGGCCGCGCGGCAGCGCATCGCGCAGGTCCAGCCATGCGGCCAGCACGGCGTTGGCGGCGCCGGAGGCGGCGTCTTCGAAGCGGCGTCCATTGCCGACGAAGGCACGTACCGCCAGGTCGAAGCCCTCGCTGCCATCGCTGAAGGCATAGGCGAACACGCCCATGCTGTCGGTGGTCTCGGCCAGTGCGGCCACCGCATCCCAGTCCGGCTGCAGCGCGCGCAATGCGGCCTCATCGGCCACCTGCACCACCCACCAGCTGCGCCCGCCCTGCATGCGTGCCGGTGGCAGCGTGCCCAGCGGCCAGCCCTTCAGTGCGGCCTGCAGGCGAGGATCGGTCGCCTCGGCAGTCTCGGCCAGCTGCGCGCGCGGGGTGCGGATGGCGATGCGCTGCTGCGTACCCTCACCGCTGACGCGCAGCGGCAGGGCGCCGGCAATGCCGTCCTGCACCAGCACGCCATCGATCGGTGTGGCCAGGCCTGCCTGCAGCACCGCATGCGCCGTGCCGACGCTGGGGTGGCCGGCGAACGGCACTTCCTTCTGCGGGCTGAACATGCGCAGCCGGTAGCTGGCACCGGGTGCCTGCGGTGGAAACACGAAGGTGGTTTCGGGCAGTCGCGTCCAGCGGGCGATGGCCTGCATGCTGGCATCGTCCAGGCCCTCGGCATCGAGTACCACGGCCAGCGGGTTACCGGCGCCGGCGCGCGGGGAGAACACATCCAGCTGCAGGAAACGGCGGGTGGTCATAGGGGGCAAACTCCGTAGAACGAGAGGGGTACGGTAGCGCCGGGCCATGCCCGGCGTCCGTGTGCGGCGTTCGCCGGGCGTGGCCCGACGCTACCAATGGATGCTGCCGTCGATCACGCACTGCACCTGGCCGCCGATCCACACCGTGCCCTGCGCGTCGACCTGCACCTGCACGCGGCCATCGCGGCCCACTTCGCGGCCCTGGCTGGCCACGTAGCGGCCTTCGCGGCCGGGCAGGGCATCGCGCTGCCGCAGCCAGGCGCCGATCAGCGCATTGGCGCTGCCGGTCACCGGGTCTTCGGGTACGGCGGCCGCGTCAGCGGGGCAGAAGGCGCGCACCACGCGGGCGTGGTCGTCGCCGGGCTCGTCGGCGAACACGGCCAGGCCAGTAGCGTCGGTGGCCAGGCTCCAGTCGCGCAGGGCCGCCATGTCTGGCGCCAGTCCGCGCACGGCGGCGGCGTCGCGCAGCGGCAGCAGCCACCAGCGTGCACCGTTGTCCCACAGTTCGGGCACGTGCCCGTTGGCCGCCAGCGCCAGCAGCGTCTCCGGCGCGGCGTCCACCCTCGTGTCCAGTTGCCGTGCCGGTGGGCTGGCCAGCTGGATCTGCAGTGCCTCGGCCGGACCGCTCACCCGTACCGGCAGCAACCCCGCCGCGCATTGCTGCAGCAGGGCGCCGTCGCGCGGTTGCGCCAAGCCACAGCTCACCGCGGCCCAGGCGGCGCCGACGCTGGGGTGGCCAGCAAATGCCAGCTCGCGGGTCGGGGTGAAGATGCGGATGTGGTAGTCGGCACCCGGCGCGCTGGGGCGCAGGAAGAACACCGTCTCGGACAGATTCAGCCAGGCGGCCAGGGCCTGCATCTGGCGGCTGGAGAGCCCGTCGGCGTCCAGGATGACGCCCAGTGGGTTGCCGGTGCCGGGGCGGGGGGCGAAGACATCGAGCTGCAGGTAACGGAGGACGGCCATCTACGGGGATATTGCGCTTAGAATCAAAGGTTCCGCCCCCGAGGGCGGCTTCCCCACATTCTACATAGCCAATCCATGTCAGCTTCCCCCCTTGTCGATCGTTGGATCGTACTGAAGTTCGGCGGCACCTCGGTGTCGCGTCGTCATCGCTGGGACACGATCGGGAAGCTGGCGAAAAAACGTGCGGAAGAGACCGGCTCGCGCGTGCTGGTGGTGGTGTCGGCGTTGTCCGGGGTCACCAACGAACTGACCGCGATTGCCGACGGCGCACCGGACAGCCGTGATCGCGTGGCGGCGCTGGTCGAACGCCACGAGGGCTTCCTGGTTGAACTGGGCCTGGGCCGCGAGGTACTGGCCGAACGCCTGGCGGCGCTGCAGGGCCTGCTGGACGACGCGCGCGCCGCGACCCGTCCGCTGGACTGGCAGGCTGAAGTGCTGGGTCAGGGCGAGCTGCTGTCCTCCACCCTGGGCGCAGCCTACCTGCACGCCACGGGCCTGGACATGGGCTGGATGGATGCCCGCCAGTGGCTGGATGCGATGCCGCCGCAGCCGAACCAGAGCGACTGGTCGCAGCGCCTGTCGGTGAACTGCCGGTGGCGTGCCGATGCCGAGTGGATGCAGCGCTTCCGCGCGCAGCCGACCCGCCTGCTGATCACCCAGGGCTTCATTTCGCGGCATGCCGATGGCGGCACCGCCATCCTCGGCCGCGGTGGCTCGGATACCTCGGCGGCGTACTTCGGTGCGCTGCTCGGCGCCAGCCGCGTGGAGATCTGGACCGATGTGCCGGGCATGTTCAGCGCCAACCCGAAGGACGTGCCGGACGCGCGCCTGCTGACCCGCCTGGACTACTACGAGGCGCAGGAAATCGCCACCACCGGCGCCAAGGTGCTGCACCCGCGCTCGATCAAGCCGTGCCGCGATGCCGGCGTGCCGATGGCCATCCTCGACACCGAGCGCCCGGAACTGCCGGGCACCAGCATCGACGGCAGCGCCGCGCCGGTGCCGGGGGTAAAGGCGATCAGCCGCCGCAACGGCATCGTGCTGGTGTCGATGGAAGGCATCGGCATGTGGCAGCAGGTCGGCTTCCTGGCCGATGTGTTCAACCTGTTCAAGAAGCACGGCCTGTCGGTGGACCTGATCGGTTCGGCCGAGACCAACGTCACCGTGTCCCTGGACCCGTCCGAGAACCTGGTCAACACCGATGTGCTGGCCGCGCTGTCGGCCGACCTGTCGCAGATCTGCAAGGTGAAGGTGATCGTGCCGTGCGCGGCGATCACCCTGGTGGGCCGCGGCATGCGGTCGCTGCTGCACAAGCTGTCGGACGTGTGGGCCACCTTCGGCCGCGAGCGCGTGCACATGATCTCGCAGTCGTCCAACGACCTGAACTTGACCTTCGTCATCGACGAGGCCGATGCCGATGGCCTGCTGCCGATCCTGCACGCAGAGCTGATCGACAGCGGCGCGATGCCGGTGGAAGAGACCGAAGTGTTCGGCCCGCGCTGGCGCGAGATTGCCGGCACCGTGCGCCCGCGCGGCACGCCGTGGTGGCGCGGCCAGCGTGCGCACCTGCTGCAGCTGGCCGATGCCGGTACGCCGCGCTACGTCTACCACCTGCCGACGGTGCGCGCCCGCGCCCGTGCACTGGCCGCAATCAAGCCGATCGACCAGCGCTACTACGCGATCAAGGCCAACAGCCACCCGGCCATCCTGCAGCTGCTGGAAGCCGAAGGCTTCGGCCTGGAGTGCGTGTCGCACGGCGAGCTGAAGCATGTGTTCCAGCACCTGCCGGAACTGTCGCCCAAGCGCGTGCTGTTCACCCCCAGCTTTTGCCCGCGCAGCGAGTACGAGGCGGCGTTTGCGCTGGGCGTGACCGTGACCGTCGACAACGTGGAAGCGCTGCAGCGCTGGCCGGACCTGTTCCGTAACCGCGAGCTGTGGCTGCGCGTCGATCTGGGCCGGGGCGAGGGCCACCACGCCAAGGTCCGCACCGGTGGCAAGGAGTCCAAGTTCGGCCTGCCGATCGCCCGCGTCGACGAGTTCGTGCGCGCGGCCACCGAACTGGGCAGCCGCGTGGTGGGCCTGCATGCGCACCTGGGCAGCGGCGTGGAAACCGCGCAGCACTGGCGCCTGATGTGCGATGAGCTGGCCGGTTTCGCCCGCCGCATCGGCAGCGTACAGACCATCGATATCGGTGGCGGCCTGCCGATTCCGTACAGCGACGAAGACGAACCCTTCGACCTGGACGCCTGGGCCGAGGGCCTGGCCGAGGTAAAGGGACTGCACCCGGCATTCCGCCTGGCGATCGAGCCGGGCCGCTACCTGGTGGCCGAATCGGGCGTGCTGCTGACCCATGCCACCCAGGTGGTGGAAAAGGACGGCGTGCGCCGTGTCGGCCTGGACGCCGGCATGAACGCACTGATGCGCCCGGCGCTGTACGACGCCTGGCATGACATCGAGAACCTCAGCCGGCAGGGGGGGTATGCCGAAGCGGCGTTCGATGTGGTCGGGCCGATCTGTGAATCCAGCGATGTGTTCGGCAAGCGCCGCAAGCTGCCGGTGTCCACTGCGCCGGACGACGTGATGCTGATCGCCGATGCCGGTGCCTACGGCTATGTGATGGCCAACACCTACAACCAGCGGATGCTGCCGCGCGAAGACGTGATCGAATGACCACCGCGCGCGCCCTGCACCCGCCCACCGACACGCCCCGCGCCTTCGCGCGGGCCCGTGCCTGACCGGATACACCATGACTGCTTTCGACAAACACCAGGTTTCCCGCTTCCGCTTCGTCCGCTGCGACTTCGCAGCGGATACCGGCGTGGCCCGGCTGGTCTACGCCTTCGACGACGGCCCGGAGATGGTGGAAACCATCACCGTGCCCGGCGCCCCGTTCGTGCTGGACGAGGCGCGCGCCGCCGCCGTGCAGCGTGCGCTGCAGCTGCTGCACCTGATCGCCGGCGTCAGCTACTACAAGGCCGGCGTACCGGATACGGTCAGCATCGACAGTTACAGCATCGATGCCGATACCGCCGCACTGGTGGAGACCATTTACCTCAATGGCCTGGGCGAATTCGCCTACCGCAACGGCCTGAACCTGCGCGGCCGCTTCCGGTTGCCGGTGCAGGGCGAGGCCGTGCAGACGCCGGCGCTGGGCCTGCGGCCGCACGCGCTGGTGGCCATCGGCGGCGGCAAGGATTCGCTGGTCAGCATCGAAGCGCTGCGCCGTGCCGGCGTGGACGAGACGGTGACCTGGATCGGTGGCTCGCAGCTGATCCGTGCGTGCGCCGAGCGCACCGGCCTGCCGACATTGAACCTGGGCCGCACGCTGGCACCGGAACTGTTCGAGCTCAACCGCCAGGGCGCCTGGAACGGCCATATCCCGGTGACGGTGGTGAACTCGGCAATCATGGTGCTGGCCGCCCTGCTGCACGGCGTGGACCAGGTCGTGTTCTCCAACGAGCGTTCGGCCAGCTACGGCAGCCAGATTCCGGGCACCGGCGAAGTGAACCACCAGTGGTCCAAGGGCTGGGCCTGCGAGCAGGCGTTCGGCAGCCATGTGCGGAAGTACGTGGCGGCGGATCTGCAGTACTACTCGCTGCTGCGACCGATGTCGGAGCTGGCGGTGGCCCGCCAGTTCGCCAAGACCGATTTCTACGACGCGCATTTCTCCAGCTGCAACCGCAACTTCCACATCCTCGGCGAGCGCCCGGTGAACCGCTGGTGCGGCGTCTGCCCGAAGTGCCACTTCGTGTTCCTGGCGCTGGCCCCGTTCATGCCGAAGACGCGCCTGGTGCGCATCTTCGGCCGCAATCTGCTGGACGATGCCGAACAGGCCGGTGGCTTCGACGCGCTGCTGGAATTCCAGGACCACAAGCCGTTCGAGTGCGTGGGCGAAGGCCGCGAATCGCGTGCGGCGATGGCGACCCTGGCGCTGCGCCCGGAATGGAAGGAAGACGTGCTGGTGAAGCGCTTCTGCAATGAGATCCAGCCGCAGCTGGATGCCGCCGAACTGGAACTGGCACCGCTGCTGCAGCTGCAGGGCGAGCACCGCGTTCCGGCTGCGCTGTGGGAACGGGTGCGTGAAGATTTCGAAGCTTGAAGGAAAGCGCGTTGCGCTGTGGGGCTGGGGCCGCGAGGGCCGCGCCGCGTTTGCGGTACTGCGTGAGCGCCTGCCGTCGCTGGCGCTGAGCCTGTTCTGTCCGGCCGCCGAGGCCGAAGCCGCGCGTGCGGAAACGCAGGGGCTGCTGGAGGTGCGGGGTGAACCCACTGCCGAAGCGCTGGCCGCGTTCGATGTGGTGATCAAATCGCCTGGTATCAGCCCCTACCAGCCGATCGCACTGGCGGCGGCGGAGCAGGGCACTACGTTCATCGGCGGCACCGCGCTGTGGTTCGCCGAACACGCCGCCGACGATGGCATCGTGCACGACACCGTGTGCGTGACCGGCACCAAGGGCAAGAGCACCACCACCGCGCTGGTCGCGCACCTGCTGCGGGCGGCCGGCCACCGCACCGGCCTGGTCGGCAACATCGGCCTGCCGCTGCTGGAAGTGCTGGACCCGCAGCCCGCGCCGGAGTACTGGGCGGTGGAACTGTCCAGCTACCAGACCGGCGAAGTGGCGCGCAGTGGCGCCCGCCCGCAGGTGGCGGTGGTACTGAACCTGTTCCCCGAACACCTGGACTGGCACGGCAGCGAACAACGCTACATCGAAGACAAGCTGCGGCTGGTGACTGAAGCTGCGCCGAGCATCGCCGTGCTCAATGCCGCCGATCCGCATCTGGCCGCGCTGTCGTTGCCCGACAGTGAGGTGGTCTGGTTCAACCAGCCGCAGGGGTGGCACATGCGCGCTGACATCGTGCATCGCGGCGAACAGGCGGTGTTCGATACCCGCAACACGCCGCTGCCGGGCCGCCACAACCGCGGCAACCTGTGCGCGGTGCTGGCTGCACTGGAAGCGCTGGGCCTGGACGCGGTGGCGCTGGCACCGGCGGTGCAGGATTTCCGCCCGCTGCCGAACCGCCTGCAGCGGATTGGCGTGGCCGATGGCCTGACCTACGTCAACGATTCGATCAGCACCACGCCGCATGCCAGCCTGGCCGCGCTGGAATGCTTCGCCGGGCAGCGCATCGCGCTGCTGGTGGGCGGGCATGACCGCGGCCTGGACTGGACCGATTTCATGCAGCACATGGCGCACGACGTGCCGCCGGTGGAGATTGTGACCATGGGCAGCAACGGCCCGCGCATCCACGCGATGCTGCAGCCGCTGGCCGATGCCGGTCGCTTCGGCCTGCACGCCGCCGGCGACCTGCCCGAGGCGATGGCGCTTGCACGCGCGGCGCTGGGTGCGCAGGGCGGGGTGGTGCTGCTGTCGCCGGGCGCGCCCAGTTTTGGTGCCTACCGCGATTACGTGGCGCGTGGTCGCCATTTCGCCGAACTGGCCGGATTCGACCCGGACAGCATCAGCGCGATTCCGGGGTTGGGCATCGCCTGAGGGTAGTGCCGGCCGCTGGCCGGCAACCCAGCGGGGAATTCATCCACACATGGCGTGGATCTACTGCAGGGCCGAGCCCACGCCCGTCGCCGTTTGTAGAGCCGAGCCCATGCTCGGCTGGGTTTCAATCGTCGTCCTGATCGATGAACGCGTAATCGCGATCAATCAGCTCCTGCAGGTACGCATCGAAGCTCGGTGCGATCACCGCGTAGCTGTCCGGATCGTGCAGGTAGCGCACCACCTGGCCGACCGTGCCGCCCGGCGCGGGATCGAAATCCAGATACAGCATCGAGGTGCCGCCGTTGTTCATGCAGTGCGAGAAGCACAGGCGGCGGTTCATCGGCAGATCGGCGTCGATGCCTTCACCCAGGATCTCCGGTTCGTCATCCAGCCATTCCTCGTAGATGGAACGGATGCTGTCGTCCCACTGCTGCTGGTCCTCGAAGATCTGCGCCACCGAGCGCAGGTAGTACGGGTAGCCGCCGTCCTCGACGTCCGAGCCCAGCATGAGCACGCAGACCTCGCCATCGGGATACTCGCGGAAGTGCGTGCCATCCACGCGCGACAGCAGCTCCACCAGGCTGTCCGGCACCTGCGGCCACTGCGCCCGCAGGCGTTGCAGGTCTTCGGCGCTTGCGCCCTGCACGTGGGCCCATTGCGGGGCATCGTCAGCAGGCAGGCGCGGGATCAGGCCAGACAGAAAGCGATCAACAAGAGTCATGCGAAAAAAGGGGACGGAGGGGATTAAGTCGTATCCAACCACACCTGCGTCACGCCGCCAATGCAGAATGCGACGCGGGAGGGGCGATTACGGCTTAATCCCCTCCGTCCCCTTTTTCTTGCGGAGCAGGCGCATGAATCGTTGGCGATGCGGTGTGGCGGTGATCCTGGGGCTGGCGGCGATGCCGGCGTGGGCGGCGATGAAGACGCAGCCGGTGGAATGGAAACACCAGGGCACGACCTTCAGTGGCGTGCTGGTCTATGACGACGGCGAACATGACAAGCGCCCTGGCCTGGTGATGGTGCCGAACTGGAAGGGCGTGAACGAATCGGCCATCGAGAAGGCCAAGCAGCTGGCCGGTGACGACTACGTGGTGCTGGTGGCCGATGTCTACGGCAAGGGTGTGCGGCCGAAGACCGATGCCGAGGCCGGGCCGGTGGCGACCAAGCTGCGCAACGACCGGCCGTTGCTGCGTGCCCGCGCGCTGGAGGCGGTGAACGTGCTCAAGGCGCAGGCCGGCAAGGTGCCGCTGGATGCCAGCCGGATCGGCGCGGTGGGCTTCTGTTTTGGCGGCACCACGGTGCTGGAGCTGGCCCGGGCCGGTGCGCCGCTGGCCGGTGTGGTGAGCCTGCACGGTGGATTGGGCTCGCCGTTGCCGGCGCAGGCCGGTGGCAGCCATCCGTCGGTGCTGGTGCTCAATGGCGCCGACGACAAGAGCGTGACCGCCGAGGACATCGCCGGTTTCCAGAAGGAAATGAACGCGGCCAAGGTCGATTGGGAGTTCACCAACTACAGTGGTGCGGTGCACTGCTTTGCCGAGCGCGATGCCAACAGTCCGCCGGGCTGCCAGTACAACGAACGGGCGGCCAAGCGCGCATGGAAGGCGCTGGATGAGTTCTTCGAGGAGCGGTTCCGGTAAACAAAGGCGTGCCGACCAAGGTTGGCACCCACCCATGTTCCAGTGCCGACCAATGGTCGGCATCCACCCACAGCCGCGGTAGGTGCCGACCGTTGGTCGGCACACCTCAATCGATCAATGCGAGCGCTGCACCGCGTAGCGGGCCAGGCCGCGCAGGGCGGCGACCGCATCGTTGTCGCCCAGACCATCGAGCGCGCGCTCGGCGGCCTCAGCGTATTCCTCTGCACGCGCGCGGCTGTACTCCAGGCCGCCGGTAGCACGGATCGCCGCCAGCACTTCCGGCATCGCCGAGGCGTCGCCGTCCTGCACGATGGTGCGCAGGCGCTCACGGGTGGCGTCGTCGGAGTGCGCCATCGCGTGGATCAGCGGCAGCGTCGCCTTGCCTTCGGCCAGATCATCGCCCAGGTTCTTGCCCAGCTCGTCGGCGTTGGCCGAGTAGTCCAGCACGTCATCGGCGATCTGGAATGCGTAGCCCAGGTGCATGCCGTAGTCGAACAGGGCCTGCTGGGTGGTTTCGTCCACACCGCTGGCCAGGGCGCCCAGGCGGGTGCCGGCGGCGAACAGCACCGCGGTCTTGCGCTCGATCACGCGCAGGTACGCGGCTTCATCGGTATCGGGGTTGTGCACGTGCAGCAGCTGCAGCACCTCACCCTCGGCGATGCGGTTGGTGGCATCGGCCAGGATCTGCATCACCGACATGCGCTCCAGCTCGACCATCAGCTGGAAGCTGCGCGAGTACAGGAAGTCGCCGACCAGCACGCTCGGCGCGTTGCCCCACAGCGCGTTGGCGGTGCTGCGGCCACGCCGCAGGCTGGATTCGTCCACCACGTCGTCGTGCAGCAGGGTGGAGGTGTGGATGAACTCGATGATCGCGGCCAGCTGGTGGTGGTCCGCGCCGACATTGCCGACCGCGCGGCCGGCCAGCATCACCAGCATCGGGCGCAGGCGCTTGCCGCCGGCGGAAATGATGTGATCGGCGATCTGGTTGATCAGCACGACGTCCGAGGACAGCCGGCGCCGGATCAGGGCGTCGACGGCGGCCATGTCGGCCGCGGCAAGCGACTGGATCTGGGGCAGGCCCAGGGCGGGACGGGTGTCTTCGGTGATGGTCATGCGATCAGGCTTTCAGGCTCACCACTGATTATAGGCGCTGCCCGTGAATTCCGGGCGCAAACCGGGCGGGCCGGCGTCCGCGGCCCGGCCACGGCTGCCGCCTGCGTGAATACGTATGCAGGTTGCGCCATGCCCGGGAGGCCACCGCTAAGCTTGCCGGAACAGGATTTCGGCCCGCTTCCGGCGGGCGCTGCATGCCCGGAGGGGGGCTGTCGATGTCGCACTATCCATGGTGGCGCGGAGCCGTCATCTACCAGATCTACCCGCGCAGCTACCTCGATGCCAACGGCGACGGGGTGGGCGACCTGCCGGGCATCATCCAGCGCCTGGACCACATCGCCGCGCTGGGCGTGGACGCAATCTGGATCTCGCCGTTCTTCAAGTCCCCCATGGCCGACTTCGGCTACGACATCGCCGACTACCGCGACGTCGACCCGCTGTTCGGCAACCTGGATGACTTCGACCGCCTGCTGGCCAAGGCCCACGGCCTGGGCCTGAAGGTGATGATCGACCAGGTGCTGAGCCACACGTCGATCGAACATGCGTGGTTTCGTGAGAGCCGCCAGGACCGCAGCAACCCGAAGGCGGACTGGTACGTCTGGGCCGACCCGCGCGAGGACGGCACCCCGCCCAACAACTGGCTGTCGCTGTTCGGCGGCGGTGCCTGGCAGTGGGAGCCGCGCCGTGAGCAGTACTACCTGCACAACTTCCTGGTCGACCAGCCGGACCTGAACTTCCACCACCCGGACGTGCAGCAGGCCACCCTGGAAAACGTGCGGTTCTGGCTGGACCGCGGCGTGGATGGCTTCCGCCTGGATGCGATCAACTTCTGCTTCCACGATGCGCAGCTGCGCGACAACCCGGCCAAACCGGCGGAGAAGCGCTTCGGCCGCGGCTTCAGCCCGGACAATCCGTACGCCTACCAGTACCACTACTACAACAACACCCAGCCGGAGAACCTGCCGTTCCTGGAGCGCCTGCGCGCGCTGCTGGACGAGTATCCGGGGGCGGTCAGCCTGGGCGAGATCTCCTCGGAGGACTCGCTGGCCACCACGGCCGAGTACACCCGCGATGGCCGCCTGCACATGGGCTACAGCTTCGAGCTGCTGGTGGACGACTACAGCGCGGCCTATATCCGCGACACGGTCTCGCGGCTGGAAGCGGCGATGACGGAAGGCTGGCCGTGCTGGGCGGTGTCGAATCACGACGTGGAGCGGGCGGTCAGCCGCTGGGGCGGCCACCCGGCTGACCCGCGCCTGGCACGGATGCTGGTGGCGATGCTGTGCTCGCTGCGCGGCTCGGTCTGCCTGTACCAGGGCGAGGAGCTGGGCCTGGCTGAGGCCGAGGTGCCGTTCGAGGCGCTGCAGGACCCCTATGGCATCACCTTCTGGCCGAACTTCAAGGGCCGCGACGGCTGCCGCACCCCGTTGCCGTGGACTGATGCGCCGCTGGCCGGTTTCACCACGGGCCAGCCGTGGCTGCCGATCCCGGCCGAGCACCGCGCCGCGGCCGTGGCGGTGCAGGAGCGCGACCCGGGCTCGGTCCTGGCCGCATTCCGGGGGTTCCTGGCCTGGCGGCATAGCCAGCCGGCGCTCCTGCATGGCAGCATCCGGTTCATCGAAAGCGCCGAGCCAGTGCTGCTGTTCGAGCGTATGCTTGCAGATGAAACCCTCCTGCTGGCCTTCAACCTGTCGGCCGAGGCGGTGAGCCATCCGCTGCCGCCGGGCAACTGGCAGCAGGTGGCGGTACCGGGCCCGGATGCGGGCACGGTGCAGGGCAATGAACTCCAGCTGCCGCCGCGCGCGGTGTATTGCGCCCGACGCAGCTGACCGTTTTCTCCGGTGGCGGTACTTGCGGGGACGGGGCCGAAGCGCCCCGTCCCTTTTTTGTGGGTGGGATTCCGGAGAAGGGCATCCACGCATGGCGTGGATCTACTGGTTGGGGTGTCGCTGGGTAGATCCACGCCATGCGTGGATGGGCCTGGCCGACCAACGGCCGGCATCCGCGCAGAAGAAAACCCGCTGCCTGCGCAGCGGGCTTCCGGTCTTGCTTCCCATGTGTTGCCGGCCAGCGGCCGGCACTACCGGGTCCGGGCTGCCGGGCAGGGCCCGGCGCTACCTCAGAACTTGTAGTTCACGCCCAGCATGTAGGTGCGGCCCCACTCGATGTACTCCAGCGGGCGATCCTTGCTGCCGGCGTAGGTGCGGTACGGCTCGTTGGTCAGGTTGCTGCCCTGCAGCAGCAGGGTCAGCCCATGCAGGCTGCTGCTGTCGCTGAAGGTGTAGCTGACCTGTGCATCGGTCACGTTCTCGCCCACCACGTAACGCAGCGTGCGGTTGCCGTTGAAGTTGCCGATCTCACCGATGAAGTCCGAACGGCGGCGCTGGCTCACGCGTGCTTCAAAGCCACTGCGCTCGTAGTAGGCGGTGAAGTTGTACACGCGCTTGGACAGGCCCGGCAGGCTGATCGGGTCACTGCCCACGCTGGAGGCGCTTTCCGGATCCAGGATGGTGATGTCGCTCTTGTTGAAGGTTGCGCTGGCCTGCACGCCGAAGCCACGCAGGCTGTCGGTCAGCATCTCCAGCGGGAACGACCCGGTCAGTTCCAGCCCCTTCAACGTGCCGCCCTTGCCGTTCTGCGGCGTGGAGAAGGTGCCGGTGGTCAGCACCGGTGCGGTCATGCCCGGTGGCGGCACGTAGTTGCCCAGCAGGCCGCTGAAGTCGTAGTTGTCCACCGACTGCGTGTAGACGTAGCTTTTCAGGTCCTTGTAGAAGATCGCCGCTGCGACGTAGGCCTTCTCGCCGAAGTACTTCTCATAGGACAGGTCCAGTGCGGTTGCGCGCCACGGATCCAGCAGCGGATTGCCGCCGCTGCCACCGGGGCGGCCGTTGTTGGTATCCACACCGAATTCCAGGCCGGCACGCATCTGGTCCACGCGCGGGCGCGCAACCTGCTTGGCGGCGGCGAAGCGCAGCGTCTGCTGGTGCGGGAACATGAACACCAGGTTCAAGCTCGGCAACCAATCCTTGTAGGTCTTGCCGGCAGAGAAGGGCTGGATGTTGCTGCCCACCGGCTGCGAGCTGTCCCAGTAGCGCGAATCCGAGCTCTGGTCGGTGTGCTGCATCTGCACGCCGATATTGCCGCGCACGCCGACCACGCCGATGTCGGTGTTGATGTTCAGGCGTGCCCACGCGGTGGTGATCTTCTCCTCGACCGTCCACGACTTGGGAATCAGGTAGTCCAGGTTGTCGACCGGGTTGAAGGTCATGTAGCGACCCACCGCTGCCGGCACGTTCCACGACGGGATGTAGCCGATGCCGGCGAAACCGAGGTTGACCGGGCGGTACTGCAGGTCCGGGGCGATGGTGGATTCACCCTGAGCACCGAGCAGGATGTTGCCTTCGGCCTGGGCCTTCTGCTTGCGGCGGTCGGCATAGTTCACGCCCACGTCCACATCCGAGAACCAGCTGGACATGGCCTCGGGAACCGGCAGCGTCGCCGCCAGCTTGGCGCCTTTCAAGCGGTCTTCGACCTCCGGCACCTTGCCGTAGCCGGAACCATAGATCGTGTTGGTCAGGAACAGGCTGCCCGGATTGGAGTAGTCACGCCCCGGCGTGATCTGCGAGAAGCTGTTGTTGTTCACCACCAGGCCGATCGTGTCGAACTGCGGGCGCGGCACCAGCTGCAGGTTGTTTTCCAGGTTGATCTCGCGGCGGGTCGCCTTCGAGTAGTTCAGGTCGGCGACCAGCTTCACGCCGCCGACGTTGAACTCGTTGTTCCAGCCGAACGCGTCGATCTTGTCCTTGCGCTTGTTGTACATGCCGCGGACCAGCGGGTACGCATTGCTGATCGTGCCACCGGTGAAGCTGCCATCGGCATTGCGGCCGACATTGCTGAACACCGGCAGGATCGCGTTGGGATTGTTGCTGTCCTCGCCATTGCCACTGAGGCTCAGCTCGAACTGGTTGGCGGTGTCGATCTGCTCGGCTTCGGTGTGGAACGCGTCGAAGGTGCTGGTCCAGCTGTTGCTCGGGCGGAACTGGATCGTCGCCATCACACCGTCGCGCTTGTTGTTGCCGGTACGGCGCAGCGCCTTGATGCCATCGGTGAAGTAGGTGCCTGCGCGATTCCGCGACGCTCGCCCTTGTCGGTGTGTTCGGTGGTCCAGGGCTCGTAGAGGCCGACCTGGTTCTCCTGGATCGGCATGTCGCTGTGCGCGTAACCGATGGCGATGCCCAGGGTGTTGTCGAAGAACTGGTCGATGTAGCTGGCACTGAAGCGGTTGCCATACGGATCGATGTTGGCGGCGCGGCCCAGGGAGCTCTTCTGGTAGCGGCCGCTGACCGCGATCACGCGCTCGCCGAAGCTGAGCGGGCGTGCGGTCTGCATGTCGATGGTGCCCGACAGGCCCTGGCCGACCAGAGCCGCGTCCGGGGTCTTGTAGACAGTCACGCCGTTGACCAGCTCGGATGGGTACTGGTCGAACTCGACGCCGCGGTTGTCGCCGGTGCTGACCACTTCACGGCCATTGAGCAGGGTGGTGGCGAAGTCGGGTGACAGGCCGCGCACGCTGATCACCTGCGCACGGCCGGCAACGCGCTGGGCGGCCAGGCCGGGCAGGCGCGAAATGGACTCGGCGATGCTGACGTCGGGCAGCTTGCCGATGTCTTCGGCGGAAATCGCCTCGACCACCGAGGTGGCGTCCTGCTTGATTGCGATCGCGTTTTCGATGCCGCGGCGGATGCCGGTGACCTGCACCGTATCCAGGTTGGTGGCGGCGGTGGCGGCCGGCGTGGTGGTGCTCTGCGTGGACTGTGCAGACGCCAGCGTCGGCGCCAGCACAACGGCCAGCGCGAGACTCAGCGCACTGCGCTTGTGGTTCAACATTTTCCCCTCCCAGGCAATGTTGCAGATCGATTCGTGAGCGTCCCGGCGGGGCCGAGGACGTGCGACGCGGTGGCCGCTGTCGTCGCCGCTATGGTAGGCAGCGCATTCTTCGCGGGAATCACCCTGCATACGTATTCAATGGTGTTTGCAGGGGTGTAATCGCTTTCAGGTGCATCGTTCTGTAGAGCCGAGCCCATGCTCGGCTGCGTTCCGGCGCTGCGCACCGCCGCCCGAGCGTGGGCTCGGGCGCTACAGCGGCGCGCAGGGAGGAAGACGTTCAACGGATAGGCGTGAAGCGAATGGCCTGTCCACCGCCCGGTGCCAGCACCAGCGTCAGGGCATCGGCGCTGGTCACCTCCCGGGTTTCTCGTGCGAACGCGAACGGGTTGCTGCGGAAATCAGCGCCGTCACCATCGCGGTAGATCTCGGCGCGATAGCGCACGCCCGGCTCCAGGAAGCCCAGCGATACCGGCAGCATGCGGCCGTGCTCATCGGTGATGCTGCCGAGGAACCAGTCACGGCTGTTGCGGTCGCGGCGCACGATCGTCACGTAGTCGCCCACCTCGCCATCGAGCACGCGGCTCTGCTCCCAGTCCACCGCCACGTCTTCGATGAAGCGGAACGCCTCGCGATGCTGCAGGTAGTGCTCGGGCAGGTCGGCGGCCATCTGGATCGGGCTGTACAGCACCACGTACAGCGCCAGCTGGCGCGCCAGCGTGCTGGGAATGGCCTGGCCGTGGCGGCCCTTCAGGCTGAGGATGCCGGGGGTGTAATCCATCGGCCCGGCCAGCATCCGGGTGAACACCAGGTTGACCTCGTGCTCCGGCGGGTTCGGCGGCTGGCCCCAGGCGTTGTACTCCATGCCGCGTGCGCCTTCGCGCGAGATCCAGTTGGGGTAGGTGCGGCGCAGGCCGGTGTCCTTGATCGGCTCATGCGGGTTCACCGACAGATGGCGGCGCGCCGCTTCCTGCACCACCTTCAGATGGTGGCGGGCCATGAACTGCCCGTCATGCCACTCACGCCACAGCGGGCCACCGGCCGGATTGCGGCGGTCGACCTGGCCGTCGTCGCAGACGTAGCCGGTCTTGAACTGGTCCACACCCAGCCGTGCGTACAGGTCCAGCGCGGCGCCCAGCTGGTCCTCGTAGTGCTCGATGGCGCAGCCGGTTTCATGGTGGCCGATCAGGTGGACACCCTTTTTCAGGCCATACGCGGACAGCGCTTCGATGTCGAAATCGGGCGTGGCACGGGTGAAATCGAAGTCGTAGCCATTGCCCACCCACATGCCGTCCCAGCCCGGATTCCAGCCTTCCACCAGCACGCCACGGAAGCCGTGCGCGGCGGCGAAGTCGATCACCTTCTTCGTCTTGGCGGTGGTGGCCGCATGCTTCGGGCCGGTGGCCCAGCTCTCGTTGTCCAGGTGCATCGACCACCACACGCCCAGGTATTTGGCTGGCTTCACCCAGCTCACGTCGCCCAGCGCGTTGGGCTCGTTGAGGTTGAGGATCAGGTCCGATTCGACCAGCCCACCTGCGCGGTCAGCAACCTGCAGCGTGCGCCACGGTGTGGCGAAGGGCAGGGCGCGGCGCACCTTCCAGCCTTCGGCCGCAGGCGAAAGCTGCGCGCGCAGGCGCTGGCCCTCGGTGCGCCGCAGCCACATGCCGGCGTAGTCCACCAGTGCGGCCTCGTGGATCGCCACGTGCAGGCCATCGCGGCTGCGCAGGGTCATCGGCGTATGCACCAGCGGCACCTCGCGCAGTGGCGTGCGCTGGTACAGGTATTCGTAGTGGATCGGTTCGCCGGCGGGAATCCACCAGGCGGTGGAATCCTGCGCGATGGCGAACTCGGTCAATTCGTCATCGATGATGGCTTCGCGCAGGTTCGGCTGCTCGGGGAACACATAGCGGAAGCCAACGCCATCGTCGTAGACGCGGAACACCACATCCAGCCGGCGCCTGCTGCCGGTGGTCTCGGCCAGCTGCACGGTCAGCTCGTTGAAGTGGTTGCGGGTGAGCCGGCGCTCGCCCCACGGCTGCTTCCAGGTGTCATCGACGCTGCGCCGCTGCTGGCCAAGCAGGGCGAAATCGCGGTCCAGGCGGCCATCGCGCAGGGCGAAGCCGAGCTTCGAATCCTCCACCACGGGCTCGCCGAAACGCTCGACGCGGTAGCGGGCGGTGCCGCCGTCCAGCACGAGGCTGACCTTGAGCACCTTGCCCGGTGATTCGACGCTGGCGACCTGTGGCGCGGCCTGTGCCAGCGTGGCCCAGGCCAGCAGGGCCAGGCCGAGCAGGTGCGCGATTGCCGCGCGTACAGCAGTGGGTGACATCGGCAGTTCCCCTCCCAAGGCGCCGTTGGCAGACCCGGACCATAAGCCAGTGCGGCAGGCGCGCTACCGCGTGGCGCCATGAATACGTATGCAGCTGGACGCAGCCGACAGCCCCGCGTCTACCATGGGGCCAAGGCACCTTGAGGGAGGCGCCGCGCCCGCCCGCCGGCAACGACGGTGCGGACCTACAACGCGTGCAGAGAGGGAGGGAGGCCGACGGGCGCAAGCCGGTCCGCCGCTTCGATGCTGAAGATCATTTGCCTGACCGCTGCCCTGGGGGCAGCGCTGGGATCGACCGCGCAGGCGGCCGACCTGCAATTCGACGGCCGCCGTGCGCGCGCCGAAGCCGCTACCGGGGGCAGCTTCGTGCTGCATGTGCCGAAAGGTGAGGTGCATATCGCGCCCATGCCGATGCGCAGCCAGAGCGGCAGCGTGATGTTCGATGCGTTGTTCGCGCTGGCCCAGCAGGAGATGGACCAGGACCGCGTGGACGCGATCCGCGATCCGTCGTTCGATGAAGGCCGGCCGGTGCCGTGCGAATGCTTCCAGACCGGCGCGCGCTGGCCCTATGTGTGGACCCGCGATGTCAGCTTCGCCGCCGATCTGGCGCTGGCGCGGCTGGATCCGCAACGCACGCGGCAGTCGCTGCAGTTCAAGCTGTCGGCGGCGCGCGACGGGCACACGCCCGGCCTGTTCGTGGCGCAGGACACCGGTTCCGGCGGCAGCTGGCCGATCAGCAGCGACCGCGTGGTGTGGTTCCTGGCGGCACGTCACCTGCTGGAGGATCGCACGTTCGCCGAGCAGGTCTGGCAGGCACTGCAGGGCACGCTGGCGCAGGACCGCGCGATGGTGTTCGACGCGCAGGTGGGCCTGTACCGCGGCGAGACCTCGTTCCTGGACTGGCGCGAGCAGACCTATCCGGACTGGACCCGCGAGGACGTGCGCTTCATCGGTGATTCCTACGCGCTATCCACCAACGTGCTGCACTACCAGGCGCTGCGCCTGGCCGAACGTCTGGCCGGCCAGCGCGGCGATGCCCGCGCGGCCAACTATAAGGCGTGGGCCGATGCGCTGGCGCAGCAGATCGATGCACGCTTCTGGCGCGAGGATATCGGCCAGTACATGAGCTACATCGGCGAAGCCGCACACCCGGTGCCGTACGCCAAGGTCGATCTGCTCGGCCTGTCGCTGGGCATCCTGGCCGACGTGCTGCCGCCCGAGCGTGCGCGCCGTGCGCTGGCGGCGTACCCGATCGGGCCGGCTGGCAGCCCGGTGGTCTGGCCGCAGGAAGCGCAGCAGCCGATCTACCACAACCGTGCGATCTGGCCGTTTGTCAGCGCCTACTCGCTGCGTGCAGCGCGGCAGCTGGATGATGCACCGCGCATTGCCGCCGAAATCCGCTCGTTGATGCAGGGCGCCGCGCTGGCCGGTTCCAACATGGAGAACTACGAGCTGGTCAGCCAGGCCGTGCATGTGGACGAAGGTGCCTTGAGCGGCCCGGTGGTCAACTCCGAACGGCAGCTGTGGTCGGTGGCCGGATACCTGTCGATGGTGATCGAAGGCGTATTCGGCGTGCAGGACGATGGCCGCGTGCAGCCCAAGCTGCCGGCCGTGCTGGTGCCAGAACTGTTCGGCACGCATCCCCGCATCACGTTGGAAGCCAACGGCAAGCGTTATGTGCTGGAGCGCCCGCAGAACGTAGGCGATGGCCTGCTGGTGCCCGGCAGAACCACCACGCGTGGCAGCACCACGACGGTGCAGCTGGTCGCCGCCCCGGCAGCAGCCGGTTTCGCTGCCACGACTGCGGATGCCAACGCGCGTGCGCCGGCAACACCGGCGGCGCCGCAGGCCCTGCGCAAGGGCGCGGGCTGGAACGTTGCGGTGGCAGCCGATCAGGTGCTGTGGAAGGACGGCAAGGCGGTCACCGACAGCAACGGCGTGGCGCGCATCAGCGACGATGGCCTGCAGCATTGCCTCAGCCTGACCCGGCGCGAAGGCACGTTGGAATCGCTGCACAGCCCGATGCTCTGCGTCGGTCCGCAGCAGGTGCTGAAGGGCGAGGATCGCTGGCAGTTCACCTCGGCCAAGGCCGGGCAGGTGCGCCTGCGCCTGCAGTACCGCAACCCGAACGGGCCGATCAACACCGGCGTCACGGCTGCGGTCAAGCAGCTGGCACTGCAGTGCCCGGGCCAGCCATTGCAGCGGCATACGGTTGCGATGCCGCACAGCGTGGCAGTGCAGGACTCGACCTCGGCAGCGTTCGCTGTGCCCAAGGGGCCGTGCACGGTCGCGCTTGAAGAAGGCTTCAACATGAGCGCGCTGCAGCATTTCGCGCACTACACCGGCGGAAAGGGCGGGCGCGACGGCGGGCTCAACCAGGCGCAGGTGCAAGCGTTGAAGGTGACGCAGGTGGCGGCAGAAGAGGACGCACGATGAATCGTCCCGCCAAGCCACAACTGTCGTTCTGGCAGATCTGGAACATGTGTTTCGGCTTCCTCGGTATCCAGTTCGGATTCGCCCTGCAGAACGCCAACGCCAGCCGCATCTTCGAGACGCTGGGCGCGGACATTGATGCGGTGCCCGGGCTGTGGATCGCCGCACCGCTGACCGGTCTGCTGGTGCAGCCGGTGATCGGTTACCTGTCCGACCGCACCTGGACCCGCTGGGGGCGCCGTCGTCCATACTTCATGATCGGTGCGGTGCTGACCACGCTGGCGCTGCTGGTGATGCCGAACTCGCCGACGCTGTGGATCGCCGCCGGTACGCTGTGGGTGCTGGATGCCTCGATCAACGTATCGATGGAGCCGTTCCGCGCTTTCGTCGGCGACCAGCTGGCGCCACGCCAGCGCCCCACCGGCTATGCGATGCAGAGCTTCTTCATCGGCGTGGGCGCCATCGTCGCCAGCTTCCTGCCGTTCATCCTGGCCCACTTCGGCGTTGCCAACACGGCCGCTGCAGGTGAGGTGCCGGACACCGTTCGCTATGCGTTCTACTTCGGCGCGGTGGTGCTGCTGGCGGCGATCACCTGGACGGTGGTCAACACCCGCGAGTACTCACCGGCACAGCTGGCCGGCTTCGATGACGCCGAGCCGCCGGCACATCATGCAGCGGCGACGATCAGTGGTCCGGCGCGCTGGGCGCAGGTGGCCGTATGGCTGGGCCTGGGCGTGCTGCTGGCGCTGCTGATCGCGTGGCGGCAGGGCGACCGGATGCTGTACGTGCTGGCGGGGCTGTGTGCAGGCTACGGCCTGCTGCTGGCCGTGGCCCGCGTGCTGCCTGGCACGCATATGCTGGCCGCCATCGTCGGCGACCTGCGCGCGATGCCGGTGACCATGCGGCGGCTGGCCTGGGTGCAGTTCTTCTCGTGGTTCGCGCTGTTCGCCATGTGGATCTACACCACTGCGGCGGTGGCCGGTGTCCACTTCGGTTCGGACGACCCGAAGACGGCGGCCTACAACGAAGGCGCCAACTGGGTGGGCGTACTGTTTGGCGCCTATAACGGTTTCGCCGCGTTGGCGGCGGTGCTGATTCCACCGATGGTGCGTGCCATCGGCCTGCGCTGGAGCCACCTGCTCAACCTGTGGTTGGGTGGCGCCGGTCTGGTCTCGCTGATGTTCATCCGCGACCCGCACTGGCTGCTGCTGTCGATGGTCGGCGTCGGCTTCGCCTGGGCGTCGATCCTCTCACTGCCCTACGCACTGCTGTCCGACAGCGTGCCGGCGTCGAAGATGGGCGTGTACATGGGCATCTTCAATTTCTTCATCGTGATCCCGCAGCTGGTCGCGGCCAGCGCGCTCGGCTTTGCCCTGCGCGCCTGGCTGGGTGGTCAACCGATGCATGTGCTGGTGCTGGGCGGCTGCAGCCTGTTCGTCGCCGGCCTGTGCGTGCTGCGGGTTCCGTCCCGTCCGGAGGTGGTGTGATGCGTGGTGCGCTGTCTGTTGCTGTTTCCCTGGTGCTGGCTGGTCAGGCGGTGGCCGCGCCGCGTCCGGACTACGTCGGTACCACCGAACCGTTCGCCAGTGATGCGGTGTATTTCGTGGTCACCGACCGCTTCGTCAACGGCGATCCGTCCAACGATCACCGCGACCAGGGCGGCAAGCACCGCACCTTCGATATCCCGGTGCCGTGCCCGGACAAGGTGGATGGCAACATCGGCTACCTGGGCGGTGACTTCCGCGGCGTGCTGGACAACGCGCAGTACATCCGCAACCTGGGCTTCGGCGCGGTGTGGATCACGCCGATCGTGGACAACCCGGACGAAGCCTTTACCGGCAGCAAGCCGATCAGCTGCACCAGCACGCTGACCGACCGTGGCAAGACCGGCTACCACGGCTACTGGGGCATCAACTTCTACAGACTCGATGAGCACCTGCCCAGCAGGGACCTGGACTTCGCCGGACTGACCAAGGGCCTACACGGTGCCGGCTTGAAGGTGGTGCTGGACATCGTCGGCAACCACGGTTCGCCGGCCTGGACCATGCCGACACGGCAACCGCAGTTCGGTCAGATCTTCGACAAGGATGGAAAGTTGATCGCCGACCACCAGAACCTGCCGCCGCAGAAGCTGGACCCGAAGCACAACCCGCTGCACGCGTTCTACAACAACATCGGTCCGGTCGACAGCAAGGACGGCTCGATCTTCGACGGCAATCTGGCCGAGCTGTCCGACTTCAACCAGGACAATCCGGCGGTAATGGACTACCTGGTGGGTGCCTACCTGCAATGGACCGCGCAGGGCGTGGACGCGCTGCGCATCGACACCATCGGCTGGCTGCCGCACCCGTGGTGGCATGAATTCGTCAAGCGCATCCGCGCCGAGCATCCGGGCATGTTCATGTTTGGCGAAGCCTTCGACTACAACGCGGCGACCATTGCCGAGCACACCTGGCCGGCCAACGCCAATGTCAGCGTGCTCGACTTCCCGCTGCGCGGTGCACTGGAGCAGACCTTCGGCACCGCCGGCAAGGGCTTTGAAACGCTGGCCGAGCCGCTGCACCTGAGCGGGGGGCCGTACGCCAACCCGTACGAGCTGATGAGCTTCTACGACAACCACGACATGCCGCGCCTGCAGGCCAGCGACAGCGGTTTCATCGATGCGCACAACTGGCTGTTCACCGCGCGCGGCATTCCGGTGGTCTATTACGGCTCGGAGACCGGTTTCATGCGTGGCCGCGCCGAGCACGCCGGCAACCGCGCCTACTTCGGCCAGCCGCGTGTGGATGCGGCGCCGAAGAGCCCCATCTTCGCGCCGCTGCAGCGTATCGCGCGACTGCGTGAAGCCACCCCGGCGCTGCAGCGCGGCCTGCAGGTGAACGAGCGCCTGCAGGGTGATGAGGCGGTGTTCTTCCGTGTGCTGCAGCAGGGCGAGGTGGCGCAGACCGCGCTGGTGCTGCTGAACAAGGGCGACCAGGCCAGGAGCTTCACCGTGGCGCGTTACGTCCAGGCTGGCCGCTGGCGTGATGCGCTGGACGGCGGTTCGTTGCAGGTGGATGCCTCCCTGAAGGCCGAAGTGCCCGCGCATGGCGTGAAGGTGTACGTGCTGGATGCCGCCGTGCAGCAGCCAGCGCTGCAGGCCGAGCTGGACAAGGCGATGACCGACCAGAAGGCTCGGGACTTGCGTCTAGGGCGCTGACGGGCCTGGGTTGGGCGGCTGCAGAGCCGAGCCTATGCTCGGCTGCGCTTCTACGGAACGCAGACAGGGGCAGCCGAGCTTGGGCTCGGCTCTACAATAGCCCCCCCTACCTCCTGCCGTACCGCCATGACCGACCTCGCCCCGCAGACCCCGATCGAAACCCTGCTGAAGGCGGCGATGGACGGGGCGGTGCCGATCCGCGCCTTCATGGAGGCCTTCGTCGCTTCCGAGGTAGTGCTGCTGACCGGCAGCCTGGTCACGCCCGACGGCAGCGGCTTCGACCCGCTGCTGTTCGACAAGCAGGGCATCCTGCACGTGGCCGTGTTCACCGATCCATCGCGGGTGGGCATCTACAGCCAGCAGGCCCAACACCAGATCCGCTGGTTGATGCTGGACGTTCTGCGCCGCGTGCCGGGGGGCTACGGCGTGGTGATCAACCCAGGCACTCCGCTGGGCTTCGAGATCTCGCCCAGCGGCGTCGGCGAGATCCTGAAGGACTTCGCCCAAGGCTGATTGTCCTGTAGAGCCGAGCCCATGCTCGGCTGCCGTTCGCGCAATGCCGGATCAGTCGAGCACGGCCCGACCCTACAGAACGCTTCCCTTCGGGTGCCGTACGTGATCCCCTTTGGTTGACACCAGGATCGAGGCTCTGCCATGGAATTGAGGGAACTACCTGCCGGCTCACCAGCACGATCACGCCATTCCCGCTCCGCACTGATCTTCCTGATCTCAGCGATCGTTGCCGCGCTGGTGTCCGTGCCCCTGCTGCGCGCGGTAGGCATGGTGCTGTGGCCGGTGTTCGTCATTGCCTGGCTGATCAACCTGGGCGCGGCCTGGCATCTGGCCCAGTGGGCGCGCCAGCAGGGCCGTTCGGCGTGGGCGTTCGGGTTGCCGGCAGCGTTCGGCACCGTCGCCTCGATCGTGGTCTATGTGCTGCTGGCATTGCTGGGGCCGAAGGCCGCGGCGCACTGAATTTTCGCGGCTGCCGTAGACAATGTGCCGAGCATGGCTCGGCACTACAGTAGGGCCAAGCCAAACAGAAAGGCCGAGCCAAGCCCGCACGTGTTGCGTGGAGCGCCGGCGCACAGGCCGGCGCCCCGTTGCCTCACATCGTCACCTTGCGCCGGTTGTCGTCGCTCACCCGGTCGATCAACTTGTTATACGGATCGAAGCCCGCTTCATCCGGCTTTTCATCCACGGTCACCGTGATCTTCGGATCGGCGCTGGTGATGTGATGACGCTGCAGGTACAGCACTCTCTGGTCGCGTTCCTTGCCTGAAGGCCCGTTGGCGAACACGCCGATCTCGATCCAGTCATCCATCTTCCCGTCGCTTTCCTGGCCCTTGCCGTTGGCATATTGCTTGGCAGCATGCAGGTCCAGGGTCACGTCGTAGCGGCCGTCATCGCGCTGGCGGGCGCTGGCGGCCATCACCCGGTTGTCGTAGAAGCTGATCTTCTCGAACAGGTCGGTAACCAGCTGCTGGCGGTCGGCCGGGGTCTCGGCGCGGATGTAGGCCAGCAATTCGCGCGAGGTGGTGTAGGGCGGTTGCTGGTAACCCTTGTCCTGCAGGAAACGCTTCAATGCCCGGTTAAGCGCCTGCTCGCCGATCTCCTCGCGCAGCCGGTAGAACACCAGCGAACCCTTCTGGTAGTGGATGTACTGCTGGTTCTCCACACGTTCCAGCGGCTGTTCCTCGATGGCCTCGCCACCGCGCCCGGACAGGTAGCCGTCCAGCTCGCGCTTGAGGAACTGGCGCATGTGCTGGCGTCCGTACTCCTGCTCCATCACCATCAGTGCCGAATACTGCGACAGTGATTCGGACAGCACCGTGGCGCCCTGTACGTTGGCGCCGATCACCTGGTGCGCCCACCACTGGTGCGCGATCTCGTGTGCGGTCACATAGAACACGTAGTCCACCTTGTCCGGATCACGCAGGTCGGCGATGAAGCCGATCGCTTCGGAATACGGAATGGTGTTGGCGAACGACTGCGCGAAGCGGGCATAGCCCGGGAATTCGATGATGCGCACCTGGCGGTGCTGGTACGGGGTGAAGTTCGCTTCGTAGTAGGCCAGCGACTTCTGCACCGCTTCGATCATACGGTCCACGTTGTAGCCGTGCGCCGGGTCGAAGTAGACCTCCACCGGGATGTTCTTGTACTTCGCCTTGCGCACCTCCCAGCGTGCCGACAGATAGGCGTAGAAGTTCAGCATCGGCCGGTCCATGGCATAGCTGAAGCAGCGCCGGCCATTGACCGTGCTCTCATGCTGCAGATAGCCCGGGGCCAGCGCCACCTGGTCTGGTGCCGTGCAGATCGTGGTGCGGAAGTCGAGCCAGTCGGCGTCGTTGGAGATGTACGTGTTGGCACGCGCGGCTTCGTCTTCCAGCTTGGGCATGCGCCGCGGCTCACCCAGGTCGCGCTTGCGGCGTTCGTTGCGGTCGCTGATCTCGGCGCCTTCGTTGTAGCCGAAGGAAGGCAGCACGCGGCTGTTGAAGAACGTGCCGTTGTCCACGATGTTGCTCGGCGCCTGGCCGGCGGTGATGCCATTAGGCTTCTGCACCACCCGGAAATGCACGCTGCGGGTTTCACCCGGTTGCAGCGGTTTCTGCAGGCGGTAGATGCGGTAGCCGAGATCGGCGTCATGCATCGAAAGTGCCTGCCCACCCAGGTCGACCGCGATCAGCTGCTTGTCATCGCCCATCGAGACGTGCACGTCCTGGATCGGCGTGGCGTGGGTGTTGCGTACCGTCCAGTTCGCATCGATCACCATCGACTGCGATTCCGGGAACAGGTCCACGCGGTTGTCCACGGCGACAATGCGTGGTTGCGGCAGGTTGCGGTATTTCGACAGCTCGCGCTCGTAGCGGGCCTGCAGATCCAGCTGCTGGTCCGGAGAAAGGAACTCGTTGCGGATGTTGGTGCTCCAGTACAGCCAGCTCCCCACGCCGACGAACGCCAGCGCGGCCACCGCGGCGAAGGCACCGGTCGGACCACGCAGGCGGCGGCCGGCCAGGGCCAGGCGCTGGCGCAGGCCCTGGCTGACACCCCGTACCCAGAAGGCCGACGCCAGGCACATCAAGGTCAGCAGGAACAGCGCCCAGTAGCCCTGGAATGCCAGCTGCCCGGTCAGGAAGTGGCCGTAGCCGTTCATGTCCGAATAGGGTGCGTTGGGCCAGCTGCCGAAGTTGTACAGGTTCTGCGTGTAGTCGAGCATGCCCAGCACACCCTGACCGATCATCACCACGATCAGCAATGCGTAACCGACGAACTTGTTGTTGGTGAGCACCTGCAGCACCAGCGCCAGGCCCCCCATGAGGATGTAGACCACCGAATCCAGCGCCAGGCTGCGCAGGTACAGCAGCGGCTCCAGATGCGTGTAGCCCTTGGCCAGCTGCACGCCCATCGCCGCCAGCGCGCCGGCGGCCTGGAAACAGACGATCACGGCCAGCAGTGCGGTGAACTTGGCCAGCAGCGGCACCCAGTTCGGCACCGGCATGGCATCGGTCACTTCATTGATGCGCGCGCTGCGTTCCTTCCAGACCAGCTCACCGGCGAAGAACAACACGATGATCACCAGCAGCCAGCTGAAGGCGCCCTGCAGCCCCATGATCATCTGCGAGGTGACCGGCCAGATCGAGGTGCCGTACAGGGTCTGCCGGAACAGCGCGCTGGGCAGGAAGTTGGCCAGGCCCAGTACCAGCAGCACGATGAACGGCACGCTGCGCAGGACGCCGCGTGTATCGAAGCGCACCTGGCGCAGGAACTGCTGCCACGCGGTGGTGGCAGTGAACCCAGGTACCACGCGCGGCAGTGTCGCGCGGCTGGGGCGGATGCCGGTGGCATCGGCAACCGGTTGCGCCTGCCTGCGGCCCCAGCGCCGACGGCCACTGCCGCTGCGTTCGGTGCGGAACAACGCGAAGGTGGCGGCGAACAGTACGGCAGCCACACCCAACCACAGGGCGCGGTTGGCCAGCAGGTAACCGGCCAGCTCGGGGATCCCATTGTTGCGTTCGGCGGTGGACCAGTAGCGGATCGTGCGGCCCAGTGCGCGCATGCCCAGCGGTTCGCTCAGCACCGCGATCCACGTGTTGTCGATGTCGCGCAGCAGGGCCGCGCTGGCGCCGTACAGCACCAGGTAGGCCACCAGGCCGATGTAGACCCACAGGATCGAGCGGGTCAGCGCCGCCAGCAGCGACAGCAGCGCGGTGGTGAACAACAGGTTGGGAATGACGATGACTGCGAACGTCCACGCATAGCCCTGCCAGCTGATCGGGCCCATGCGTTCGGGATCGACCCACGGCATGAACGGTGCCAGCCATAGGCCGAACGCGATCAACACGTAGACCAGCAAGCCTGCCGCCAGGGCGGCGGCGATGCGTCCGGCCAGGTAGTCGCGGCGTTTCACCGGGCTGGCGAAGATCAGTTCGGCGGTGCCGAGTTCGAAGTCACGCAACAGCGCGTTGCTGACGAACAGTGCGGTGACCAGCATGCCGAGCAGGGTAAAGATGCCCAGCATCTGTGCGATCACGGTGGGCGCGTTGCTGTGCACGTTGCCGGCGCCACCACCGATCTGCACCGCGTCGCTGGACGCGGCGGCGAAGGCGAGCAGGGCGAACAGCCCGGCCAGCAGCCACAGCAGCGGGGAGCGCAGCTGCTCGCGCAGCTCGAAGCGGAAGAAGTTGAGGATCATGGCGTGCTCCGCTCAGGCTGCCGCGCGGGCACGGGCCTGCAGGCGCAGGCGCTGGAAGTACACGTCCTCGAGGTCGGGGGCTACGGCGGCGAAGCCGTCGCCGGGGTCATTGGCGCTGTGTACGTGAATCACCGGGCGACCACCGACCAGGCGGGTGGACAGCACCACGTAGCGTGCCTCGTGGTCGGCCAGTTCCGAAGGATCGACCTGCTTGCGCCAGACCTGGTGCTGCAACGCGTTGATGGCCTCGGTAGGCCGGCCGGTCAGCAGCACCTGGCCCTTGTTCATGATCGCCATCGTCGGGCACAGATCGGTCACGTCCTCGACGATATGGGTGGACAGGATGACTGCCACGTTCTCGCCGATGGCCGCCAGCAGGTTGAGGAAGCGGTTGCGTTCTTCCGGGTCGAGGCCGGCGGTGGGTTCATCGACGATCACCAGCCGCGGGTCACCCAGCAACGCCTGGGCAATGCCGAAGCGCTGGCGCATGCCGCCGGAGTACGTGCCGAGCGTGCGCTTGCGGGCGTCCCACAGGTTCACCTGCTGCAGCAGCCCATCGACCACCTCGCGGCGCTGCGCGCGCTGGGTCAGGCCCTTGAGCACCGCGAAATGTTCCAGCAGATCCAGCGCGCTGACTTTCGGGTACACGCCGAAATCCTGCGGCAGGTAGCCGAGCCGGCGGCGCACCGCGTCCTTGTCGCGCAGTACGTTGATCGGCGCCTCGCCTGGAATGGTGAGGGTGGCCGTGCCGCTGTCGGCTTCCTGCAGGGTGGACAGCGTGCGCATCAGCGACGACTTGCCGGCGCCGTTCGGCCCGAGCAGGCCGAACATGCCGCGCGGGATGTCCAGGGTGACGTTGTTGAGGGCATGCACGCCATTGGCGTACGTCTTGGACAGCGAATCGATCTTCAGCATGCGACGTACACCTTTCCATGGGCGATGTCTGCGCGTTATCCGCGCATCGGCTTCCGTGCGCATCCGCCGTTGGTCATGGGGGGAGAATTCCGCCGTCGCACGTTGGGGCGTGGCGGGAGGTCTGGCGGCGCTTACCGGCGCAGCGACGATTCCCGCACCACCAGCTTCACCGGGATGCTCTGGCTCTCCACCGGTTGCCGGCCGATCAGCGTCAGCAGGCGCTCCACCAGCAGCTGGCCGGCCTGTTTGGTGTCCTGCTGGACCGTGGTCAGCGCCGGGGATACCGAGGCCGCCAGCGGGATGTCGTCGAAGCCGGTCACCGCCACGTCCTGCGGCACCCGTAGCCCGGCCTCGCGCAGGGCGCGCATCGCACCGATGGCGATCAGGTCGCTGGCGGCGCAGATCGCATCGATCGGTTCGCCGCGCGCCAGCAGCGCCTGGCAGGCCTCCTGGCCGGAAGCCTCGGTGGTGATCGCATCGTGCTGCAGCGCCGGTTCGGCGGCCAGGCCGTGGTCCTGCAGGGCCGCGACATGGCCGCGGTAGCGCTCCTGGAATTCGGGGTAATGGCTGGAGGCATGGCCGAGGAAGGCGATGCGGCGGCAGCCCTGCTGCAGCAGGTGGGTGGTGATGTCGTGCCCGCCCTGGAAGTTGTCGCTGCCGATCGAGACACCGGGCTGGCCGGGCAGCGCGGCGCCCCAGCGCACGAAGTGCGTGCCCTGTTCGACCAGCCGCTGCAGGCGGTCGCGCGATTCGTGATAGTCGCCGTAGCCGAGCAGGATGATGCCGTCGGCCTTGTTGCTGTCCTCGTAATCGGCCTGCCAGTCGGTGGACAGCTGCTGGAACGAGACCAGCAGGTCCTGCCCGTGCAGGGCGCAGGCGCGGGTGATCGAGCCCAGCATCGAGTGGAAGAACGGGTTGATCAGCGAGTCGTCGTTGGTCGGGTCCTCGAAGAACAGCAGGGCCAGGGTGCCGGCGTTGCGCAGGCGCAGGCTGGAGGCGTTCTTGTCGACCTTGTAGTTCAGCTCGCGGGCGATGCGCAGGATGCGCTCGCGGGTCTCGGCATTGACCATCGGGCTGCCACGGAGCGCCCGCGACACGGTCGGCTGGGAGACCCCGGCCAGGTGGGCGATGTCCAGGGAGGTGGCTTTGCCTTTGATCGTCATGGGCGCGCGGAAGGGGCTGGGGGAAAGGTGCCTGGGCATGATGCCATGGGGTGGCTGCAGGCAGTCCCGCCCGATGCTGCTTGTGGTCAAGGTCGCAGGCATGCGACGGTCAGTGCCACAGCCTGATGGAGCCAAGCGGTGTCTTTTCGCCTGTACCCGAATGTTCCAGATGATTTCGAGGCGCGGATCCGTATCCTCGCGCCGGAGGAGGGCGGGCGACGCAGCCCGGCCCGGAACGGTATCCGCTGGGACTTCGCCTACGCCGATGACGCCGGGGCGCCAGAGCTGTTCATGATCTGGCCTGACTTCCGGCACGCCGAGGGCGACAGCTGGGCGACCGAGCTTCCTCTGCCGGTGGGCGAGCCCCTGTTGGCCGGCCTGACCGTGGTCAATGAGGTGCTCAGGGCGGGGCTGCACCGGGAGCGTATCCGGCCCGGCGTGCGCTTCCACTGCCATGAAGGGCCCAGGGTGGTGGCGGTGGGGGAGGTCACACGGGTCACCGGCCTGCTGCTGGATCGCCCCCTGCTTCGTTGAGGTCGGTTCCGACCCGGATCGGCCGGATTCCCGACGGGCCGGGGGCGAAGGGAATGGTAAGATGCATCGTTCCGATATCCCCCATTCGCAACCGTGGGAGGTCCAGCGTATCGGCACCCCGTCGGGTGTGCTATCACTGGTCCAGCCCCGGACAACGGAAGAATCCATCTATGGCGCGCGGCATCAACAAAGTCATCCTGGTCGGCAACCTCGGCAACGACCCGGACGTGAAGTACACCCAGAGCGGCATGGCGATCACCCGCATCAGCCTGGCCACCACCAGCGTCCGCAAGGACAAGGATGGCAACCAGCAGGAACGTACCGAATGGCACCGCGTGGTGTTCTTCGGCAAGCTCGGCGAGATCGCCGGTGAGTACCTGCGCAAGGGCAGCTCGGTCTACGTCGAAGGCAGCCTGCGCTACGACAAGTACACCGGCCAGGACGGCGTGGAGAAGTACTCCACCGACATCGTTGCAGATGAAATGCAGATGCTGGGCGGCCGCGGTGAAGGCGGTGGCGGTGGCGGTGGTGGCAACTACGGCGGCGATCGCCCGCAGCGTCAGCAGGCGCCGCGCCAGGAGTACGGCGGCGGTGGTGGTGGCCAGCGTGGCGGCCAGGGCGGCGGTTACGGCAACCAGGGTGGCAACCAGCGCCCGCAGCCGCAGCAGGCTCCGCCGATGGACGACTTCGCTGACGACGATATTCCGTTCTAGAACACTATGTAGTCTCAGTTGTACATTTACCAATGTGGCAGGGAACTTCGGTTTCCTGCCATTTTTTTTTGCCAGAGTTTGCTGGTAGATTTCTATCTAGACCAAGCTGTTCATAAAAGGACCGGCTGTGCGGTTGACTGGCGCGACAGCACCACGTTTCCGAGTGGTCAATGTGACCTTGCCGGCAGCGGGCCCGCAGGAGCAGGAGCTTGTGCCCACGCTGGTGGATGAGCGCACTGGATTACCTCCACGCTTGGCCTTGCGATGGGTGATGCGCTCGCGACGAAATGCGGTCAGTGAAAAGACGTTGGCAGATGGCCTGCGTGCAGCGGCCTTGCTCTACACGTTCTGCGAGGACCGGTTGAATGCATCGTTGGACGACCTGTTCGCTGACGGCCATCGATTGACGGCAAATGATCTTGAGCGGCTGATCGAGTACTTGAGAGTAGGGCAAGGGGATACCCGCGGCGTCCGGGCACTGGCCACGATCGGCCAATGCGTGCCCAACATTGAACGCTTCTTGCGTTGGCTTGCAAAGCCAATGGATCGAGGGGGGAAAGGCTATGTGCCCCCGTCGGAACTGACACTCTACGACGAGCAGCTCCGGCTGACATTCTCGGACTTGCGTGCCTTCAGGTCTCGTGGAAAGCGAATCGAGCCTCTTGCCGCCGGCGATGATGTTGCCCTGTGGGAGCTGATTGGTCCCATCAGGAGCAAGGATGGGCGCTACGAGACGCCGCTGCGCTTTCCCGATCATAACCCTTGGCATCCGAAAACCCGGTTGAGAAACTGGATTGGGGCTCTGCTTGGACGCTACTCAGGGCTTCGGCGGGGCGAAGTCGGGAAACTCCGTACGGACGATGTACGCAACGTAGACGGGCCATGCATCGCAGTGCTTCGGCGACCGCAGGATGTGTTGGATACACGCACCAGCGCTAACCGTCCGAAAGTGAAAACTGTCGAGCGTGAGCTTCCCATCTCCAATGTACTGGCGCTAGCCATTCGCCAGTACAGCCACACGCTGCTCCGTGATGGTGGTCGGCGTGGAGCGCGAACGCCCTATCTGCTCGTGACTGAAGAAGGCACGCCGATTTCCGGTTCGAGCTTGGATGCCATCTGGAAGGCCGTCAATGGACGTCTTTCGCGTCGAATGAGCTGGCACGTGCTGCGACACACCTGGGCCGAAGAAGTTGCGGACGATCTGCTGGAGCAGTATCTGGGCAGTCCGGATTCATCGGAAGTGGTGCTCGGAATGCTGCGCGAGATGGGGGGCTGGGCGCCCACATCGAACACGCCCTTCACTTACATCAAAAATGCGCTGAAGAAGCGCGGCAATGCCTACTTGCGAAAGCGCAATGCACGGTTCGATATGGAGTTAGGGAATGACTCCGACTCCTGACCGCCTTCTCACAGAGCAGCTCAGCGACTTGCCCGAGCTCCCAGAAACAGTGTTGACCAAGGATCGGCAGGAGCTGAGTACGCAAGGTGATATCTGGTCGTTGCGTGCCAATAGTGATGGTGGAGGATTGGTTGAGGTTGACTACCGGCCGCTGCGGAAGCTGTGTAGTGACCGATTCATTCTGATCGTCAAGCTGTTTGTTGCTAAGAAGGCAGCTACTTCGGCTGCGTGGAGCCTCAGAAATATTGTCCAAGCGGCAGCAAGATCTGTTAGATGCTTGCGCACCGGATCGCGAACGGGCAGTGTCAACTGGTCCGAACTGAGAATTTCGGACTTCCAAGCAGTTCTTTCGTCTGGTCTGGAATCACCACAGGGAGTTGGTGGAAATGACTTCGCCCATCTTCGTGCGATCTACGCGTGGGGAGCGCATGTTGCTAGGCTAACTGACTTCGATCCAGCACTCTCGCTGCAGTTGAAGGGCATGAAGGCGCCTGGGAATCTGAAGGGTCGTAAGGTGCTTGGCTCCGATCCTGAAGACGGTAGCTTCACGCCCGAAGAAGTGGAGCTTCTCGACAAAGCACTGAAGCGAGGCTTAGGCAATCCGAAGGGGGTGATCATTGCCCAGCTGTTTCAGGAACTGGGCCTGCGCCCGATCCAAGTGCTGCGAACGCGGTGGTCAGGGTTGCGCCGGTTTGAAGCCAACGTCGTTGAGTCGGGTGAGACAAGAACATTGGTGCGCTATGTGCTGTCAATCCCTCGCGCTAAGGAGCGTGGGGAACACCGGGTTGAGGAAGATCGACCCATCAGTACCTTGCTTGGCGAACGGCTGGACAAGCTCAAGCCGTCGATGCACGACGAAACAACACCGCTTTGTTGGTGGTTGGACCCGGATACGTCGAGCGCGGACCTGCGTCACCTGCTGCAAGGCTGGGTCGATGAGGTTGGTCTCGTCTCGCCTCGAACCGGTGATCTCTTAAAGGCAAATCCTTCCAGATTCCGCTACACGCTGGCAACTGAGGCTGCAAGAGATGGCGCCTCGCGCTTCGATATTGCGCATCTGCTGTTTCACGTAGATCTGCAGAACGTAGAGGTGTACTTCGATGCAGCTGGAACCGTCATGGACCAGATCGAGGAACGCCTGGAAAAGGCATTCGGAAATCACCTGCATCGATTTCATGGAAAGCTTGCTGGCGCCGCGGATGTTTCGCCATATGAGGGGCTGCAGCGAAGAGTGGTCCCTGGTGTGTTTCCTCAGCTTCCTGAAGCGCCCATTCTGCAGATGGGGCTTGGCGCCTGCGGCCATGATGTACAACGGTCCGGGATCTGTAAGTTGGCTCCCCCGATCACTTGCTACCGATGCCCAAAGTTTGCGGCGTTTCGGGAGGTGGATCACAAGGCGGTGGGTGATGCGCTTGAGGCAATGGCGCGCAGCAGGTTCGGTGATCGTGCTGATGACAGGATCGGGGGAGAGTTGGTCTTGACCATCCAAGCCATTCGCGACTTGGAACGGCAGATTGCTGAGGAGCGCGGATCGTGAAGGGTGTTAGGGCAGTTGCGACGCTATTGTCTCCAGCGGAGCGTGCCTACCTCGAACGAGGGAGGGCCGCATTTGCGGTCAGGTTTCCCGGGCAGGACTTCGCCGCTCCCTCATGGAACATTCGACATTTGAAGAAGTCCGGTTCGGGGGACGGCAGTGTCTCGCTGTTGTTCGCGGGCATTGCAAATAGACAGTACAGAAAGAATCTGCCGGATCGATTCGCGGAGGTACTCAAGGCTTACCTGGCCATTTGCGGGAAGGAGCCTGGGACGCTGTACAACAGGTCGACCGCAGCGCGCTGGCTATGGGAGGCACTTGAGGTACGTCTTGGCGGCCATGGTGAGCTGTTCAAATGGGAGAGCTTAGGGAAGGAGGATGCAGAGCGAGCAGAAGACATGATGCTCGAGTCTGGCATGAAGCCAAGCAGTGTCTATCGTCGGTGCGTGGACCTGCAAGTAATGCTGACAGGACTCGCCGAGGCGGGCGTGATCGCGACCGTATCGCCTGATTTCCGCACTCCTCGGCAGGAGAGCGCTGATCGAATGACGCTAGCTGGGCAGGAGGCGAGGTCGTCATTGCTTCCCAGCGAAGAAGCGATCACGGCATTGGCAGACGTTTTTGCTGGGAAATATGCGCTTAGTCCATTTGAGCAACTGGTGTCCTGTATCCCGGCACTGATGTTCGCCACAGGTCTGCGCGTCATTGAACCGCTTCAGCTCGCAACGGATCCCGTTCGAAAAGAGGGAGGGAGAGACTTCCTCTTCTACTTCAAGGCGAAGGGGCATGGGACGATTGAGGAGAAGATCCCTTTAAGCGCCGGGCAAGCAGCTCTGGCGCAGGAAGCAGTACGGCGAGCCTTGGAGCTAACTCGCGATGCGAGGGTTCGCGCAAAGGAGTTGGTCGCATCTCCGCATCAGTTCCCTCTGCCGAACTGGGCGATGGAGAAGGATTGGTTAACTGCTCGCGAGATCGGCGATTTGCTTGGAGCGCAGGGCGCGATGTACCTATCCAAACATGTCGAGACGAGGAAGGATCCGGTCGCTAAGGTCGTCGTGTTCAGTCGGCCATCGCTTCAGAATTATCTGCAAGAACTTCGTGAGAAGAATTTTCAGGAATCTATTCGCGGCGTGACAATGCGCGCGGATGGGACATGGCTTCCTTTAGATGAGGCGCTGTTCATCTGCTTCAAAAATGCCGGGCATAGCGAGAAAGGGACAAGCCCGCTGATGGTCTCCTTGATTCGTCAACAGCAAGTTGGAACTTTCCTAGGTGGGAGTGGGAACGGGCTGAAATCAGTTTTTGAGCGGTTGGGCCTACTGGAGAAGGATGGTCGTGCGATCAATGTCAATTCGCATCAGATCCGTCACTATGTCACCTCCAAAGCATCAGGTGCAGGTATCGCCGACACGTATCTTGTGCGGTGGCAGCGCAGGGCGAATGAGGGGGATCTCCTGGCGTACAAACACCTGACTTCTGAGGAGCGTCTCCGTAGGCTCAGAGAGCATATACGGGCTGGTCGCCTTAAAGGGGACATCGCTGCGATGTACTTTTCTCTTGCGACCGACGAACGCGATATCTTTCTTGAGACGGTGGTCCAGGCTGTTCATGTGACCCACTTGGGCTTCTGTGTCCACGACTTCAATGCTTCGCCGTGCCCCAGTGCTATGAACTGCGTGAAGCGGTGTGGTTCGTACTTGTTCGACACGAGCGATACTTCGCAGCGGCAACGATTGGTTGATCTTCAGCGACGGAACGAAAGAGCGCTCCAGGATGCTGAGGCTGCTCAGGAAGCAGGGGCCGGGTTGCTTGTCGCTGAGTGGGTGGATGAACTTAAGGCGACCGATGAGGGGTTGCGTATTATTCTAGCGACACTGCCAAAAGATGATTCTGCCATTGTTGCCCCGTTCGAGCACGATTCCTCCAAATTTAGGTCTTTGGATTAAACATGGCCAGGCCAACGATAGAAGTAGGAGTGACCGAGAAGGTTGCCAAGTACGTTGCGGATTCTGCATTGCTTCCCTATGGGGAAATGCCCCTTTCCGCGTTGGCGGTTGCGAAGGCTATTGGCCATGACCGCCGTGTCTTGAAGAAGTATGGACTGGATGTCGTCATCGCTGCTGCCGACAAGAGAGCTGCTCGAGACGCAAAGCTCGGTCGGTACACCAAGCGGAGATCTCTTGAAGAACGTGTTGATGCGGAAAAGTTGGAGGTGGATAAGCTGGGAAAGCAGGTGAACTCTCTTCTAGCTCAGCTTGCGTTGATTGAAGCCAACGCGAAACGGATTGGCATTGATCCTGAGGAACTCTATAGGCCGTTAACGCCGCCGGACCGAAGAGTGTCCAGCATCTACGGGAGCAAGAGGGGTCGTGCGCTTGGTGAGCGTTAGGGGCGGATAAGGGGAGAAGTCGCAGGAGCCTCCTTCGGCTTGCCTGACACTCCTCAAATGGAGAGGGTGATGAGCGCGTTTTGACGGGTTACGCTCGGTGCTGGTCCTATCTGGATGTTGGCTGTTGCTGTTCTACTTGCTGGCTGCGCAACCACATCCGAAACTAGGCGTGCCGTTCACACATGAGTCGCCCCTCTGTGGTCTTGAGGGTGCATGCAGCAACATAGTTGCTGCGCAGAATGCAGCCATCCAAGCACAATGTAATGACCCAGCGGTTTCTGCACAGGTCAGGCTGCTAAAGCATATGCCTCAGCAGGGGTCTTCATGCCCAGCGCCTGGTGCGGACGCCGGTGGTTGTAGAACTGGATCCAATCGCCGACCACGCGGGTCGCGTGCTGTTGGCTTTCAAAGCGATGGCGGTGCACCTGAGCGGGAAATCACTGGGTCATTACAAGACCACCCAGGTGGGGTTCGACGGGGCGCTCTACCTGCAGCACCCCGAACCGGGACTGGTGATCGAAGTGACGGGGGTTTGCAAGGCCCAGCTGCGCGCGTGGCTAGGTTGCGCGCCAAGGTCCCGTCCCACATCACCATCGGCATCAGCGGCGATTCGGTGGCGGCGCGCGGGCTGAATGCTGGTTGTGAAGTCTGGTACTCCGTCATTGGCGGCCTGTTCCCCGAGATCGCTCTGCAGATCACACGCTTGTCGGTGGCTGGCCGAGCGCAGGATGCACAGGAATGCTCCGACCGGCTGCAACCGCTGTGGGCGCTTTTTGACAAGCACGGCGGCAGCATCCGCGTGGTGGCAACCGCCGCAGAGCTACTGGGACTTTGCAGCGGCGGCAATCTGCCTCGCCCACTGCAGACACTGACCGGCAACGACAGAGCCGAGCTGGCGGCAGTACTTGCCGCAACGGGTCTGGCCTGAGTCCATGCACGGCAGCGGCACCTCCGACACCCCCGGTCGAACCGGGGGCTGGCCACCTACGTCACAGCGGCGATCCTCGCCCGATCGGCCGACGGTGGCGTGGTCGTGGCTGTCGTCCTGCTGGTCACGCTCTCCGGTGGTAGCGGTACCCTGGCCGGCGCCATGGCAGCGTGCGTGACAGCACCGCACCTGTTCGGGCCCTTCGTCGCTCGCCGTATCGACACCTCCGATGATCCGCGCCACTTCATCGCGGCGGCATGCGGCCTTTTCGCGCTGGTGTTCATGGCGACCGATAGCCGCTTACGGCGGACAGCCTACATGACCATGCTGGTGGCCTTCGGCGTCGCCGCGTTGCCGGTGGTAGCAGTCTACCTTGCGCCCGTGCTTGGCATTTCTGCAGCCAGCGCGGCCCTGCTGACCGCCGTGTACGGAATCGGGAATCTGGCGGGTTCCGCCGGTGTCATGGCACGGCCGATCCGGCTGACGCCCGACCAGGCCATGACGTGGTACGCCGGATTCCTTGGGTTGGCGCTTGTGCTTGTTGCGGCCAGCGGAAGCTTCCAATTCGCCTTGACCACCTACTTCGTCGCCGGGTGCATCGACGCCTACTTCTTTGCCGCTACGCTGGCAGCGCGTACCGAATATGCACCTGCACAGGGCAAGGGCCAGGTGTATCTATGGGTTGGCGCGCTGAAGATCGCAGCGGGGTCTGCCGGCACAGCGGTCGCGGGCATGGTGGTGACAGGCTCGGCGTCGTTGGCGTTGTGGATCGCGATCGCTGCGGTTGTGATCGCGCCTGTGGTGTCGCGGGTTGATCAGCGGGCACCGTAGGCAAGGAGCTGGAAATTGAGCAGCGGTGGGCGTCCGCTGTCGGCCAATAGCGGACCGACCTGGTCGCGGATCTGCACCGCGAAACGCAAGACTTATGGCTGGGACTTACCGGCGAGAGGTGGGCTGCAGGCAGGTGTGCGTTATGATCTGCGGCATTGCGAGCCCCCCCGGCCTGTCAGGCGACGGGTTGAATGAGGTTCTTATCGAATGCGTTCGCGAACTGGGGTGGGGGCGACGCCTTTACCTGCCCATTCGGAATGCTGAATCAGAAGCAGGAAAACTTCCTCACTATGCAGATAGGCCTCGAAAACGACTCCGACGTTGAGCGAACGCTAGCATGGATGCACCATGTGGCGGGTCCTGATCTTGTCCGAAGGATTGAAGCAGCCAAGGAACATTTTTCCAGCGCTTGTTTGCCAACGGCAGGGTCGATGCTCTGGCCTGACCCCATGGACCTCCTGCCACCTGGTGACTTGCCTGCGGGAATGCTACTCCAAGCGCATGCGCTGATCCGCGATCGGCGCTTCTTCGACGCGCGCCTCGCTTCGCGGACAATCCCGTTTTTGAAGCTCATCGGTGGCACCCTTCCCCAACTGCATCGGGTTGAAGGCGCCGAGGCCCGTGCAAGGGAGTTCCTGAACCCTCGAAATGACCATCCCGAAGGCGGCCTGCTTGAACTGACCACCGCCGCTCGTTATTTGCTGGAGGGGTACCGTCTGAGGTTCATCCCCGAATCGGACCGAAGGACTCCGGATATCGAGCTGCTCTCTGATCGAGGTAATGCCAAAATCGAGTGCAAACGTCTACGTCCCGGCCAGTACGAACTTTCAGAAACCACGAAAGTCCGAGGCATGTTCGCACTGGTGTGCGACCTAGTCGCAGCTAGAAATTCCTTTGTGCACCTGGATGTCACGTTCCTCGCGCCACTGGATTCTGTTCCTGCTAGCTACCTTATGGAGCACATGGAGTGTGCCTTGGGTGAAAATCCGATCGACTACGCGTGGGAAGATTCATTTGCCCGCGGAAGAATCGTGCAGGGCGACCACCAGGCTTTAAGTGAAGACACGGCTGATTCCTCGCTACTGGTCGGTCCCAAGCTCTTCCGTCTGTTCACTCAGACAGTCGTTCCATCGCAGCGGGTCCTGATGGGCGTCCGAGGAACTTCCCATGACCTGGACCCGCGCTACTTGGACAGATTCGAAGCAGTAGCGCTTTGCAGCTGGGACACGGAAAGCCCCGAATCAATTGAGGCCCGCGCCCGCCATGTTCGATCCAAGCTTGCGGAGATCGACCGGCAGCTTGAGGGCTGTGCACTCGGTGCAGCGCACATCGTGGCTGATGCCGAACGCGACGCAAACGCCGCCGACTTGCGCAGGAAGCGGATCCAAGAACAAATCACTGGCTTCCGCTTTGATTCCAACATTGGAGCCATAACCACGCACTATCTATTGACGCACACTGCCGAAACCAAGGCGTGGACCATGGATGAGACCGCCGACTACGCTTCGAGAATGCCTTTGCCTTTGCTGGGTGACCCCAGGCTCTTCATGAAAGGCGAGGAGCTAGGGACCGAGCCAGCTTGGCGATATCCCGCTCCGAACTGAGGACATTTGAACGGGCGTCCAGTGTCCACTTTGGGTCGATTGCAGCCGACGCGACGTCCCCCCGGTTTTGAGTAGCACAGCGATTTGGAGTCCAATCCCCAACAGCTGCATCGGAATTGGCGCGATGCCCTTATGGGCAGAAAAACCAAGCTGATCGCTACAGCTGCCGCTACCGCGATGGCAAGTCGTCCTATGAACGTGAACGACGCGGACTTGGCCTCAATTTACTTTGCTCAAGTGATCTCTGGTCGGCACTTTAAGCTCTGAGGCTCATGCTCAAACTAGCCAGCCGCAGTCAGACTGCAGCAATATCGACGGCTGAGCAACCAGTACCTCGTGACTTGGAGCCGGCGAGCATCAGTTTGCAGTAGGTCGCGAGAAAGCAATTGCACGCTAGGGCTCGACCAATACCTCAGCTTCCAGGTATTGTCGCACCGTCGCGAGGTCACTGAGCCGACCACTGCACATAAGCGCTAGCGCATTATCTCCACTGAACGGAGCAGCCGTATTGGGGCGGCGGACCCAGCCGTCAGCTTGCTGCTGATTGGGAAAGATGGTGCGTAGCGCGCGGTATATGCCAATCAGGTAGCTCACCCGTTCAAGGGTCTCGGGCCAAATATCATCCACAACGCCCGTCTTCAATACAGCGAAGGCGGCCTCCACAGGTTGCCCCAGAATCGCCGATTGCTCCAGTTCTGTCAGGGACCAAGCGTTGACAATTTGAACGAATGCCTGCAAGGCTGGCCCTGCAAGACCAGGGGCGTTCCTCACGAACGGCTGGCTCATGATATCGGGCTAGCCACGTGGGTTATCGGTTGTCGTCATGTGCATATCAGGATTGGCCTCGACCATTCGGCGGTTTCGTCGGCGCTGACATTGCTCTCAAAACTATTTCGTGTCTACATCGTGAGCCTACTGGTACGCGCGGCCAGATGCGCAGGCGTGAGCCTACTGGTACGCAGCTAATCTCAAGTGTTTGATTCTTCGGGAGGCGCCTCGCTTGCGCGCTTCATCAATTCCCATGAGCGCTGGCATCCACAGCAAAACCTCGTCGAGAGTGGGGTTCATTCCTACTAAACTTGCTCCCACTCTGGACGCAGGAGACCCGTGTGGTCAGGACAAGTGTTTCGGACCCCATCCGCATTGCGGAGCTGGCCGTAGGTACGCAAGGCGGTGCGATAGGAGTCACCTTTGCGCCGGGAAAATTCCAGGAATCGGCGATGACCGGCGCCTGGGCCAGGGATATCGACATAGACCTTGCCGCGATCCGCACCTGGGGAGCGGACCACCTCATCACGTTGATCGAGCCCTGGGAGTTCGAGGAGCTTCGGATCACGTCGCTGCCTGAACGCGCCGCTGCCCATGGACTCATCTGGCATGGCTTGCCAATCACCGATGGGGCTGCGCCGGACGCACGCTTGCTGGACCGATGGAAGGCGCTAGGACCCTTGTTGTCGCGGGAGCTACGTGCTGGTCGGAAGGTCGTCGTCCATTGCAAAGGTGGACTAGGTCGCGCTGGTACCGTCGCCTCAATGTTGCTCTTGGACACCGGAACCACCCAAGATGGCGAAGACGCTATACGAATGATCCGACTGGCGCGCCCAGGTGCCGTAGAGACACGGGAACAGGAAGCCTTCATTCGTGGGTGGACGTCGGGATGACCGAAACCAGCGTTCCGGCGTGGTGGCAAAATGGTTCAGCCACGCACTCTTCGACATCGGTACTCCAGAAGCCATTGAGGCGCTAAAGGCACTCTCAGCTCACTCGGAGACTGAGGTTCGTGACGAGATGGCCTGCCGCCTGACCAAACTAGAGGGCTCAAATTGAGACCCAACAAGTGGTTCCAGTAGGACTTCCCCGCCTATGGCTGGGACACTCCTGAACCCGGGCGTTGAACGTCCGCTACTGGCCGAAAGGGGGCATCGGTGCCATGTCAGGTGTCCAACTGGCTGGCGGCGGTGTCGAGTTCGTTTGGCGGCGCTGTCGGGGGGCGTTGATCTGATCAAAGTTCTCGGCGACCTATGGGAATGATGGTTCTGATCGAGCAACGATGCTGGTCACCAGGCTCGGTCGCGTGATCATCTTCTGCTGGTCCAGGCGATCAATCTCATCGGTACCCGCAGGTGCCTAACAAGCTGGTGGCGGTGTCCAGTTCACTTGGTGTCGCTGCCCAGTTCATTTGGTGGCAATGCCCAACTGGCTGGCTGTTTGTAAATGCCCTGACTCGAGGTATTCGCACTCGGATGAATGCCTTCAGCTTGGCGTCCGCATGCGGACCGCTGCCTTCACTATGGGGAGGGGTTGGTAGGCCAGTGGTTGGGCAGGGATACTGCGCCTGAAGCAAATGGTGATAGCCAGCATTTGACCACCTCCTGCCACAAGGACTGACAAGGACTGACCAGGACTGGCAGGACCGTGAGAGTAACGAAGCCCGCGACGTCTGCATGGGCCATTCATCGGAGAACGATGATCTGGGGTTCCGGTCGGGGTTGATCGCCAGGCAAGACCAGAAGTTCTCAACCCTTTTGCAACCGTCCGTGATTTCGGGTTAGAACCCTGGATCGCGTGGACGCCTAGAAGGCTGAGTGACTTCGGTCTACCACCAAGTGCCGGTATCATGTTGGAAAATGCGCAGCCGGCGCCCGGGCCGCACTAGTGCGATGTCTGAACCCATGCCTGCGGCGGTGAATCGCCCAGGATTTCGTAGACACCTCGCAGCCATAAACTATGGCTTAGGCGGAGGTGGTTATGAGCACGAAGCGTTACACGGATGAGTTCAAGATCGAGGCGGTACGGCAGATTGTCGAGTACGGCCGACCGGTAGCTGAGGTGGCTGAGCGACCAGGTGTGTCGATCCGCTGCTGTCCGATGTAGATCCCTCGTCGGTGTAGCCCACGCACTTCCGCCAGATGATGGCGCCGCCGGTCTAAATGTTCGGATCGGGGCCGGCAGGCCGGCCCCATTACTGCTCAGCCCATCGGATCCGAATCAGCAAGTTCAGATCGGCCAATCACAGCCCGCTGGGAGTTCACCGGCTCAGGGTCGGACAGGCCACGGAACGACTCGCCAAGGTCCAGCTCCCCCAGGTTGTACGTGCGCTTGTTTCGCAGCATGCCCAGGCCATCCTGCCACGCCAGGAGCATCCTCTTGCCGATTTCGCGGAAGCCCGGATGCTCATTGACTGCTTCACGCACCGCCGGTGCGACCTCGGAGATTGCCTGGCCAATCTGCTCCACGATCAGGGTTTGATCGCGCGCGGGCACCCCGAATACCGACACGATCGACTGCTGCAGGGTCCGGCCCGGATCCCAAGTCTTTCGACCACCCAAGCTGATGCCTGGCGGGTTCTTGGCGTATTGGCCATAGGCTGCCGTGGTGAGCATGTCGTAGACAGGCGTAGCCTCAACGTCGCGGCGGGATGTGTACCGAAGCGCCACGTTCTTCGCATGGCAGTCGGCATTCCTGAGCGCATAAGTCAACAGAACAACCGTGGCGAGATGTCGGTACGCCCTCATCCTGCGATCGGCAGGAACATGATCGCGAACAGCCCTGGCGATCCGCTCCCACGTGGTTTCGTACTTGTTCGCCGGCCGCATGCCGAGCAGCGCGCAGAAGTCCTCCATGCCCCATAGGGGCTGGCCGTCGTCATCCACGTCGAAGCGATCCACGACCAGCGCCTGTCCATCTCGCGAGATTTCAGTCTTGGCCGTGGGCAGCACCTTCGCCGCCACCTGCATCGACAGGTGCTCGTTGAGGGACACGAACGGCAGGTGCGGGGATGAGCCCTTGATGATGTGCCGGTGGGTGAACAGCGTTCCCTTCTTGTGGTTGCCCAGGCCGGTCAGCTTCTCCGTGTCCAGGAACTTGGGGACGACGCCAGAAACGCCGCTGGTGGCATGCTCGCGCACCAGTTCTGCGAAGGCTTCGGCGGAGTTGTCGCCCTGCAGGAGCGCGGCCACGTCAACCGGTTTGGCCGGCTCATTGAGCGCGGCGCCAGGGGGCGCGATCTGGATGCGCCCGATCATGTTCCTGCCGACCACCGACAGCAGGTTCATTGGGCTGCCGCCGATGTGGGGGCCGAACTGCTCCTGCAGCACCTGCAGCAAGTAGCCCTCGGGCAGGTTCATCTGGAAGATCGGGTGCAGCTGGTCGTCCCAGTCCCACGGCTCCCGCCGCACCGGCATGGTGAGCGACACGAAGTCGTCTTGCTCCACGTCATCGTGGTAACTGAGCCGGCTCGTGAAACTGTTCAGATCCTCCAGCGAGGCGACCTCACGCCCGTGCACATAGACGGACAGTTTCATCGGCGCGGCGCCATGTGCTCTTTCCGGAGCTCATCGAGGTTGCCGGCGGCCCCCTCTTCCTTGAACTCCAGCTCCATGCCCAGGGCGGACAGGACAGCAAGCAGCTTTCGGGATCCGAACTCGGAGACCCTCCCCAGCTCGAACCGAGACAGCGTGTCCGACGACACACCCGCTTGCGCGGCCACATCGGCCTGGGTCATGCGCAGGGCGCGCCGGCGATTGGCGACGGCCAACCCTAGTTCCGTGAGCGTTTGCATTAGACGTATGCACCTAACGAATGGGCGAACGGCCCGACTATTAGGGATATACGCCTAATTTGCAAGCGGCCAGCGCGGGCTTATGGATTCCGCCTTGCCGAGCACCTTTTGTGCTGATAACGTACGTGCCATATGCACACATAAGAATAACGGCTATGCAGGCACACCCCCGCGTGAACTCGTTCCGCCCCGTCGACGCTGAGTCCTTCCAGGAGAGCTCGCCGCACTTCGGCGACTTCGTGACCTGGAATCAGGGCCGATTGTGGCAGCTGATCAACTCCGAACCGGTGTACCGCCAGATGGCAGCGTTCTCCCTGCGTGGCTTGCCGGCGGTGGCCAGCATCACCCATCTGCTCGCCCCCATCCTGGCGCCGATCGACGAACTGGCCGAGACCGACCCGGAGGCGGGCAAGACGGCCGACCGCGCACGCCGGGCCATCGGGTCGATGGTACGCGCCGTCCTGGAGGCCAATGGCTTCCGGAAGACCGGGACGCAGCGAGCAGTACCACCGGAGCCGCGACGCCTGTTCGTCCGCGCCGAAGTCTACGAGCAGGCCCCGCCGGCACCGCCGGAGGAAGGGGAATCCTTCGACTGGGACAAGTACGCCGTGCAGGCCTCTTTTGCCAATGTGCGCAGCCTGTCACCCGACCTGGGCGGCCGGCCCCTGCCGTCGATGTACAGCCCCGACCGGCGCTGGTTCCTGTTGTCCTCCCTGGACATCGATGTCCCAACCGCTTCCGAGGACCAGCTGCGCATCGCGCTCGACGCGGTGAAGCGCAGCTACCAGGCCGAACGCAGCAAGCCGACGTTGAACTACCGCCGCCTGTGGGTGCACCAGATCGATTTCTACGAGCTGTGCAACCTGCTGTTCGGCCTGGTCAGTGATCCGGATGAATTCGCCGATCCTCAAGAACTACTCGAGTCCTGATGGCTAACTCCGGGGCTATCTCGCCGGGCTAGCAACTTTGTCGCGGTGCTTCCACTGGAACAATGGGTAAATCGCCCATTGCTACAAGGAAGTCCATGGAAGCTGTAAGCCCCGTCCTGGCAGACAACACCGATCACGACGCCCTCTTGGCCAGCTCCGCCAGGAGCTGGCGGAGAATGAGGCAGCCAGCAGGGCCTGGCGCGGACGCACCGAGCGCGCAGAAGCTGAAATCGAGCTTCTCCGTGCCCATGACGCTGCCCAGGAACTCGATGTGACCCAGTGGCGTTATGCGCTTCGCATCCTCCCTGTGCCCGATTGCACCCACTGATCCGCGAAGACCCATATTTGTTTCGCGTATTATCTATGTGTGTTACTGGCTTCTTCGGCTAAAGGCGGAAGTTCGCTTGGTTGATTTCAATGTTCAGGGGGCGGCTATACAGAGTCCTTCAAACAGCGATTTAAATGGCTGATATTAAGCGGCAAGCGAGAACTGAAGTCGGTATTGAGCCTGCAAATATTCGTAGGTGATGCCGTCGAACAATTGGGGGGAAAGCATGTATCTGAAGCACATCCGGGCGCGTAACTATCGCGCGTTTGGGGACGGCACAACTGCGCCTAAACTGGATTGGGAGCTCAATCCCGGGCTCAATATTCTTGTCGGCGAGAACGATGCGGGCAAGACCGGCATCGTAGATGCCATCCGGCAGGTGTTACTGACAACAAGCTATGAGCCCGTCAGGCTCTTCGAGCAGGACTTCCACATCGAAGGCAAGAGCCGTGCTCAAACGCTCAGCATCGAGGCTACGCTGTGTGGATTAAGCCCAGATCAAGAGGCATCGGTCCTCGAATGGCTCACCCTCGGTGTGGACGGAACCTGCTCGCTCATCCTCCATCTCGAGGCGCGCTACCACCCGCCACAAGCGACGAAGCGAGCGCGCGTCGAAACCGTCATTCGAACGGGCGCTGCTGGAACCGGACCGGAGGTCGGCTACGCAGTCAGGGAGCTTGTACGCGCGACCTATCTGAGACCACTGCGTGACGCCGAAGCGGAGCTGCGACCAGGCCGCCAATCACGTCTTTCGCAGATTCTTGGCGCTCACAACGACATCTCAGGCCAAGAGATGAACGACTTCGACAAGGCCTCGCCAAAGGACGTTCCTGAGCGCTTGGTCGGCTTGATGGCGTTTGCGCAGCACCACCTGGGTGAGCATGAGGTCGTCAAGGGCGTAGAGAAGGACATCAACGACAACTACCTCGGCCAGTTCGCGTTCTCGGGTGAGAAGCTTCAGTCGCGCATCCGCATCGCTCCCGACCTGTCGCTGACGCCAATTCTTGAAAGGTTTGAGCTGTCGTTGTTGCCCGGTGCGCACATCCATCCGGACGAACGCTGTGCGCGAGGCCTTGGTTACAACAACGCGCTGTTCATGGCCACCGAGCTGGTACTGCTTCGGGGCGGCGAGGAGCTTGCCCTGCTTCTCGTCGAAGAGCCCGAGGCTCACCTCCATCCACAATTGCAGGAACGCGTGATGGATCTGCTGAAGGAGCATTCCAGTGAGGAGCAGGCGGAGAAGCGCGTGCAGGTCATCATGACGACCCATAGCCCTTCGCTGGTCTCGACCGCACGCATCGAAGACATGACGCTGGTGCACAAGGCTCATACCTTTCCGCTGGCCGCCGGAAAGACAAAGCTCAACCGCACCGATTACTCGTTCCTACGCCGCTTCATCGACGCAACCAAGGCGAACTTATTCTTCGCCCGTGGCGTCATGATGGTTGAGGGGCCCGCCGAAGCCATCTTGGTTCCCGCTATCGCTGAGATGTGCGGGCGGTCATTCTCAAAACATGGTGTGTCGATGGTCAATGTCGGACACACGGGCCTGTATCACTACGCTCGTATCCTTCAGCGCGAGGGAGACGGTCCGGAAATTCCGATCCCTGTGGTCTGCCTGACAGACCGGGACATCGTTCCCGACGTCGCAAAGACATATGTCGCCAAACCCGCCAAGGGGAAGCGCTTCGATTCCGACTACTCGGCACTGGAGATGGCTGCAGCTGTGCAGAGGAAGAAAGAACGAGCTGAAGGCGGCAAGACTATCGTGTGTGTGTCAGACCGCTGGACGCTTGAGTTCGACCTAGCGTTACATGGCTGTGCGAAGCTGATGCACATGGCGATTTCGCTGGCAGCCAAGGCAAAGTCTCGCGATGAACGCCTTACAGAAACCGATGAGACAGCGACGTTGGTTGAAGCTGAGTTGAGCTGGACATCGCTGGAAGGTGCCGGGCACACCGAGGAGGAGCTGGCAGCGATCATTTACAAGCCGCTCCAAGAGAAGGACGCATCGAAGGCCATCGCCGCCCAGTACGCAGCCCAACTAGTCTGCACGGGAAAGTATGGAACAGGCGAAGACCTGTTCAAGGCTTTGCCTCCTTATCTGCAGGCAGCACTCTCCCACTTGACTATCGCTCCAGCCGCGAAGCCTGCAGCGACGGCTGACCCAGGAGCGGCAGTACCAACCGCGCTCACCGTGCCTGGAGCTGCAGCGGCAGTCCCGAGCTCCGCACTGCCCCCGGTGCCCGCAGCATTCCCTTCAGTTCCGTCGGCCATCCCGATCGTGGTGTCCCCAGTCGATCCGCCAAGCGCGTCGCCTGGTAGCACGCAGGAGAATGGAGCGTGAGCGCGGTCAGCCTTGAGTCGGTAGACCTAGCTGACCTCGCGACCTTAGCCAAGGACCTGAACTTCGATGACGTAGAACGCCGGAGCGCGCTACTAGAGAACGGTTCGCGTGACTTCAATGCGGTTCCGGGCAGCGGGAAGACTTCATTGCTCGCGGCCAAGCTGCTTTTGCTGGCCAGAAAGTGGCCACATGCGCGACGCGGCATCTGTGTTCTCAGCCACACCAACGTGGCTCGGGACGAGATTGCGCAGCGCCTGGCGGGGAGCACTGAGGGCGCGCAGCTCCTAAGCTATCCCCATTTCGTTGGCACCATCCATGCCTTTGTCAACCAGTTCTTCGCGATGCCTATGTTGCGAAGCCTGGGCCAGAAGGTCGATGTCATCGACGACGTCGTCTTCGCCGATAAGGCTAAGTCGCTTCTTCAGCTCGGCATGTTCTCGGGCCTTCGCGTGTATCTGGAGAACCAGAACAATGGCGACGGCATCGTCAATTCCTTGTTCTATCGGACGGCGGATCTGCAGGTGCAAGTTGAGAGCGGAACACTGCCCGGCACGCACACGGCATCATACAAGTCGCTAATGGCACTTAAGAAGATGCTGACTAAGGACGGCATCTTTCGGCATCGGGACATGTTCGCGTATGCCGACCGCGCGCTCAAGACCTGTCCGCATCTCGTGGATGTCGTTCACCGGCGGTTCCCGATGGTGTTTATAGACGAGATGCAGGACACGTCCTGGGACCAGGAGTCTTTCCTAAATCGCATCTTCGATGGAAAGTCGGTGATGCAAAGGTTCGGAGATGTAGACCAGAAGATTCTCTCAGACGAGGAGAACGCTGACCTTCTCACGTTCCCGCGGGGCGGTTACGGTTGCATCAGCACCAGTAAGCGGTTTGGTCCGGCCATCGCAAGTGCGGTGGGTAGCGTGCGCCTTAGCGGCAATGCCGTTGTTGGAGAGGGAACTGGCTCCCACGCGCCGGTCCTACTCCTGTACTGCACGGCAGATGTAGCCAAGGTGGTTCCGCACTATGGCCGCCTAGTCATCGAACGCTTGACCGAGGAAGACGCTGCGACACGGGTGGTGAAGGCAATGTGTACTCGAAAGTTGGGAGAAGGCAGGGTTGCGGCTGGACGTCACCTTGTGGATTATTGGCCGGCCTATGGTGAAGGCCAGCAAATCACCAGCATGCGTTCTGAGCGCTTCTGGGGGCTCGTCGGGGATGCAAAGAAGACCCTGCTGGAAGCATCGCTCAACTCGCGTGTTTCCGACGTCCGGAGAGCTCTGCTACTGGTGCTCCGCGCGGCAGGTGCGCCTCTGGTGGAGGGCGTTCGAGATGCACGTGCGCTGCCGCGGGCCGCAAGAGAGTTCGGGGCATCAATGCCGATTGAACGTCTTACCCGTCAACTGGCGATTTCTGGCGAGCAACTCTGTATCGTGGGCCAGCGCGATTCGACCATCCAGTTTGTGTATGAGGGACTCAAGTCGTACCTCCCGGATGGACTCGAGTTTGATGAGTTCTCAGCCCTGAGCGCATTTGATGAGCCAGGGCCGCAAGGAACGACGAGCCCGATCGTCTCTACGAAGTGTCAGGTCTCCCACTTGGGACGGAGTCTTGAATTTGGACTGGGCACGACAGCCGGAATGAAGGGCGAGACGCACTCCGCATCTCTGGTGATGGAGTCCTACGGAGGCACCAGCAGAAAATTTGACGTCGCGCTAGGGCTTGAATACATCGCCGGGATTGCCTCGAAGAAGCTCGACAAGCTCCCAAAGACACAGCAGGCCCAAATGCGGAATCTCTACGTTGCGATGTCCCGTCCAACTACGTTGCTGTGCCTAGCGGCAAACGAAGACCGAGTTCCGCCGGGATTGCGAACAGCGCTCTTGAACAAGGGCTGGCATATCGAGGCGGTGAGGTAAGAAGGAGACTGGGGTTAGCCCATGCACGTCTGCAGGCCAGCTACCTCGATGAGCAATTCGGCCGGAAGGTGGCAGGAGGTCGGTTGCTGGTTGGGTTCCTGCAGAAGGGGCAAGCCGTGCTCAAGGATCTAGGAGAGATTTAGGTTCAATTGCGATAGGGGCCGAATTCTGAGTTCAGCCCTGGCCGTAAGGGAAGAAGACCGCAATAGGCAAAGCTCACCCATGGACTAGGAAGATTCATCAGGGCAGGGTGGATGTCTGCTTCTGGCCGTATGGGGTCGTGCGACCCAAAGCGGCCATGGGTGCCGCCGCCGAGCCTACCGCTGGGTCCGGTTATACGCTGGCTTGTTAGCCGGGCCTCGCCGCCCTAAGATCGAACTGTATCAAGGGGAAAGCCACCATACGGTGCTTTGTGGATAAGCCGTATAGCCGGACCCACAAGTCTGTCTATTAGGTAGTTAGGCTTTTTGAGCATGTTTGTCGACATCAAATGGGGAAGTAATGACTAAGAATTCGTATGCAGCAGCCGGATCAGCTGCCGCAGCAATCGCAGCGGGAGCTGTTGCGTTCACGCCCGTAGGTATGGCGGGTGCGGCCGGCCTTGCTATTGCTGGCATAGTGGCTGCACTCGGAAAATCTCAGGAGGACTTGAAGGAGGCCGAGAATAAAGGAATCACGTCCCTCGAAGATGAGGCAAAGAAACAAAGAATTAATATGGAATTCCAAGCCCATCAGGCCCGGGTCGCGCAAGAGCTCGCCATATCCCAACGAATCTATTTCTCAGAATCAGTCGAGATAGAAGAGTTCTATGATGGGCAAGGAAAGGGATCCCTTGGCGTTAAGGGAGATGAATCTGGAATCACCCTTGGAGCTTCAGGCGAAGGACGTCGCGTTACCAAACGCGTCATCAAGTTCGCTGGGTGGGGCCTTTCGCCTCACCCAAACGAAGAAAAGGCCTAGCAGTTCATTCAAGCCGCCCCCGCTGCGCGGGTCGGCTTAATTCCAGAGTTGAATGTCCGCTCTCCTGGCCGATAGCGGACATAGGCCCCGCGGCGAATGTCAACCTCTTCTTTGGCGATTCGGCCAGAGCTCAATTCAATCTGATCAACTGCCTACCAGCTTGTCGACTTCGCCTGCGAAATGATCTTGGGATCTGGGAAGCTACCCTTGAGAATGCACCGAGGCGACCGCGATGCCGGCCGGATTTCCCCTCAGGCGCTATGCAAGTCTACAATATACCGTCAAATACCCAACGGATCGGCTAGCGATGACTCCACCCTGACGCTTGATTGAAGAAGCGACCCAGACACATAGGTCTGGAAGGGTGCCTGTTTCTTTCGTTTGGCGCGCACGGCTGTGCGCGGAGATCATTTTCTATGTCTGCAATTTATCCCCTGCGCCAGCAATGGCTCGGTAACATCCGTGGTGACCTGCTGTCGGGCATTGTCGTTGCGCTAGCCCTGATTCCTGAGGCAATCGCGTTTTCCATCATCGCCGGCGTCGACCCAAAGGTAGGTTTGTATGCCTCGTTCTGCATCGCCGTCATCACCGCCATCGCCGGTGGCCGCCCTGGCATGATCTCGGCTGCGACCGGCGCCATGGCGTTGGTGATGGTCACGCTGGTGCGCGAGCACGGCATTCAGTATCTGTTTGCCGCCACCATCCTGGCCGGCGTCCTGCAGATGCTGGCCGGCGCCCTGCGGTTGGGCTCGCTGATGCGCTTTGTGTCGCGCTCGGTGGTGACCGGATTTGTGAATGCACTGGCGATTCTCATTTTCATGGCGCAGCTTCCCGAGCTCATCGGCATGCCGTGGATGGTGTATGCGATCTGTGCTGTGGGTCTGGCAATCATCTACCTGCTGCCGCTGCTGACCAAAGCCGTTCCTTCGGCATTGGTGGCGATCGTGGTTCTCACGGCCGCTTCCATGTATTTCGGCTTCCAGGTACGCACCGTAGGCGACATGGGGGCGCTGCCTGACAGCCTGCCGTCGTTCCTGATTCCGGATGTGCCATTCACCTGGGAAACGCTCCAGATCCTGCTGCCGGTTTCGGCGACTTTGGCGGTCGTTGGCTTGTTGGAATCGCTGATGACCGCGCAGATCGTCGAAGACATGACCGTTACCCCGAGCCAGAAGAATCGCGAATGTGCGGGCCAAGGCTTGGCTAACACCGTAACGGGCTTCTTTGGGGGCATGGCAGGCTGTGCAATGATCGGCCAGTCGGTGATCAACTTCACTTCCGGTGGCCGGGGCCGTCTCTCGTGCCTTGTGGCCGGCGTGGTTTTGCTCCTTCTGGTTGTTTATGGGTCAAACCTGGTGAGTCAGATTCCAATGGCCGCACTGGTCGCGGTGATGATCATGGTCAGCATCGGCACCTTCAGCTGGCGCTCGCTGCGCGAGCTGGCCATTCATCCCAAGAGCTCTTCGGTCGTGATGATTGGCACGGTCATCGTGACCGTGGCTACCCACGACCTCGCCAAAGGCGTGTTGACAGGCGTGATCCTGTCGGCGGTGTTCTTCACCCGCAAGGTCGGCAAGATGCTGATCATCGACGACACCCAGGTCGAGACCGACTCGCGCGTCTACGTTGTGAAGGGGCAGGTGTTCTTTGCGTCTTCCGGACAGTTCGTGAGTAGCTTCAACTATCTGGATGTCCCCAAGGAGGTCATCATCGATCTGAAGGACGCACACTTCTGGGACCTGACCGCCGTTGATGCGCTCGACCGGGTAGTGATGAAGCTGCGCGAGCACGGCGCGACCGTTGAGGTGTTCGGTCTCAACGATGCAAGTGAGACCTTGGTAGACCGCTTGGGAAAGCATCGTACGCCAGGCGCCACACGGTCGTCGGGTCATTGAACAGATGAGCAAAGCGGGCACCGAGGGGTGCCCGCTTCCTTTTCGGCAGTCATCGAGTTGACATATGGCAAGGCAATACTTCGATTATTCTAGATAAATGGTTGCGATGACATGCGTCCCCTGAATGTTCTGTTCCTTTGCACAGGCAACTCGGCGCGCAGCATTCTTGCCGAAGCACTGGCCAGCCATTTAGGGCGTGACCGTATCCGCGCTTACAGTGCGGGCAGTCATCCCAAGGGCGTAGTTCATCCGGTGGCCCTGCAGGTGCTCGCCGAGATTGGCTTCGACGTTGCCGGGCTGTCGAGCAAGCCGTGGGATGCATTCGCAGGTCCGGAAGCACCGCAGATGGATCTCATCGTAACGGTGTGCGATCGTGCCGCGGGTGAAGCGTGTCCCGTGTGGCCAGGCCACCCGGCTACCGCCCACTGGGGCATCCCCGACCCGGCCGCAGTGCAGGGCAGTGCTGATCAGGTCCATAAGGCGTTCCTGAGCACGCTTCACCAGCTCCAGCACCGTCTCGGATTGCTGTTGGCGCTTAAGCCTGAAGCGCTGGACCGCATGGCCCTGCAATCGCAGGTGCGGGCGCTGGGCAATGGCGCCGAGGCTCACGCGCCAGATAACACCGGAGAAGCCTCCCCGATGTAGTCGCTGATCTGCCTTACTGCCTCGCGCGCGTATCGGGTCACCCCGATCAGCGTGGCCGATGCTGCGCCATTCCAGTCGCCATAGCCAAGCAGCCAAACCGATGGCGCTGCGACCGACCGAACCTGGGTGTCATCCACGTCGATCCGACCACGAGCGTTGACAATGCCCAGTCCTTCCAGGTGCGACAATGCCGGCCGGAAGCCGGTGCACCAGATCACCGCGTCGAAGTTGCGTTCGCTGCCATCTGCCCACTGCATGCCGGTGGCGGTGAAACGGACGGGTGGCGGCATGGAGACCAGTACACCGCGGCGCCGTGCGTCCACCACCGGCGGCACCATCACGATGTCGCCAAAACCATCCCGCGGAACATCCGGCTCGCGTCCTTCCTGCTGAGCCCTCCACTTCTCGGTTGCGCGTGCGAACAGAACGCGCCCGTCGACATCGTCGGCCAGGAAGGCTGGCTCCCACTGGGTGATCCACGTGGTCTTGGCCACCTTGGAGACCTCGGCCAGAATCTGTGCGCCTGAGTTGCCGCTGCCGATGATGGCCACGCGCATTCCGGCGAAGGGTTCGGGATGGCTGTAGTGGGCCGAGTGCAGCTGCACGCCGCCGAAAGCGTTCAGACCTTCATATCCGGGCGTGCAGGGATGCCGCCACGTACCCGTGGCGCTGATCACTGCACGTGTCTGCCACTGCCGGCCGTCATCTGCTTCCACCCGCAGCCGACTCCCCGAGCGGCTGATGCGTTTTACCTGCACGGGACGGATGACAGGCAGCGCATACTTATGCTCGTAGCGCGCGAGGTAGTCGAGCACTTCCGCCTGCGACGGGCACGGTTCCCGGGTAGCAGGCATCGGCCAACCGGGAATCGAGCTCCAGCCTGCCGGCGAGAACAGATGCAGGGATTTCCACGCGTGCTGCCACGCCCCGCCAGGTGACGTTTCGGCATCAAGAATCACATAGGACAGCCCGCTGCGACGCAGGAAGTAGCCAGCCGAAAGACCCGCCTGGCCACCTCCGATCACCACGACATCGACGCTGTCCATCGGGACTTCCTCATGCTGCAGCACCTAGGCGGTTCAGCGGCTCCGTGAATCGGCAGGAAAGTAGCTTTTGCCCAGGCGCAGGGCGACGTGGACCAGCAGAATCAGCACGGGCACTTCCACCAGCGGGCCGATAACAGCCGCGAAGGCTACCGGGGAAGCCAGCCCGAACGCCGCGATCGCCACGGCGATGGCCAGTTCGAAGTTGTTGCCTGCTGCGGTGAACGCGATCGCGGTGGTGCGGGGGTAGTCTTTGGCGATCAGCTTGCCCATGAAGAAGCTGATGACGAACTGGATGATGAAGTACAACGTCAGCGGGATCGCGATGCGTACCGCGTCCATCGGAATCCTCAGCACATCGCCTCCCTTCAGGCTGAACATCGCCACGATGGTAAACAGCAGTGCGGCGAGGGTTACCGGGCTGATGGCGGGCAGGAACGTCTCTTCATACCATTGCACGCCCTTGCGCGCCTTCAACCATCGGCGGGTGAGGAAGCCCGCCAGGAACGGGATACCAAGGTAGATCAGAACAGCCTCGGCGATGGTCCAGAAACTGACATCGATGACGCTGCCCTGCAGACCGAACACCGGCGGCAACCAGGACAGGAAGAACCACGCGTAGACGCTGAACAGCGCAATCTGGAAGATCGAGTTGAATGCCACCAGCCCAGCGACGTACTGGCCGTCACCGCGGGCAAGCTGATTCCAGACCAGCACCATGGCGATGCAGCGTGCCAGCCCGATCAGGATCAGGCCGGTCATGTACTCGGGGTAATCGCGCAGGAACAGCACGGCCAGGCCGAACATCAGGAACGGACCGACGATCCAGTTCTGCAGCAGCGAGAGCATCAGTACCCGTTTGTCGGCGAAGACCCGCGGCAGTTCCTCGTACTTCACTTTGGCCAGCGGCGGATACATCATCAGGATCAGACCAATCGCGATCGGGATGTTGGTCGACCCTATGGAGAGGCTGTTCAACGCGCTGGGCACACCCTCGAACAACGCCCCCATACCAACGCCGAGCGCCATGGCGGCGAAGATCCAGAGCGTGAGATACCGGTCCAGGAAGGACAGGCGGGAGGTATCAGTGGTCATGGGGATTTCCGGAAGGACGGTCAGTTGATCTGTGCGATCGGGTCGAGCCGGGCCTTGAGGGCCTCGCAGTCATCCCAGGCGCTGTCGGAGATCTCCAGGAAGGCCCTCAGGCGCGCCTTGATGATCTGGTGCGCGCGATCGAAGGCTTCGGCTTTCTCTCCGTCCGAGCCTTCAACGCCGGCCGGATCGAACAGGCCCCAGTGCACCCGTACAAAGTCGCCGAACACTACCGGGCATGCCTCGACCGCCGCGCTGTCGCAAACGGTGACGATCAGATCCATCGGCGCGGCATCCGCTTCGGCGAACTCGTCCCACGACTTGCTGCGAAGGCCGTCCACCGGGAAACCCTCGCGCTGCAACTGAGCAATGGCAAACGGGTTGACACGGCCGGCCGGCTGGCTGCCGGCGCTGAAGGACTCGTAGCGGTCTTGGCCCCACTTTTTCAGGGTCGATTCGGCCAACACACTGCGAGCGGAATTACCGGTACACAAGAACAGGACGCGACGGGTCATCTGAGCGATCTCTAAGGTGGGTTGGTCAGCAGCCTGCGGGGCGTTCACAGGCCTGTTCGTCGGCACAGCAGTTTTCAGTGAGGTAGGCCACCAGCTCGTTCATTGCCACGAACTCGGCCCGGTAGCAGATGGTCCGGCCACGTTGCTCGGCGCTGATCAGTCCCGCAGCCAGCAGTTCCTTCAGGTGGAAGGAGAGCGTGGCGCCAGGCAAGCAGAGCGTCTGGGCAATGTCACCGGCCAGCTTGCCGCCGCTGCCGGCCTGTACCAGCAGGCGGAAGATCGACAGGCGGGTGGCGTGGCCCAGGGCAGCAAGAGCGTGGGTTGCAGTGTTATGTTCCATAATTCTAGAATAATGGAATCGATATCGCAGGACAACCCCGTGCAGCAGATCCCCAACGTGGTCCCAGGTGCCTTGGACATCCCGACGGCCACCAAGCTCAACGACCCGGCCGCGCGGCCGCACCGCCCGCGCATCCTGATCCTGTACGGCTCGCTGCGGCCTCAGTCGTTCAGCCGCAAGCTGGCGCTGGAGGCGCAGCGGCTGCTGGAAAAGCTCGGGGCGGAAACCCGCCTGTTCGATCCACACGAGCTGCCGATGCTTGACTCGGTGCCAGCCACCCACCCAAAGGTGCAGGAGCTGCGCCAGGCCTCGCTGTGGTCGGAGGGCCACGTGTGGGTCAGCCCGGAACGCCATGGCACCCTTACCGCGGTATTCAAGAACCAGATCGACTGGCTGCCACTGGAAGAGGGCAGCGTGCGCCCCACCCAAGGCCGCACGCTGGCCGTGATGCAGGTCTGCGGCGGCTCGCAGTCGTTCAACGTCGTCAACGCGCTGCGTGTGCTCGGCCGGTGGATGCGGATGGTGACGATCCCCAACCAGTCCTCGGTCGCCAAGGCCTGGCAGGAGTTCGACGACGAAGGTCGAATGAAGCCTTCGGCGTACTACGATCGCGTGGTGGACGTCATGGAGGAACTGGTCAAGTTCACCCTGCTGGTGCGTGGGCGCAGCGACTACCTGGTGGACCGTTACAGCGAGCGCAAGGGGGCCATCGAGGCGGCGGCGCTGGCGGCCGCTGCAGGGGTGGTGGAAACTGTTTTTAACGAGGAGGAAAGTGCGTGAACGCGGTCATCTACCACAACCCCAAGTGCGGCACCTCGCGCAACACTCTGGCGATGATCCGCTTCGCCGGGATCGAGCCGGAAGTGATCGACTACCTGGCCCACCCGCCCAGCCGCGCGCGCCTGGTCGACCTCATCAGGGCCGCGGGCTTGAGCGTGCGCGACGCCATCCGGCAGAAGGGCACTCCTTATGACGAGCTAGCATTGGGCGATGCGGCACTGAGCGACGACGCGTTGCTTGATGCCATGCTGGCGCACCCAATACTCATCAATCGTCCTTTCGTGCAAACCGATAATGGCACGCGCCTGTGCCGGCCTTCCGAACTGGTGCTGGATATCCTGCCGAAGCTTCCCGGACCATTCCGGAAGGAAGATGGAGAGTTGGTGGCCGAGCACAGGGGAGGCCCGGCGACCTAATCTGGGTGCTGGGCCGGGCTGGCCGCCTTTGAGAACAACCGGAGATCCTGCCCCATGCCGACGCTCCATCCCGCAAAAAGCGAAAGTGCGTGGCGTGTCTTTCTGGTGTTCCTATGACTGGGACTGACCTCGTTCGGTGGCCATCTGAGCTACTTCCGCCTCGAGTTTGTCGAGCGCCGCCGGTGGCTGACGGACCGTAGCTACTCGGATCTGGTGGCCTTGTGCCAGTTGCTGCCAGGCCCAGCCAGCAGCCGGTTGGGATGTTGCTGGGCTTGGCTCGCGCCGGCTGGCCGCCTGGGCAGGTTAATCGCATGGGTCAGGTCGCGTTGGCGCTGCACCAGTTCGGCTACGCGCGCCGCCATGCGGTTGGAATGTTCGATGATGACCTGGATCTGCGAGCGCGGCGAGACCGGGCAGCGTCGAATCCCCGCTAGGAAGCGGATCCTGCCAGATCGGAGGGCAGCTGTCGGCCAGAAGTGGATGCTGCAATCATTGCTGCCTGAGCCCACTCTCCAAAGGCAAGGGGGAGCGCCTGCTGTTCGCCCGCTGTCACATCAACTGCGACTAGCTGAAATCTTTGATCGCCTACCTGGCAGGGCATTCCGCGCACCAGCATCCTGTTCGATCTGATGACTAATGATTCTCAGGACTTGCTGCGGTACCGGTGTGCGGCTACCTCGCTATCACTACTTGATCAGGAAGTCATTCAGTGATTTTCCACTTGCTACCAGCTCGGCTATCCATCGCGGTTGCCGTCCTCGACCGGACCACGTCTGGCCGCGCACTGCAGGATTGCGGTACTTGGGAGCGATCTTGGACACTGTCGATTTGGCAGGCCTCCGATCACCTCGCTTCTTGGCGGTTTCGGAGGGCACGATCACTGAAGCGCCGTAGAGTTCCTCTATCGTGTATCCATGATCCTTGACGTACTTGTTGATCTTGGCGCGCATCGCTGTGGCCTTAGGGCGTGACAGCACCTTGGACTGCTGCTTCTCCGCCTGAGCAATCAGTGAGCGAAGTTCCTTGGCAGAAAGGCCGCTGATATCAATAGTCATGAACTCTTCCCCGATGTCGAGGCCCTAGCCTATTCTCAAATGACATTGCGTGTCACTCCATGTCCACTATGAGTCGCTCAATCTCAGGATCGACTACTAAAAAGTGGATCGTGTTAGCTACTCTCTCACTACACATGATTTTCACGTGGCATATGGACCTGAGGACTAAAGACGCGCCGTGAGTGATTGCTGTGGCGTCGCCAAGAGTTCTTTGAGATCGCCAGTTTGAGGCATTGGATGAATCGACGTTAGACTCAAGCGCTTTCCGTAGCAGATCAGGGAGGCAAGGCGCATAACCGTGAGATCAATTCCCTTCATTGTCGCTGCCGCGTTGGCGGGAACTTCGCTGGCTGCAGATGCTTCTGAGGATAACCTCCATAGAGATCCTTACTTTGATCCAGGAGGCGCCGTCAGGTTCAACTATGGCTGGCTCGACTACGGGCCGACCAGCCGCCTGCAGCTTGAACTGCTGCGTGCAGACCTTGACGCTGGAACCGGACCGTTCTCCTTTTCTGCCCAGTACCGCTGGTATGACGGCTTCGACGCCGTGCATCACGCGTACGCGGGCTGGCAGTTCTCCGATGCTACCCAGCTGAAGGCAGGTATCCAGCAGATCCCGTTCGGGCTGCTCCCTACCGTTTCGCAGAGCTTCTGGTTCGGCTCCGGCTACTACTTGGGCATTGAGGATGATTACGATCCGGGCCTTGTAGTGATTCACCGCACCGGCAGCACGACCTGGCATCTCGGCTGGTTCTCCGGAGACGAATACGGGTCCGGGGCTCGCTATGATCGCTACTCCTTTGATGTCGCGCAGACCGAGGCGTTGCCGTATCGCGAGCGGCAGCGACTGCATGCACGCGTGGAGAGTGCGCGCGCCTGGGGCGGCGGCGAGCTGTTGCTGGGCGCATCAGCGTTTGCTGGCAAGGTGCAGAACACTCAGACACGGCGTCACTACGGTCATCAGGGCGCGGCCCTCCATGCACAGTGGCAGCGCGATGGTTGGACCGCGCAGTTGCAGTGGGCGCGGTACCGGTATGACGTGCCCGGAGATCGCATCGCAATGTCGGCGTTCCAATTCCCCTTCCAGGTTGCAGCGCAGGCGGATGTGCCAAGCGCCAACATCGCCTATTCGTTCGGCCAGAAGGGCTGGCTGGATGACATCACCTGCTATAACAACCTCAGCATGACCCGCCCGGTCGGGCACCGCGCGGGCCTTCGTGATTCGTGGCAGAACGTGACCGGTTGCAGCCTGCAGAAAGGCATCATGCTCACCTATGTCGACTGGATCGCTGGCCGCAACATGTGGTTTGCCGGTGGTGATGGTATCGGCATCGACGAGGGAGGACCTTCCCGCTGGCATTCACGGCTGAACTTCAACATCGGCTTCTACTTCTGATCGGCCTCGCGCAAGCCGGAGGCTTCTTCACCCAACAACACGGAGGTATCCATGCAGAGCACGGCTCCGCAACATCCCCCCGTTCGCCAGCGGATTCTTCCGCAGGTGTTCATTCCCACGGCAGCCATCGTCATCGCGCTGCTGGCGCTTGCTGCCATCGCGCCCGATATAGCCACGCGGTGGTTCACCGCGGCCAAGTCATGGGCTGCCAATGATGCAGGCTGGTTCACCATCCTTGCGGTGGCCGGCTTCCTGGTCTTCGTCGTCGGCGTCGCCATCAGCAGTTACGGTCGCATCAAACTCGGCCCTGACCACAGTACGCCGGACTACAGCTACGGCTCCTGGTTCGCCATGTTGTTCGCTGCCGGCATGGGCATCGGTCTGATGTTCTTCGGCGTTGCCGAGCCCATCATGCACTACGCCACGCCGCCGGTCGGCTCGCCCGAGTCAGCCGCCGCTGCCCGCCAAGCCATGCGCATCACCTTCTTCCACTGGGGCATCCACGCATGGGCGATCTACGCGGTGGTAGCGCTGTCGCTGGCGTACTTTGCGTACCGGCACAATCTCCCGCTGCGTGTCCGTTCCGCGCTGTATCCGCTCATCGGCGACCGTATTCACGGCCCGTTGGGCCATGCCGTAGACACGTTTGCCGCGCTGGGTACCATCTTCGGCCTGGCCACCTCGCTGGGACTGGGCGTCATGCAGATCAACGCCGGTCTGAATTACCTGTTCGGCCTGGAGGTCAGTACGCTCGCCCAGGTTGGCTTGATCACCGTCATCACACTGGTGGCCACCGGCTCCGTCGTGGCTGGCCTGGACAGCGGCGTACGCAGGCTGTCCGAGCTCAACATGATCCTGGCGGCGGCGCTGCTGGCCTTCGTGCTGGTCTGTGGACCCACCGTGCACCTGATGCAGGCACTGGTGCAGAACACCGGCATGTACGTTTCCCAGCTGTTCTCGATGACCTTCAACCTTTATGCCTACGAACCCACGGGTTGGCTGGGTGGCTGGACGCTGTTCTACTGGGGCTGGTGGATTGCCTGGTCGCCCTTCGTTGGCATGTTCATCGCGCGCATCTCACGTGGACGCACCGTCCGTGAGTTCGTGGTGGGGGTGTTGCTTGTGCCGCTTGGCTTCACATTCCTGTGGATGACCATCTACGGCAACACCGCGTTGCACATGGTGCGGGCGGAGGGCATCCAGCAGTTGGTGCAGGCGGTCTCAACCGACAGCTCGATGGCGCTCTTCGAGTTCCTGGAGCACCTGCCGCTGACCATGCTGACCTCTTCGCTGGCGGTCATCCTGGTTGCGCTGTTCTTCGTAACCTCAGCGGACTCCGGTGCCCTGGTAATCGACATGCTCACCTCGAAGGGTGAGGAGGAATCGCCGGTCTGGCAGCGGATCTTCTGGGCGCTGCTGGTCGGCGGCCTGGCGATTGCATTGCTGGTGGCTGGCGGGCTGGAATCGTTGCAGGCGGCCACCATTGCCAGCGCGTTGCCATTTACGATCGTCATGATCCTGATGTGCTGGGGACTGCTGAAGGCCATGCATCTGGATGCCACCAAGCGCTCGATCCTGCGCGAGGCACGTATCCTGCCAGGCACCAGCGAGGATTGGCGGGCGCGCCTGCGCCTGCTGGCGCACAACCCGTTGAAGATCGAGGTGACCGGCTTCATCGAGCAGCGCGTCATTCCTGCATTGGAAGAGGTTGCCGCTGAGCTTCGCAAGCAGGATCTGCCGGTCCAGGTCTCCAAAGGGGAGGACGGTCGTGCGTGGCTGCAGGTTGGCCATGGCGAGGAGATGGACTTCTTCTACTCCGTACGGCCCCAGCCCTATGAGGCGCCGACGTTCGCCCTGCAGGATCCCCGTCGAACGGTCAGCGAGGGTACCCGTCATTACCGTGCGGAGGTCTATCTGCGGGAGGGCGGGCAGGACTACGACGTCATGGGGTGGACCAAGGTTCAGCTCATCCACGATGTGCTCGATCAGTACGAGCGCCACCGTCAGTTCCTGGACAAGGTGCGCTCGTAGAATCCGTACACAGATGCCGCCCGGAGGAGCGGCATCTGCCTTGGGCCGGGCGTGACCCTGCGTTGACGTGTCCTCGGCGCCCGACCGTGTTATTGATGGCGCAATTGCCCAGGAAGTTGCCCGTGCTCACCAGATTGAGGCTTGCAGCCAGCAAAGTTACAAAGCGGATGTGGTTCCGCTCGACCCTGTATGGCGCCCTGGGCATCATCACGGCGTTGGCCGGCGCGTTCCTGAAGTTCCTCATTCCCACCGGCCTTGCCGCACGGATCGGCGCCGATTCCGTCGGTAACATTCTTGGCATACTTGCCGCGTCGATGCTGACGGTCACCACCTTCTCGCTGTCCACCATGGTCTCGGCCTACGGGTCCGCGTCGAGCAGCGCCACCCCGCGCGCGGCCCGCCTGCTGATCGAAGACACCCGGGCCCAAGGTGCGCTGGCCACCTTCATTGGTGCCTTCCTGTTCTCGATCGTGGGCCTCATCGCGCTCAGCACCGGCATCTACGGAGACAGCGGCCGGCTTGTGCTGTTCGGGGCAACCATCGCGGTCATCATCGTCATCACAGTGACGTTGCTCAGGGCTATCGAGCAGTTCTCACGCTTTGGCCGCGTTGGCGAAACCATCGATCTGGTGGAGCGGGCGACCAAAGCGTCAATGAAGCGCCGCTCCGAGGAGCCTCGGCTCGGCGGAGCCAGTGCGGTGCCGGTAGGGGAGGGGGCGGTACTGCTGGTTGGCGATCAGGTGGCCTACGTTGAACATGTGGACGTCGCCCGGATCGACGGCATTGCACAAGAACATGATCTGCGCGTTCATCTGCTCTGCCAGCCGGGTACGTTTGCGACCCCAGTCCGTCCTTTGATAGCCATCGAGGGAAATCCGCTTCCGGACGTGCAGAGTGAAGTGATCTCAGCCATTTCCTTCAGTGACGCGCGCTCCATCGAGAATGACCCACGGTTCGGGCTCGTCGTGCTTGCCGAAATTGCCCAGCGAGCCATGTCACCTGCGGTGAACGACCCTGGCACCTGCATCGACGTCATCGGGACCTGTGTCAGGCTGCTCTGCGCATGGTCCAGCCACACCGGGGACGCTGCGACGTGTGATGTGCTCTATCCGCGTGTGCACGTTCAGTGCCTCGATGTCCGCGACATGTTCGAGGATGCATTCACACCCATCTCCAGGGATGCGGCCGGCTCGCTGGAGGTCAACATCCGGCTGCAGAAGGCCTTCGCAGCGTTGGCAGGGTCCTCGAATGAAGCGACAAGAGTTGCATCACAGACCCATGCCCGCATCGCACTGGAGCGCGGCCTATTGGCCATGGATTTCGAAGCTGATCGCAAGGCGCTTCGAGTCGTCGCATCTTGTTTGACTCTGGAAGATGTGGACCAACGTTCGTAGTATCTTCCTATCAATGCCTTTGAAGCGCTGCGCTGGCTATCAGTGCTCGGCTGTGGTCTAGATCACAGCCGGTCAGCTCACCTTCCACAGCATGTATGCGGCAGTAATGAAGATCAGTATTGCAAATACCGTGTTCAGAGCTCCACGATAGTTGGCGAGCTTCGTCGAAGTTGCTGCACCTGCAACACCGCCAGCCATGCCGGCAACGACGAAAACTGCCGCGAGCTTCCAGTTGATCAGACCTGCATGCGCGTAGTTAAGTGCGGTGGTCATGCCAAATGCGGCGACGGCGACGAGCGAGCTTCCGACGGCGGCGATGATCGGCATTCCCGTCGCGGCCACCAGTGCGGGCACGATGAGGAAACCTCCACCAATGCCAAAGAAGCCGGAAAGCCCGCCGGCGGTGGCGCCCAGTCCAATCAGTGCTGGCGCGTTGCGTCTGCCGAGCCTAGCATCTGCGAGTCCAGGCGAGTTGCGCCTGCGAAGCATGGCGATGCCGACAACAACCATGACCACAGCAAACAGTGCCAGCAGTCTCTTGCCGTCGAACGCCTTGCCCAAGCTGGAACCGAGGTATGCGCCCGCGATCCCCACCAAGGCGAAGACCGAGGCACAGGGCCAACGAACATTCCCTCTACGGGCATGCATCACCAGATTCGACACCGCATTGACCGCCACTGCCAGGGCGCTGGTTCCGATTGCCACATGCGGATTTTCCACTCCGACCACGTAGAGCATCAGTGGTACCGCCAGGATGGATCCGCCTCCACCGACCACCCCCAGGACGAAGCCGACCAGGATGCCAGACAGGCCGCCCAGCACCAACTGCAGCAGAGATAGCGTTTCCATATGTCAGTCGCCGGACGCCGGTCCTTGCTGCAGCCGTGTTGCGATGGAGGAAAGGTCATAGCCCGCGTCCGAAGCAACAGACAGGACGTGGGCAAACGACGCTCCATTGTGAACGACTTCCGACAGCGCCCAAAGCATCGCAGCACGGGTGCCGGTTCTGCAGTACGCGGCAACAGGGCGTGGCAGCGCGTCGATCAAAGTGGCAAAGGTATGCACCTCATCATCGGTAATGACGCCAGGCACTACAGGAAGATAGGCAAACTGCATGCCCGCCTGGTGGCAGGCAGCCTGCAGCGCATGGTGGCTGGGCTGCTCCGGCTGTTCGTCGTCGGGCCGGTTGCAGATCACGCTGGCAAAGCCCAGCTCCTTCAGGGCTTCAATATCCTCCGGCAGGAGCTGACCGGACACCTTGAGGCTGGCAGAGAGTGGCTTGAGATTCATGGTTGTCCCGTAGTTGCAGTGGGGCGATGAATGAGTCCATGCAGGAGCACGCCAGCGATCATTGCCGTGGCGAAGATGATCGCGAAGGGCTGGCCGGTTCCCAGCAACGCGATGGCTGGGCCGGGACACACTCCGGCCAGTCCCCAACCCAGACCGAATATCGCCGCACCAATGACCAGGCGCCGATCGATGATGCGATGGGTGGGAATGTGCAGCGATGCGGCAAGTAGTGGTGTTCTGCGGGCGCGTATCCATAGGTAGGCTGCGCCGAAAGGAATCAGAGCGCCCAGCATGACCAGCGCCAGAGAGGGGTCCCAAGCGTCGCTCACATCAAGGAAAGCAAGCACGCGAGCTGGGTTGACCATATCGGATACGACCAGTCCCAATCCGAAGAGTGCGCCGCACAGGAACGCAGCGAGACGGATCATGCCGGGCCCCCGGCCACAATCTGCAACACGGTTGCCGTGGCCATGCCCATGAGCATGAACACGCAGGTCGCCACCACCGATCGCGGCGATGCCCGGCCCAGGCCGCAGACACCGTGCCCACTGGTACAGCCAGCACCAAGTCGAGTCCCGTAACCCACCAGCAGTCCGGCAATCACCAGTACCACAGCTCCATTTGCGGACAGCGCCGGCAGTGGTATTGGCCTTGCCGCCAATGCCAAGCCTGACGCCAGGCCAAGTCCTGCCAGGAACAGAGCAGCACTGCCGCGTCCGGCGTCACCGGACATGCCCAGTGTCCTGGCAAGCAGACCCGAGATGCCGGCAACGCGGCCGAGAAGGACTAGATAGGCTCCGGTCGCTGTTCCAATCATGGCGCCGCCAGCGAGCGGCCAATACCAAGCCAGATGAGAGAGCGTCATAGCAGGTCCACCGGCAGCTTGAGGTAGCGCACGCCGTTTTCCTCGGGCTCGGGCAGATGGCCGGCGCACATGTTGACCTGCACGGAAGGCAGGATCAGTCGCGGCATCGGGAGCGTCGCATCACGGGTTTCCCGCATTTCCACGAACATTGCTTCGGTCACGCCCTCGTGCACATGCAGGTTGGTTGTCCTTTCGGCACCGATGGTTGTTTCCCATGCGAAATGGTCCCGGCCGGTGGCTTTGTAGTCATGGCACAGGAATACGCGGGCGGCGTCGGGCAGGGACAGCAGGCGCTGGATCGAGCGATACAACTGGCGCGCCGAGCCACCTGGAAAGTCGCATCGGGCGGTGCCGTAGTCCGGCATGAACAGCGTGTCTCCAGGAAATACGGCGTCGCCGATCACGTACGCCAGACAAGCGGGGGTATGGCCTGGCACGTGCAGCGACATCGCCTGCAGATTACCGATGCGGAAGGAGGCACCGTCGGCGAACAGGCGATCGAACTGGCTGCCATCCCGCTTGAATGCAGTACCGGCATTGAAGACCTTGCCGAAGGTTTCCTGGACTGCGGTGATGTGTTCGCCAATAGCTAGCGCGCCTCCCACCTGCTCCTGCAGCCATGGAGCCGCGGACAGGTGGTCGGCATGTGCGTGGGTTTCCAGCAACCATTGCACCTGCAGGCGCTCGGCACGCACGTAGTCCACCAACGCCGATGCGGAGGAAGTGGACGTGCGGCCTGCGGCCATGTCGAAGTCCAGGACGCTGTCGATGATGGCGCACGCTGAAGAAGTTGGATCGCGCACGACGTGGCTGGCAGTGAACGTAGCAGGATCAAAGAACGTCTTCACGGAAGGCGAGGGAAGCAGGCCGGCACGCGCATCGCGGACCAGGCGCACAGCCTGCTCCAGGGGGGCGTCTACCGCTACGGATGGGATCATGACTGGCTCCAGGAGGCTTCGCGGCCTAACTATTACATCGTTACGTAAGCTATGCAACTATTGAAGCATGCTAGATTGCACGGGTTACCCATGGTGTTCGCATCACATCAGCCGCCCAAGTTGCCATTGCCTGTGACCAGCCCCCCATTCAGCCCGTCAGACCTAGCCACGATGAAGGAGCGCGTGCCCGAAGTCGCCGAGCTGCTGCGCTTCATGGCTACTCCTTCGCGCCTGTTGCTGCTATGCCAGCTCGCGCAAGGTGAAATGACGGTGGGGGGACTGGAGGAAGCCACCGGCATTCGACAGCCGGCGCTCTCCCAGCAACTGGCCGAACTCCGTCAGCGAAAGCTTGTAGCGACCCGACGGGAATCACGGTCGATCATCTACCGCATGGCAGACCCGCGCGTTGCAGCACTGCTGGGCGCGATGCATGGGATCTTCTGTGCGGACGATACATCAACTTGAAGTGGCCTAAGGCGTCTAGATGGGACGGGCTAGACTCACTGACCTAGGGGAATTTAGGCCATCGGCGTAGTCTGCCCCAAAACCAATTGACCGCAGCAGGCTCGAGGTCTGCTGCGGCCTAGGGATGTTTATCAGGGATGGGGTGGATGTCTGCTTATGGCCGCTAGAGGACATTGGCAAGCGAATCGACAGGGATGCTGCCGTCCAACTCTTGGATTAGGAAAATTTATCGGGGTTGGGGAAAGGTGACAGGCCCGGTGGCTTCTCATAGCTAATGTCTGCCGCCAATTTGGAGCCAGCTCGACGGTTGGTTTTATCAGAAGAACTGGAAACTGATCAGTGCTTCCCTAGAGGAGATGGGGGGCAGATGCCCAGTTGTGCAGAAAATCCTCTTGCTCCAATGTCTCAACGGCGCCAGGGCGTACCTCTCTCACGCGCCTGATCGCATCCTCGCTGCTCAGAGAAGTCTTGGTAGCGAGGAGAAGCATGCCGGCGACAGTGCCTGCTCTGCCCAGCCCACACTTGCAGTGGACGACAATCCTTTTTCCGTCAAGTAGCGCGTTGCATATGGGCGTCTCCACTTCCTTCCATAACTGGAGGAACCCGAAGTCGGGTGCAGCGCCATCCACAATCGGCAGTCCGTACCACCGTAGACCATGGGCTGCTGCACGCTCCGGCAGAGCGGCGATCCGAAGATCCCCGAACTCCCAAGGCTCGATTAGACTGATGAGATGACCTGCACCCCATGAGCTTATAGCTTGAAGGTCCATATCCAAGTCTCGTGACCACGATCCGGTCATAGCTACGTCTTGATGCTTGCCTGGGGCGAACGTCACTCCGATGGCCCCGCCGCAATGGCCAACCGGGAGAGTCGCTATCTGAAGAGGGTGGGAATGACTGGTCCTAGTCACGCTGTCTCCGGCTATAGAGTGGGGCGCTCTGTCAGGCAGAGTATCTAGAGTTTGCTTCGCCTGCGGCTCTCGCGCGATGGTTGCGAGCAATGCTTAGTCAGGCGAGCCAGAATGCAGCGACAGTCTCTCCCCTATGCGTCTCTGAGCGACCTGCAAACCACTGTCATTAGTAAGGTACGGTGATGCGAATAGGGGGGCTTCAACCCAGAACTTAAGTTGATCTGGGTGGATGTAGGGGCGATGGTCGTCAAGCAGAAGAGCTTGGCCAAGTAGTGGAGAAACGAATCGAAGGTCCTTGATAGAACCAGTCCATTCGACGTAGCGGACCTCTGTAAACCATCCAGGTACATTGCCTTCCTCAGTCAGAAGTGATGCGATTCTCAGCGCTATATGCCGAGGCACCGTCGTGAACAGCACAAGCTCATCAAAGGAAGTTCCAGCATAGTTCAGGAAATCCCGAAGTCCTGGTCGAGGAATCTGGCTGACTGCATTGGAGATGAGGGTTCCCTCAAGATCGAGGGCGAGGATACTGGGGCGCATGCGATAGGACCTATCTACGTTTGAGTGCGTCGCAGAAGACGCGATCTGAGTTCTGGCCCCTCTTGCTGCGCAACCAAGATGGGAGGGGCGAGCCAGTAGTTGTCGCCAATGGGTAGCAGACTCTCTAATGCAACATCGACCATCAGCGGTCGCCGCCACATAGGGTCTGGCAGGAAGCAGTAGTCAGACTTGCTTAGCGTTCCTGATGCTTGCTTGTGAGAGAGCCAGTTTGCTCGACTGCGTATCTCGCGGCTCAGCACGGTCAATGCTGCGGATTCGTCGCCGCCGGTGCTTAAGAACTCACTGGCAGCTCCTCGGACTGATGACCAGATCACGTATCGCTTGCGTCCCAAGATCAGGTCACGCCACTCTCTTTCCTGTACACATAGAATCTCCTCGGCGTGTTGAATGCCGATCCGATGCTTGCGTAGCAATGAAACGAGATAGGCAGTAGCTTCGCGGTCGGAAAGCTGACGCCAAAGCCACTGTCGGTCCTGTGCTCCAAGCGAGGGGTGCCAGGCTCTCAGCGCATGGGTCAGTGAAGTGCTCAGATCGCCAGGCAGCTGACTGCTCTCCCGATAACTCCAGCTAATGGGGTCGTAAAGAGATCGCTTTGTAGAGCCATTTGACGAGCCCGTCTTAGCTAGAACCCCTGCTGTCTTAAGGAACAGCAGCAAGTGCTGCACGGTCGCTGTGTCAGCGGCTACAGGTGCGGAAATCGAAGTGGAGCGCTCGAGCGCGCACCACGCGCACGCGTAGAACGGCCCAAGCGATGCGAGCAGCGCATCGAGGTCTGGCCACGGAGGGATGAGGGTCTGTTGGTCACGACCATAGATCACTCGATCCCCGGCAGTTCAACCGGCTCTGATGCTAGCAAGCCACCGGAAGGTCGTCTACACAATTTTCATGTAGGCCCCGGCTCGGCCATAGATTTCGTTCCGCTCCTCTAGGCGGACCCGATGGCTACCAAAACGATCTACCAAAGTGCATACCTTCGGTTGGTCGGCCTTCTCCGCGAGCGACGCGAGTCGTTGGGTATCAGTCAAACCAGGCTAGCCTCTCACTTGGGGTGGCCTCAGCAGAGAATCTCTTCCGTTGAGTCTGGAGCGCGGCGCCTGGACGTGATGGAGTTCTGCCTCATCGCCGCTGCCTTGGGATTCTCTCCCGCCGAGGTCTCTGATCAGGTCTTGAAGATGCTACAGAGCGTGCGCGGCAATCAGATCAAGGACAGGCAGTAGCGAACGATCGCAGCAGTCGCGCTAGGCCTGATGACTGGCGCGGGCTTTTCCGAGGTGCGCGACGTGCCGCTGCCGATGTTTGGCCTTGGGTCAAGCGAAGGCCGTCCTGCTGATCGACTCGCTCGACGCCTTGCGCGATCACTTCCAAGCTGCTTCATGGCGGCTCGGGGCCAGTCCAAAGAGAGCATACGTCCGTGGGTCGAACGATTGAGGTCCTCCTACTGCCTCTTGGTCCATTTCCCGGGGAGATGACCTGTCATGGAGACCGGGGGGGCTACTCCCCGCCATTTATGTACACTCAATTTTTGCTCAGGCCCCTGTATTCTTGCGCGAAATTTGCTATTTCTATCGCTTAGTTTCGTTTATGTACATTCTTCACGATAACTTACTACCGTTCTGATCGAGCGCTCGTTCGCAGCAGAAAGAAAGCCCCGCTGATGCGGGGCTTTTCTTTTTGCGCGAAGTCATCTGCGTTGTGCTTCGCAGCATCAGTTTTCGTGCACCGCGACTTGCAAACAGACAATTTCCTCCCCTATGGTGCAATCGATTGCATTGCAGTGAATCGTTGCGTTTGATACCGGTTGGGAGGCCGGCAGGTGGATGTCCGTCCATTCGATCAGACCGGCCCCGGCGACGGGGCTCACGCGGCGCGATGCGCTGCGCATCGCAGTTGCCGGCAGCATTGGCCTGGGGGCCGCGACAATCGCGGGCACGCTGCCCGCATTCGCCGCCACCGCGCCGCTCAAAGGCAACCTGAAGCACTCCGTCGCCCGCTGGACCTTCCCGCAGCTGTCCGTCACCCAGCTCTGCGCGACGGTGAAGGACATCGGCTTCGCCGCGATCGACCTGGTCGGCCCGGAAGACTGGCCCACGCTGAAGGCCCATGACGTCTACAGCTCGATGTGCAACGGCGCGGAGCTGGGCCTGACCAAGGGCTTTGCCGGCCGTGAGTTCCACGACCAGCTGGTGGAGCGCTACACGCGCCACATCGATCTGGTCGCCGATGCTGGCTACCGCAACCTCATCTGCTTCTCCGGCAATCGCAACGGCATGGATCCCCGCGACGGCATGGCCAATGCCGAGGCTGGCCTCAAGCGCATCCTCGGGCATGCCGAGAAGCGCGGCGTGGTGCTGGTGATGGAGTTGCTGAACTCCAGGGTCGATCACCACGACTACCTGTGCGATCACTCCGCCTGGGGCGTGGAGCTGTGCCAGCGGCTCGGCTCGGACAACTTCGGCCTGCTGTACGACATCTATCACATGCAGATCATGGAAGGCGACATCATCGCCACCATTGGAAAACACCACGCCTGCTTCAAGCATTACCACACCGCAGGCGTGCCCGGCCGGAACGAGATCGGAGACCAGCAGGAGCTCCACTATCCGGCCATCTGTCGCGCAATCCGCGACACCGGTTTCAAGGGGTATCTGGCGCAGGAGTTCACGCCTGCAGCGCCCGATCCCGTTGCCTCATTGCGCGAGGCGATCCGCCTCTGCGACGTCTGAAACGATATCCACCCAGGTGAGAAACCCATGGCAGATAATCACTACGACGCCATTGTTGTTGGCTCGGGAATCAGTGGCGGTTGGGCAGCGAAGGAGCTGACCGAGAAGGGCCTGAAGGTCCTGATGCTGGAACGCGGACGCAACATCGAGCACGTCAAGGACTACGTCAACGCGATGAAGGAAGCGTGGGACTTCCCGCACCGCAACCGGCCAACGCAGGCGATGAAGGCCGACTTCCCGGTGCTGATGCGCGACTACGGCCTGGCCGAGAATCTGGAAGGAATGTGGGCCAACGAACAGGACTCACCCTACATCGAGACCAAACGTTTCGACTGGTTCCGTGGCTACCACGTCGGCGGCCGCTCGCTGCTGTGGGGGCGGCAGAGTTATCGCTTCTCCGATCTGGATTTCGAGGCGAACCTCAAGGATGGGATCGCTGCTGACTGGCCGATCCGCTACGCCGACATCGCGCCGTGGTACGACTACGTGGAAAAGTTCGCCGGCATCGCCGGCACGCGCGAAGGACTGGACGTGCTGCCGGACGGCGAGTTCCTGCCGCCGATTCCCTTGAACATCGTCGAGAAGGATGTGGCCGCGCGTATCAAGAAGGCCTTTGGCGGAACGCGCCACATGATCCACTCGCGCACCGCCAACATCACCAAGCCGATGCCCGAGCAGGGGCGCGTCAACTGCCAGTACCGCAACAAGTGCATCCTGGGTTGTCCCTTCGGTGCCTACTTCTCGACCCAGGCGGCGACGCTGCCAGCGGCGATGAAGACCGGCAACCTGACCTTGCGTCCGTTCTCGATCGTCAAGGAAGTGCTCTATGACAAGGATCGCAAGCGTGCCCGCGGCGTGGAGGTCATCGACGCCGAGACCGGGCAGACCTACCAGTACACGGCCAAGGTGATCTTCCTCAATGCGTCGTCGTTCAACTCGACCTGGCTGCTGATGAACTCGGCCACCGATGTGTGGGAGGGCGGGCTGGGGTCATCGTCGGGCGAGCTCGGGCACAACGTGATGGACCATCATTTCGGTGCGGGTGCCTCGGGCCGGGTCGAGGGCTACGAAGACAAGTACTACTTCGGCCGCCGTCCCTGCGGTTTCTACATTCCGCGCTTTCGCAACGTCGCAGCCGACAAGCGTGGCTACCTGCGCGGGTTCGGCTACCAGGGCGGTGCCAGCCGAAACGGCTGGTCGCGCGAGATCGCCGAGCTGAACATCGGCGCCGACCTGAAGGAAGCGCTGACCGTGCCGGGTGACTGGCGCATCGGCATGACCGGGTTCGGTGAAATGCTGCCGCACCACGACAATACAATCCGCCTGGACCACGACCGCAAGGACAAGTGGGGGCTGCCGGTGCTGGCGATGGACGTTGCCATGCGTGCCAACGAACTGGCGATGCGCAAGGACATGGCCGCCGATGCTGCCGAGATGTTGGAGGCGGCCGGCGTCAAGGACGTGAAGATGCACGACAACGACTATGCCCCGGGCAAGGGCATCCACGAGATGGGGACCGCGCGCATGGGACGTGATCGCAAGAGCTCGGTACTGAACCAGCACAACCAGGTCTGGGATGCCCCCAACGTCTATGTGACCGACGGTGCCTGCATGACCTCCAGCGCCTGCGTGAATCCCTCGCTGACCTACATGGCGCTGACCGCGCGCGCGGCCGACCACGCGGTACGCGAACTGAAAGCGGGGAACCTCTGATGGATCGTCGCGAACTGCTGAAGATGATCGTCGCCGCCACCGGCGCGGCCATGGTTGGATTGCCTGCGCTTGTGCAGGGGCAGGCACCGGCACCGGCGGGCGCCACGAAGATCCATTTCTCCGATGCCGATGTCGGCACGCTGGACGAGATCGCCGAGACCATCCTGCCGCGGACCCGGACACCTGGCGCGAAGGACGCCGGTGCCGGGTTGTTCATGGCGACATTCGTCAGCGATTGCTACACCGCCCGGCAGCAGGCGGCGTTTCGTGCCGGCCTGGCCGACATCGACAAACGCGCAGGTGGCCGCTTCGTATCGCTCACACCGGAAGCCCGCACCGGGTTGCTGCGAACGCTGGACGCCGAAGCCAAGGCACGCCCTGCCGATGTGACCGAGACCGGCACGCCTGAAGAGGGCGAGGCGATGCCGCATTACTTCACGATGATCAAGCAGCTGGCCATCTTCGGCTTCTTCACCTCCAAGGTCGGCGCGACCGAGGTGCTGCAGTACGTCGCCGTGCCGGGGCGCTACGACGGCGACCTGGCCTATGTTCCCGGCACGCCTGCGTGGGGGACCAGTTGATGGACACCACCCTGATGATCCGTCCTGCGTTGATCACCGCCAGCCTGCTGGCCGCTGCAACTGCATTCGCCCAGGACAGTGCCGACGCTGCGCGTGACCCGAAGAAGACCGAGGTGTGGACGCCGGTGCCTGCAGTCGTGGAAACGCCCGCGGGCAAAGCGCCGTCAGACGCCATCGTGCTGTTCGATGGCAAGGACGTCTCGGCGTGGGAGGCAGAGCAGGGCGGGCGCGTGCCCTGGACCGTCGCCGATGGCGCGATGACCGTGGTGCCGGGCAGCAAAGGCATCCGCACCCGACAGCGCTTCTGCGATGTCCAGCTGCATGTCGAATGGCGTACCCCCACCGAGACGAAGGGCTTCGACGGCCAGAACCGCGGCAACAGCGGTATCTTCCTGCAGGAACTGTATGAACTGCAGGTGCTCGACAGTTACAACAACCCGACGTATGCCAACGGCCAGGCGGGTTCGATCTACAAGCAGGCCATGCCACGGGTGAACGCCTCGCGTGCACCGGGCCAGTGGCAGGTTTACGACATCATCTGGAAGGCGCCGCGGTTCTCGCAGGGCGGCGGCCTGACGTCGCCCGCGCGCATCACCGTGCTGCATAACGGCGTGCTGGTCCAGGACGACACCGTGCTGGCAGGCAAGACCGAGTACATCGGTGCGCCTTCGTACGCGCCCCATGCGTGCGCGCCGCTCTATCTGCAGGAGCATGACGCCAAGGTCAGCTACCGCAACATCTGGGTGCGCGAACTGTAGCGCCCACCCGCTATTTCGCCAGGTAGCTGGCGATGTCATCGATTTCCTGTTGCGACAGTTGCGGGAAGGGCGGCATCAATCCGCCGCCCTTCCTGATCTTGTCCTTGATCTGCGCGGGCTGCAGTCGTTTGCTGATGTCGGTGAGCGCGGGAAACGCGCCCGGCATGCCAGCGCGATCGGCACCGTGGCAGGCCGTGCAGTTTGCGCTGTAGAGCTTCGCACCGGCCGCAGGGTCGTCCTTGCACCAGGCCGTGGTCGCAAGCATCGCGCCGCACAGGACCGCGGTCAGGGTGAAGCTCAATTTCAGGCGAGTGTTCAAGCGAGGCTCCTTCGCATCAGCGCGGTGCGCGAGCAGGTTGGTCGATGGCCAGGTGTTCACGCAGGTAGTCCGCGCCGGTCTGGATGACCTTGGCCGGGTTGCGCGGCTGGTCGTGCTCGATGATGTACCAGTGCACGCCCGCGGCGGCCGCGGCTGGCAGGATCGCGTTCCAGTCCAGTACGCCCTGGCCGACGGCGGCGAATCCGCCTTCGTCTTCAGCCTGGCCCTTGGGCGCATTGTCCTTGGCGTGCACCGCGAACACGCGATCACGGAATTTTCCCAGCATCACGGCCGGGTCCAGGCCTGCACGTGCGACCCAGGCCAGGTCCAGCTCGGTCTGCAGGTCGGGGCCGGCCGCTGCGAACAGCAGCTCCAGTCCAGTGCTGCCATCGAAGTCGACCAGCTCGAAGTCGTGGTTGTGATAGGCCAGGCGCATGCCCTTGGCTCGTACCTGTTTCGCGATCCTGCCCAGCTCCTGGCCCAGTGCGGTCCAGCCCGCGGCGTCTGTCGGCCGATCCTTCGCATCCAGGTACGGCACCACCAGCGTGGTGTTGCCGATCGACCGGTTGAACGTCACCACGCCGTCCAGATCATTGCGCAGCTCGGCCAGCGGCACATGCGATGAAATGGCCTTGATCGAGTACCGGTCCAGCAGCTGCTTGAGTTCGGCGGCGCTGGTGTTCTGCGTACCGACTGTTTCCACCGCGTGGACGCCCGCGTCGTGGACGATCTTCAGCTGCTGGTCGAGCGACCCGGCGTTGCGCAGGGTATACATCTGCACCGCGATCGGTTTCTGCGTGCTGGCGGCTTCGTCTGCGAAACCCGGCAGGGCAGCGAACAGCAGGATGAGGCTTGCACTTCTACGGAAAAGGGCTTTCATCAACAGATCCTCCCGGGTTTCAACCGATGACGGTCCAGGCACGCGACCTGGCCGATGCAATGACACGGTCAACGATCTGCGCCGAGCGCAGGCCGTCTTCGAAGGTGGGCAGGCCCTGCGGCCGCTCGCCTTCAATGGCGCGATAGGTGTCGGCGACAAACGCTTCGAAGCACTGGGCGTAGCCCTGTGCATGCCCGGCCGGCAGCACGGAAAGGCGGCGTTGTTCGGCACTGCCGGCGGCTGGCCCGCGCACGAAGATCTCCTCGCGCTGGTCGGGTCTTCCGATCCACAGCCGTTCGGCATCCTCCTGGTTGAAGGCCACGCTGGCCTTTGCGCCATCGATCTCGAACCAGAGGCGGTTGTGGCGTCCGGCCGAGACCTGGCTGACCGTCAGTGACGCCAGCGTGCCGGCGCCGGTCCTGAACATCGCCGCGGCCACGTCCTCGCTCGTGACGGCCTGCATCGTGCTGGCGGCCGTTGGCGTGCTGAAGCTCTGTCCGCTGACGGCGCCGCGCTCGGCGATTACCGTGGAGAACGCCGCGCTGACCTCGGCGAAACGCTCGCCGCTGATCCACTCCACCAGGTCGCACCAGTGCGAGCCGATGTCGGCGAACACACGCGAAGTGCCTCCCAGCGCGGGGTCCACGCGCCAGTTGTTGCTGGCCGGGTCCAACAACCAGTCCTGCAGGTAGCTGCCGTGGATGAGGTGCAACGGCCCCAGTTCACCGTGGGCGATACGGGCGCGCGCCTCGCGCACCACCGGGTGGTAGCGGTAGACGAAGGGCACCGTGGCCACAAGGCCGCGCGAGGCCGCCAGCGCAGCCAACGCCTGTGCATCTTCCAGCGAGGTGGCCAGCGGCTTCTCGCAGATCACGTGCTTGCCGGCTTCCAGCGCAGCCTGGGCCATCGCGCGGTGCAGGTGATTGGGCGTGCACACGTGCACGACCTGCACCTGCGGGTCGGCGATGACCTCCTCGATATCCCGATAGGCACGCGCGACATTCCAGGACTGCGCTGCCTCATGTGAACGCTGCGGTGACGAGGCGGCCACGCCGCGTACCTCGGCACCCGCCAGCAGTGCCGCACGACGATGCACTGCGCCGATCATGCCGGCGCCGACGATGGCGATTCCAAGCTTGGGCATCGACTGGGATCCTCAGGGCGTGGAGGGCGCGGCCGTGGCCGCCGGCCGGTCGCGGAACAGCAGCAGGAAGGCGACCAGCACCACCAGTGCAACGCCTGCCGGGAACAGCCAGATCTGCTGCCAGTCGGGGCCGGCCGCAGTGGTGAAGTGCTCCACCACCGCGCCGGACAGGAAGGTGCCGATCAGCATGCCCACGCCGTAGGTGGCCAGGGTGATGAACCCCTGCGCGCTGCTGCGCGCGGCGGGACCGGCATGTGCATCGGTGTAGATCTGGCCGGTGACGAAGAAGAAGTCGTAGCAGATGCCGTGCAGCACGATGCCGATCACCAGCAGGGAGAAACCGCCGCCCGCATCGCCGAAGGCGAACATGGCGTAGCGCACCACCCATGCGGCCATGCCCACCGCCAGCATCGTCTTCACCCCCAGCCGCACGAACAGGAACGGCATGGCCAGCATCAGCAGCACTTCAGAGACCTGGCCCAGCGACTGCAGGCCCGCGGCGCCGCGCACGCCCAGGTCGTTGAGGTACGGGTTGGTGAAGTTGTAATAGAACGACAGTGGGATGCAGATGGCGATGGAGGCCAGGAAGAACACCAGATAGGCGCGCGACTTCAGCAGCCGCAGCGAATCCAGCCCCAGGATCTGCCCGAGGCCGGCATCGCGCTGCTGCGCCAGCGGCGGCGTGTGCGGCAGGGTGAAGGCATACAGGCCCAGCAGCAGTGATGCCAGCGCCGCCATCCGGAACGTCAGTTCAAGCCGATGCGCCTGTTCCCAGCCCAGCCAGCCGATCAGCACACCGGCCACGATCCAGCCGACGCTGCCGGCCACGCGCACCAGCGGGAACTGCTTCTCCGGCGACTGCATGTGCCGCATCGCCACGCTGTTGGCCAGTGCCAGCGTCGGCATGAACAGCAGCATGTAGCCCATCACGCAGGCGGAGAACGTGCTGAAGCTGTCTGCTGTGGAGGCCAGCCACAGCAGCACCGCACCGGCCAGGTGCAGCACCGCCAGGATGCGCTGCGCGGCGAAGTAGCGGTCCGCGATCAGGCCGACCAGGAACGGCGCGACGATGGCGCCGATGGACTGGCTGAGGAACGCCGTTGCCACCTGGCTGGCGCTGGCCTGCAGCGGGCCCTGCACCAGGTAGGTTCCAAGGGTGACGAACCACGCCCCCCAGATGAAGAACTGCAGAAACATCATCGCGCCCAGGCGCGACATGGCGTGCGTCATGGCTTGCCCTCCCGGGGCGGTCTTGGCTCAGATTCCCAGCATGCGGTGCAGTGATCCGGCGTCCGTGCCGCTGTCGGCAAAGTCGTCGAAGGCGCGTTCGGTCACGCGGATGATGTGGTCGCGGATGAAGGCGGCGCCCTCGCGCGCGCCGTCCTCGGGGTGCTTCAGGCAGCACTCCCATTCCAGCACCGCCCAGCCGGGGAAGTCGTACTGCGCGAACTTCGAGAAGATCGCCTTGAAGTCGATCTGGCCGTCACCGGGTGAACGGAACCGGCCCGGACGATCGATCCAGTCCTGGTACCCGCCATATACGCCGCTGCGCGCGCTGGGGCGATACTCCGCGTCCTTGACGTGGAAGATGCCGATGCGCGCGTGGTAGCGGTCGATGAAACCGAGGTAATCCATCTGCTGCAGCAGCAGGTGGCTGGGGTCATACAGGATCTTCGCGCGCGGGTGGTGATCAACCACGTCGAGGAAGCGTTCGAAGGTCGCACCGTCGTGCAGGTCCTCCCCCGGGTGGATCTCGAAGCACAGGTCCACGCCGCAGGCGTCATACGCATCGAGGATGGGACGCCAGCGGCGGCCGAGTTCGGCGAAGGCTTCTTCCACCAGGCCGGGCGGGCGCTGCGGCCAGGGATAGAAGTAGGGCCACGCCAATGCGCCGGAGAACGTGGCATGCGCGGTCAGCCCCAGGCGCTGGCTGGCCTTGGCCGCCAGCAGCAGCTGCTCCACTGCCCAGGCCTGGCGCGCGGCGGGGTCGCCGCGCTTGTCCGCTGGCGCGAAGCCGTCGAACAGGCCGTCGTACGCCGGATGGACCGCGACCAGCTGCCCCTGCAGATGGGTGGACAGCTCGGTGACCTGCACGCCGTGCCCGGCCAGCATGCCGGCGAGGTCGTCGCAGTACGCCTGGCTGCGTGCGGCCTCCGCCAGATCGAACAGGTGGGGCGCCGTGGTGGGGACTTGTACGCCAGAATAGCCCAGGCCCGCGGCCCAGCCGGCCAGCGTGTCCAGCCGATCAAAAGGAGCTGTGTCGCCGATGAACTGCGCCAGGAACAGCGCTGGACCCTTGAGCGTCTTCAACGTGATTCGCCCTCGATGCAATCGATTGCATTATCCTAGCAGGGGCTCACGCAGGACCTGTTGTGCACTGCACAGCGGGCAGGAGATCTAACGCCATGGCCACCATCTACGACATCGCAAAGCACGTCGGCGTCTCCGCAGGCACAGTGTCGCGGGCGCTTTCGCGGCCGGACAAAGTCCTGCCGGCGACCCGCGCGCGTATCGAGCAGGCTGCCGCCGCGCTGGGCTATGTGCCCAACACGGTGGCCCGCACGCTCAAGACCCAGCGCAGCGGCAAGATCCTGGTCACCGTCCCGGACATCGCCAATCCGTTCTTCGCCCAGATCCTGCAGGGTGCGGAGGACGCCGCGCAGGCCGTTGGCTACGCGGTCCTGCTGGGGGACACCCAGCATCAACCGGATCGCGAGGAGCGCTATGCGCAGATGCTCCGGCGCAACGAGGCCGACGGCATGATCGTGCTGGGGCATCGCCTGCCACCGACGGCGCGTGACATCGTCGAACAGCGGGGTGCCGCCGCGCCGGTGGTCAACGGCTGCGAGTTCGATCCTTCGCTGGGCATCCCCAGCATCCACATCGACAATGCCGCCGCCGCGCGCGCGGTGATGGAACACCTGTATGGGCTGGGACACGAACGCATTGCGGTGGTCGGTGGCCCCCCCGACAATCCGCTGCACCAGCAACGGCTGGAAGGGGTGCGGGCGGCCGGCAAGGCGCGTGGACGCCTGCGCCAGCTGAACATCGTGCCGGGTGACTTTTCGGTGGAGTCCGGCCATGCCGCCGCGATGGCGATGTTGGCCGCCGCGCCGGTACCGACTGCCGTCTTCTGTTTCAGCGACCAGATGGCGCTGGGTACCCTGGCAGCCTGCCGGGAGCTGGGCATCCGCGTGCCGGAGGACCTGTCCATCGTCGGCTTTGACGACCTGGCCTCCTCGCGCTACCTCACGCCGCCACTGACGACGATCAGACAGCCGATGCGGGAGATTGGTGAGCGCGCGGTCAACCTGCTGCTTGCCATCATCGAACACGTGGATGTGCCGCTGCAGCAGACGCTGGATTTCAGCCTGATGCTGCGAGGCTCGACGGCTGCACCCAGGGCCGGGTGAGGGCAGGACAGAGCGCGCTGCCTTACTGATTGTCGCCAGATGGCTTCTGCAACCTTGATCCCGAATTGACGCAGAGCTGTCAGACTCACCGCAGGCAGCCCGGCAAGGGCCTTGGTGGCAGCTGCGATCGCTCAAGGGGGTCGGCAATGCCGTTCTTGACGGACTCGACCGAGGTCTCGGTCGAAGGCATCGGCGCGGCACGGCGCATCGGCTGGATGCGTTTCGTGGGCAACGGGTTGGGGGCGATCCCCATTGCTTCGATCATGCTCGAACGCCAGGACGGTGCGCTGGCGTGGAGCCTGCTGCTGCTCAATGCGCTGGCCTGGCCGGCGCTCGCCCTCGTGCTGACCCATCGCTCACGGCAGCCCGCGGTGGTCCAGTTCCGCTGCATGGTGATCGATTCCTTCTTTGGCGGTGGCTGGATCGCCTTCATGGGACTCAGCGTGATGCCCAGTGCGTTGTTCGCCGCGCTGCTGGTCGCCGACAAGATCGCCGCCGGCGGGGTGAAGCTGGCGGTACGGGCCACACTGGCGCTGGCAGTCGGGTTCGCGCTCACCTGGTGGGTACTCGGGTTTCCCTATCAGCCGGTGTCATCGCAGCGCACGATCGTACTCAGTGTGCCGTTCCTGTTCGTCTACGGCATCGGCCTCAGCATCCTCAGCTGGCAGCTGGCGCGGCGGGTGAAATCGCAGAACCGCCAGTTGAAGCGGCTGAGCCGGATGGACCCGCTGGTGGAGCTGGCCAACCGCAGCTTCCTGATCGTCCGCGCGCAGCAGGCACTGGACAAGGCGCAGGGGCAGGGTGGTTTCGCCTGCCTGCTGATGCTTGATGTGGATGACTTCAAGCGCATCAATGACTCGCATGGTCATCGTGCCGGGGACGAAGTGCTGCGCCATATCGCCTCCACCTTGCGCGCCTTCGCCCGGCCCGGCGATACCCCTGCGCGGCTGGGAGGCGACGAGTTCGTCGTGCTGCTGCAGGACTGTGCGCCCATCGATGCGATGCATGTGGCAGAGCGGGTTCGTCTGCAACTTCTGGAAGCAGCACGGCAGGCAACGCCGGGCATCGAGTTCAGCGTCAGCATCGGCATTGCTGCCACGCCGCGGGGCGGCAGCGTCGAGGACTGGCTGGCATTGGCCGACCGCGCGCTCTACCACGCCAAGCGCCAGGGCAAGAACAACGCCAGCTATGGCGAATGAGTCGGCGCGGGCTGCAGCAGTGCTGTCGCAGCACGAGGCCTGATGCCCGTTCATCCTGCACCCGGAATCGTCGTCGCCAATCCTCTACCATGGGCCACCCCGCCCGGACGCGCCGCCCATGCAAGACGCCCTCTTTGCCCAGCCCAAGCCCCCCGTTCCGAGGATCGCGGCCTGGCTGATGATGCTGCTGGGCATGTGGCTGGCGTTGAAGCTGGGCCTGGTGGTGACCCTGCTGTCGGGGCTGCTGGTGTTCCAGCTGACCCACGTGCTGGCGTCGACCGTGGAAGGCAGGCTGCCGCCGGGAAGGGCGCGGGCAATCGCGGTGATCGTGCTGTCGGCGATCATCATCAGCGGACTGGTGCTGGCCGGCATTGGCGTGGCGTCGTTCTTCCGCAACGAGACCGGCGGGCCGGACGCGCTGCTGGCGCGGCTGATGGACATCCTCAATTCTTCGCGCCACCAGGTACCGGCGCTGCTGCAGCCGTATATCCCCGAAGACATGCCGGCGCTGCGTGCGGCGCTGAATGACTGGGCCGCCGAACACCAGCGCCAGCTGGGCGTGGCCGGCACGTCGGTGGTGCAGGTGGGCGTGCGCGTACTGATCGGCATGGTGCTGGGGGCGATGATCGCGCTGTATGACGAACTTCCGCTGCCGAAAATGGGGCCGCTGGCGCAGGAACTGATCGGGCGCACCAGCCGCCTGGCCACCGCGTTCCGCCAGGTGGTGTTCGCGCAGGTGAAGATCTCGCTGCTCAACACCGTGTTCACCGCCATCTTCCTGCTGGGCGTGCTGCCGCTGTTCGGCGTGCATCTGCCGCTGTCCAAGACGCTGGTACTGATCACCTTCATCGCCGGCCTGCTGCCAGTGGTGGGCAACATCATCTCCAACACGATCATCACCATCGTCGCGCTGTCAGTCTCGTTCTACGTGGCCGTGGCCGCGCTGCTGTACCTGATCGTGATCCACAAACTGGAATACTTCCTCAACGCGCGCATCGTCGGCGGTGAAATCCATGCCCGCGCATGGGAGCTGCTGCTGGCCATGCTGGTGATGGAAGCGGCGTTCGGCCTGCCCGGGCTGGTGGCGGCACCGGTGTTCTACGCTTACGTGAAACGCGAACTGGTCGACCAGCGCTGGATCTGACCCGGCGTGACCTGTCGCATCTGACCGGCTGGACGGGGGGCGCCGGCGTTGTCGGCGCGTTCGCGCGCGCTGCGCTATATCCACCCCGGCGGATCGTACGGCGCTGGCTTGGCGCCGCCGGAGCCGCTCGCTACAGTGAGCCGCACTTCAGGGGAATTCTGCATGGCCGGCAAGGCATCGCCCATCAGGTTGCGGACCTGGGTCTGGATCCTGGCTGGGCTGTTCGTGGTGTGCACGCTGCCGTTGATGGCCATCGCCCTGGTCCAGGGCACGCTGCGCTACACCGGCGCCGAAGACAACCTGACCAGCCTGCGCCAGCTGCGGCAGACCTTCGATCTCGCCAACCTGGCTTCGGCCGAGCGCGGTCCGGCCAACAGCCTGCTGGGGGCTGACCCGGCCGCCGCCGCCGAACAGGCGCGGCTGGCCGCGCAGCTGGCGGCCGCGCGCAAGCGGGTCGACACCGCCATGCTGCAGCTGGAGACCGAGTTCAAGAACGACCCGGGCGTGCTGGATGAGCGTGGCCTGCTGGCCGACGCGCAACGTCGCCTGCAGTCGGCGCGGGCTGCGGTGGACCGGGTGGCGGCGCAACCGCACGATGCGCGCCGGGTGGAGGCGGTGGAGCGTGCGATCAGTGGCATGTTCGCCGTGGTTGATCGCCTGCACCTGCTGACCTCGGCACAGATCAACGTGCTGGTCAGCGCCGACCGTGAAGCGGCGATTCCGGCGATGCAGGGCCAGGTGCTGATCGATCTTCGCGAACATGGCGGCCGCCTGGCCTCGAACGTGATGGCGCCGGTCGCGGTACCGGGGGCATGGCGCGAGGAGCAGGTACGCGCTGCACTGCAGACCGAGGGCCGCCTGCTGGAGCTGTGGCGGTTGGCGGGCAGCCATGAGTCGGTGTTCCGCAGCGACCCGGAACTGTCATGGCACTGGGACATGGCACGACGGCAGTTCTTCGGCGAATCGCTGCCGATGATCGAGCAGTTGATCGAGGATGGCCGCCGTGGTGTACCACCGCCGTGGACCGCTGCCGAATTCACCACGCGCTACGTGCCTACCCTGCAGTCGCTGGAAGCCCTGCGTGATGGCTACCTGAGCGTGTCCATCGCCCGCTACGAACGCACCCGCAACCGCGAGGCCATGCGCCTGGCTGTGCTGGTGGCGACCGCGCTGGGCACGCTGGTGGTGCTGGGCGTGGCCCTGCGCATCGCCCACCTGCAGATCCTGCAGCCACTGCTGCAGGCGCAGAAGCAGGTGATCCAGCTCGCCACGGATGCACCTGGCCCGGAGCAGCATGTCACCCATCCGCTGGCCGAGATGCAGCGCCTGTTCGACGCCATCGAAGTACTACGTGAGAAATCGCGCGAGCGCTCGGCACTGACCAGCGAGCTGCGCCAGCTCGCCGGCACCGACGAGCTGACCGGACTGTTGAACCGGCGCGCGCTGGATGAGGTGGTGCAGCAGAGGCACGCCGGAGGCGATGCAAGCGCCGTGGTGATCCTGCTGGATGTGGATCGCTTCAAGGCGATCAACGATGGCCATGGCCATGAAGCCGGCGACGAAGTGCTGGTGCAGGTGGCGCAGTTGCTGCAGCGCCACCTGCGCCGCAGCGACAGCATCGCCCGCTATGGTGGTGAGGAGTTCCTGGTGCTGCTGGCCGACGGTGATCTGGCCGGTGGCCGCCAGCTGGCCGAGTCATTGCGATTGGCCCTGCAGCAGATGGACATCGAGCTGGCCGGTGGCACCGTGCTGCGGGTGACCGCCAGTTTCGGCGTGGCCGAGGGCGGCACCGACGCGCTCGGCTGGCGCACCCTGCTGCGTGCCGCCGATGCGGCCATGTACCGGGCCAAGGCGCAGGGGCGCGATCGGGTACGGGTGGCGGGGGGCGGTCGCATCACGCGCTGATGGCACGCGTCAGCCAATGCGTGCATGCACCCGTCGCAGCGTCTGCAGGATCGCCCGGCGCGCGATGGGGCGTGCAGCTGCTGCAAACGCAGGTGGGGTGGTGAGCAGCGCGTCACGCACGCGCCACGCGCCCTATCTCGCTTTCTGTGAAGAAGCCGACATTGACCTTCCACGCTTCGGTCACCACTCTGCGCAGACGCTGGGATTCCACTTGATGAAGGACGACACCATGACCCAGCTCACACTGCCCGAACTGGCCAAGAAGATGGCCGACATCGATTTCACCATGCTGCAGACCCGCGCCGGCGGAGAAATTGCCGGTCGTCCGATGAGCAACAACGGTGACGTGGACTACGACGGTGACAGCTGGTTCTTCACCACAGAAGACACCGACATGGTGCACGAGATTGAGGCTGACCCCGCCGTTGCGCTGGGTTTTTCCGGCAGCAGGTCACTGCTGGGCAAGCCGCCGTTGTTCGTGCACGTGCAGGGAAGGGCGGCGCTGGTGCGCGATCGCGCTGTGATGCGCGAGCACTGGGTGAAGGATCTTGAGCGCTGGTTCGAGCAGGGCGTGGATACACCGGGGCTGGTACTGATTCACGTGCGCGCCAGCCGCATCCACTATTGGGATGGCGAGGACCAGGGCGAAATGGCAGTCTGACCCGGCAGCGGGAGGCTGGTGGCCATCGCGGCCATTGCGCGGCGCGCCAGGCCTTTGCCATCCTCCCTGCTGTTTTCCGTAGCGTGGAATCCCGATGCGTCCTGCGTTCTTCTGGCTGGCTTTGGCCCTGCTGCCCACCCTGGCGGTGGCGCAACCCGCGCGTACGCCCAAGGCCAAGGCCCCGGCGCAGGATCCCTTCAGCGAGCTGTTCGATACCGCCTGCATGCAGCACATCGGTGCGCCGGCGCGGTTGCAGTCGTTGATGGAATCCAACGGGTTGTCGCCGCTGCAGCCCGCCGAAGCCGCCACGCTGTTGCAGGGGCAATCGGGCGTGGCGTGGATGGTGCCTCTGGCCAGTGGCCGCTATGCGGTGAGCTGGGCTGACGATGGCACGTGTACGGTCTACGCCGAAAAGGCCGACGCGGCGGTCGTGCAGAAGGGATTCGCCCGGTTGGTGCAGGCCGCACCCAAACCGTTGCAGGTGCGATCGCTGCCAGGGCGTGGGCCACTGTCGGCCGATCAGGTGGCCATCCAGTACGGCTGGGCCACGCCGGGGCAGGGCACGCTGCAGGTGCGCTTCCGCCTGGTCACGCGGCAGGCGGCCGATGCAGGCGTGCAGGCGATGGCCTCGGCGGCCCCGGGCGAAGCGATGCTGGAGCAGGGCGCGCCTGGGCCCTGACAGGGGCCACGCGCGCGATTCAGCCTTTCACGCGGCGTGTGGTATATCGTTTATCGATAAATCCACTCCGGGGCGGCGAGGCCACCCCAATGCCGGAGGCCGCTTGACCGCTCGTCCCGCCCGCGCCAGTCCCGCGCGAGGCCTGTTCACCCTGGCCCAGGCCGCCGTACAGGCCGTCCGGGCGATGTGCTGGCTGGGCATCCTGGCCGCACTGCTGGCCGTGCCGCTGGTCGCCCATGACCGCCGCTGGCTACTCGACAGCGTCCATGATGCCGGTGCTGTTGCCGCGCACGGCAACGACCTGTTCCTGCACTTCTGCCTCGGCCTGGGCGCGATCGTCGCGCTGCTGGTGCTGTGCCTGCTGTTCCTGCGCCATCTGCTGCGGCTGCTGAAGTCGGCGGCGCGCGAGCGGCCGTTCACCCACGCTAACGCGCAGCGCCTGCAACGCATGGCGTGGTTGATGCTGGCGATGGAGCTGCTGTCGATCCTGATCGGCGCTTACGCGGCCTGGATGGGGCCCGACTTCACCTGGATGGAGGTGGGCGGCGGCATGTCGATCACCGGCCTGGTGGCGGTGCTGATGCTGTTCGTGCTGGCGCGCGTGTTCGCCGTGGGCGCAGCGATGCGCGATGACCTCGATGGTGTCATCTGATGGCGATTGTCATCACCCTGGACCGCATGCTGCAGGAACGGGGCATGACCCTGTCCGAGCTGGCCGGGCGCATCGACATCACCCTGGCCAACCTGTCGATCCTGAAAACCGGCAAGGCGCGTGCCATCCGCTTTTCCACCCTGGATGCGATCTGCCGTGAGCTGCAGTGCACGCCCGGTGATCTGCTCGGGCATGACCCGACGCAGGCGCAGGACGCTGACTGAGTGCTTTCCCTTTTTCCCTACCTACTGACGAAACGGACCTGAAATGGAATGGTTGGCTGACCCCTCGATATGGATGGGCCTTGCAACCCTGGTCGTGCTGGAGATCGTTCTCGGCATCGACAACCTGGTGTTCATCGCGATCCTTGCCGACAAGCTTCCGCCGCACCAGCGTGACCGCGCGCGGGTGATCGGCCTGGCGCTGGCCCTGCTGATGCGGCTGGTGCTGCTGGCCGCGCTGGCCTGGATCATGAAGCTGACCGAGCCGCTGTTGACGCTGTTCGACCACAGTTTCTCCGGACGCGACCTGATCCTGCTGGGTGGCGGCCTGTTCCTGCTGTTCAAGGGCACCATGGAACTGCATGAGCGGCTGGAAGGCCGCCAGCACGAGGACAATGGCAAGAAGGTCTACGCCAGCTTCGCGATGGTCGTGGCACAGATCGTGGTACTCGACGCGGTGTTCTCGCTGGACTCGGTGATCACTGCGGTCGGCATGGTCGACAACCTGGGCGTGATGTACGCCGCGGTGACCATCGCGATGGCATTGATGCTGGTGGCCAGCAAGCCGCTGACCCGCTTCGTCAACAAGCATCCCACGGTGGTGGTGCTGTGCCTGGGCTTCCTGCTGATGATCGGTTTCAGCCTGGTGGCCGAGGGCCTGGGCTACAAGATCCCGAAGGGCTACCTGTACGCGGCCATCGCTTTCTCGATCCTGGTCGAGGCATTCAACCAGTGGGTACGTTTCAACCGCGAGCGCAACGAGCGCCGCCAGCCGTTCCGCCAACGTACTGCGGATGCGGTGCTGCGCATGCTGGGCGCGCGCCCGACCAATGGCCACGACGACGAAAGTGCTGACGAACACGTCGATGCCGAAGAGCGCCTGCAGCCGGCCGAGCACGAGATGATCCGCAGCGTGCTGGGGCTGGCGGATCGCCCGGTGTCGAGCGTGATGACTGTGCGCGCCGACGTGCAGTGGATCGACCTGGCGCGTGGACAGGACGACGTGGTGGCACGCCTGGTGGCATCGCCGCACACCCGCCTGCTGGTCGGCGACGGCGACCTGGACAGCCTGCGAGGCGTGGTGCAGAGCCGCGACCTGCTGGCCGACCTGCTGCAGGGCAAGCCGCTGCAGCTGGAAGGCAACCTGCGTGAGCCGCAGTACGTGCTGTCCAGCGCCAGTGCGCTGCAGGCGCTGGAACTGATCCGCCAGCACCCGGTGCCGCTGGCGGTGGCGGTGGACGAGTACGGCAGCGTGGAAGGCCTGGTGACCGCCAACGACCTGTTGGCGGCCATTGCCGGTGACCTGGTCGACACCCAGGACGAGCGCTATGGCGTGGTCATGCAGGGGGAAGGCCAGTGGGAGGCCGACGGTGCGCTGACCCTGGACGATCTGCAGCGCCTGGCGGGCGTATCGCTGCCGCGCAGTGCCGACTACATGACCATCTCCGGCCTGGTGCTGGAGCGCCTGGGACGCCTGCCGGACATCGGTGACGCAGTGGAGATCGCGGATGTACGCATCACCGTACTGGCGATGGAGAAGCGTCGCATTGCCCGCCTGCGCGTGCAGCGCCTCGACGGAATGGCCTGACCCGCCTGTTGATGTAGAGCCGAGCCCATGCTCGGCTGCATGTTGAGAAGCCGAGCATGGGCTCGGCTCTACACAACACGGCCCGCAACCGTCACCATGGCGGGCCCGCTTTCTGTCATGGATGGTTGCAGTGCTGAGTACGATCGGTTTGTTGATGGGCCTGTATGTGGCCTGGCGCCTGTTCTGGCCACTGCGCATGCCCACCTGGATGAAAGTCGTGCTGTCACTGCTGTTGGTGGGCGTTGCCGTGCAGCTGCGCATCGTCGCCATGTTCTGGGGCACGATGGCCTCGCCCGAGATTCCGAAACTGGCCATCGCCACGCTGGCCACCGGCTCCACGGCGGTGTTGCTGCTGGCGTTGCTGATGCTGGCGCTGGACGTGAGCCTGCTTGCTTCCCGCCTGCTGCGCTGGCCACGCGCGGTAGCCGCATTGCGCACGCGGAGTCTGCGACCGGCGGCCGGCTTGCTGGCCCTGCTGGTCAGTGGTTATGGCATCAGCCAGGGCATGGCGGTGCCCCAGCCTCGGCAGATCGACGTGGCGATCAAGGATCTGCCGGCCGCGTTCGACGGCTATCGCGTGCTGCAGCTGACCGACATCCACGCCAGCCGCCTGCTGACCGGTGACTGGGTGCGCAGGGTGGTGGACCAGAGCAACGCACTGACGCCGGACCTGATCGTGATCACCGGCGACCTGATCGACGGCAGTGTCGAGGCCCGCCGTGACGACGCGCGTCCACTCGTGGACCTGCGGGCGCCGGACGGCGTCGTCGCCATCACCGGCAACCACGAGTATTACGCGCAGTACCAGGCGTGGATGCAGGCGTTTCGCGCGCTGCACATGCAGGTGCTGGAGAACAGCCACATGCAGGTGCGGCGTGGCGATGCGGCGCTGACCATCGCCGGTGTCACCGACCCGGTGGCGGCACGCTACGGCCTGCCGCTGCCGGATATGGACGCTGCATTGGCTGGCGCCGATCCCTCCGCGCCGGTGATCCTGCTCGATCATCGCCCACGCAATGCGCGTGAGGCCGCTGCGCGCGGTGTGAAGCTGCAGTTGTCCGGGCATACCCACGGCGGCCAGATCATCGGCATGGACCAGCTGGTGAAGCGGGCCAACGGTGGCTATGTCTCCGGGCGTTACGAGGTGGACGGGATGACACTGTACGTGAGCAATGGCGCTGGCCTGTGGGCCGGATTCCCCGCGCGCATCGGCGTGCCGTCGGAGATCACCCTGATCACCCTGCGCCGCGCCCCGTGACCTGAAGTGGGGTCAGATCCCTTTCCGCAGGGAATTCGCTGCCTTTCGTGCTGGGATCCCTCTGTAGAGCCGAGCCCAAGCTCGGCTGAACCAGAGGCAGCCGAGCATGGGCTCGGCTCTACAGGTAACCGCCTCCTCAAGAACTCCGCAGCGGCGGCCGCGCATGCGCATCGCGCCGCAGCGACTGCGCCCGCTTGGCGATCGCACGCACCACGACGGCGGTGAAGAGCAACGCGGAGGGCACCGCGTACCAGAAGTTGCCGGGCACGCGCTTGAAGTACGAATAGGTGAACACTGCGGCGATGATCCACATGCCGGTCACGTGCAGGCGACGCCACGCAGTGGGACCCATGCGGCGGGCGATGCCACGATGCGAGGTGATGGCCAGGGCGAGGATGGCTACATAGCCGATCGTGCCCGGCAGGTTGGCCAGGGCTGAGCGCGCCGGCCAGAACGCGGGGTTGAGGATGCCGAAGGCGGTGATCGCCACCGCATGCAGCAGGTGCGAGAACGCGAACGACAGGCCGACGATGCGACGCTCGCGCAGCAGGAAGCGGGTGAACGGGCCGGGCAGCAGGCTGGCGAACGAGGATGCGGTGAAGGCGACCAGGAACAGCAGGAACGATGTGCGTGCCGTCACCCGGATCGCCGCGCGGCTGCCCTCGACCACGTCGGGCTGCAGGGTGAACGCCGCCAGTGCGAAGGCGATCAGGACCACGGCGATGGCCACGAACAGGCGCCAGCCGTGCAGGGAGGACGTATTGGAAACAGCCATGATCAAACCTCGAATCAGGAAATGGGTGGCACCGGCCTCTGGCCGGCCAAGGAATGGGGAGTACCGGCCGCTGGCCGGCGCCTTCAACAGTCGTTCGGCACAACCAGCACGCCGGCCGCGCACAGCTCGCCCAGCAGCGGAATGCAGGCTGTGCGTAGTTCGTCGGCGGCCACGCCATGCAGATCGGCCAGTACCTGCAGCGCGTCTTCCGCACGGGCGCCGTCATCGCCGAACGCCGACAGCAGCGCATATGCCAGCGGTGAAAGTTCCTGCACCTGCAGGCTGAAGTCACCCAGGCGTCGCAGCAGCAGCAACGTCGGCATCGCGGTAGGCGCACCGTTCTGGCCGGCGTCCTCATGCACAGGCCACTGGTAGCCCAGCACCCGCACCAGTGGAGACAGCGCCAGCACGCTGCCTGCCTGTGGCGCATGCAATGGCTGCTGGCCGGTGTCCCGCGCTTCAATGTGCAGTGCCTGCTGCGTGCTTTCGTAATGCGCCAGTTCCGCCACCCAGCCCGGCAGCGCGAGGTCTGCCTGCACGCCCAGCCACGCGGCGAATTCGCCGGCGATCTGCGGGAACAGTGGGGTATGGCAGGCATGCCGCGCGTAGTAGTGCTCCACGGTGTCGCGCCAGCAGGCATCACCCAGTTGCGCCTGCAGGCGCGGCAGGCTACCTGCCAGCAGGCTGTCCAGGCTGTCGATGCAGAGGCGGCGGTAGACCGCCATCCGCCGTGCATCGATGCCCTCAGGCGCGGGCATCGATGGGTCGCGTACATGGTCGGCCCAGCGCTGCTGCAGGGTGGCCAGCGGCTCAGCCATGGGCCACCTCGGGCAGCAGCACATCGGCCTGTGCGTGGCGGATCTGCTCCACCTCGGCCAGCAGCTCGGCCAAAGGCGGGAAGTTGAAATCGCGCTCCAGCAGGGTGGGGCGCACGCCGACACGCGCATAGGCCTCACCCAGCAGCGCCCAGACCACGCCCTTCACCGGCGCGCCGTGGGTGTCGATCTTGAAGCCATCGTCTTCGTCGAAGTGGCCGGCCACGTGCAGCGAGGCGACGCGATGCGCCGGCACGCGTGCCAGGAAATCGAAGGCGTCGTAGCCGTTGTTGCAGGCGTTGACGAAGACATTGTTGACGTCCAGCAGCAGGTCGCAGTCGGCCTCGGCCAGCACTGCAGTGATGAAGTCGATCTCGCTCATGTCCGCGCCTGGCACGGCGTAGTAGGAGATGTTCTCCACGGCGATGCGCCGGCCCAGTGTGTCCTGCACCTGGCGGATGCGACCGGCAACGTGATGCACGGCCTCGGTGGTGAACGGCAGCGGCAGCAGGTCATAGACATGGCCGCCGGCGGCGCAGTAGCTCAGGTGTTCGCTGTACAGCTGCACCTGGTGCAGGTCGAGGAACGCGCGGGTCTGCGTCAGCAGGGTGCGGTCCAGCGGGTCCGGCCCTCCCAGCGACAGCGACAGGCCGTGGCAGGTCAGGCGGTGTCGCTCACTCAGCTGGCGCAGCGCGGCGCCGTGGGCACCGCCAACTCCGATCCAGTTGTCCGGCGACACTTCGAGGAAGTCGATGGCATCGGCCGGCATCGCCAGCAGTTCATCGATCAGGCCACGGCGCAGGCCGAGACCGGCACTGGCGGAAGGCAGGGGCAAGCGCATGCGACGGTACTCCAGGGCAGTGGCGCCGCCGTGGCGGCAGCGCCGGGGGGGCGATCAGTCGTTGACGCGGGAGAACAGGCCCTTCGGCATCGGTTTGCCGTTGGCGGTGTAGACACTGCGCAGGTAGTCGTGCGCCTCCTGTTCGCTGATGTAGCCGTCGTGGTCGGTGTCGATGCGGTCGAATTCAGCGGCGCGCTTGGCCGCCACGGCGTTGAACTCGGCACGCGAGACCCGGCCGTCGTGGTCACGGTCGGTGCGGGCAAACGAAGCGTCGCCGCACTTGCCTTCGCCACACTGGCCTTCGGCCACCTTGGCCTTGGCGGCAGGCTTGCCAGTGGCGGCCTTGTTGGCGCCGCACTTGCCTTCACCGCACTTGCCTTCGGCGGCGGCGCTCATGGCCACGGCACCGATGGCCAGTGGCTGGATCGCGGCCGCCTGGCCGGCCAGCAGCAGGCCACCGGCCAGGGCGATGCCGATGGCGCCGATGCGCGGCAGACGGGAAGCAGCGGTGTTCTTGGTCGAGACGGACATGGTGATGACTCCTTGGATGGGCACGCAGGGCGTGCGGGATGGACGCCGCTTGAAGGCGACGGAAACGAAGGGAAGAAGCGCGGGAAGGGGTTAAGCGGATCAGGCGTTGCGGCGACGGCGCAGTCGGTAACCCAGCAGCAGGGCGCCGCCGAGTAGTGCGCCACCGAAACCGATACCGGGCAGCAGCGCGGCGACCGGCAGCAGCAGGGCGATCAGGCTCACGCCCCAGCCGAGGCCGTCGTTGCCCGCCGCGGCGCGCTGCGGGCCGGCCAGCAGGCGGTCCAGGCTGAGTGCACCGCCGCCGTTGAGGATCAGCGGCAGCAGCATGGCCAGGAACAGCAGCGGCAGCTTGAAGTTGCCGTAGCCCTGGTCGGTGATTGCGTAGCCCTGCCACAGCTCACCCAGGCTGTTCCATTGGTCCGGCCAGTGCACGGCAGCGATGGCAACAAGGGTCAGCACCCAGAAGATGTAGGCCACCGAGCGCGTGGCCAGGCCCAGCAGCAGCATCACCGCGCCCACCAGTTCCAGCCAGGTGGCCAGCTGCCAGTTGAGTGACGCAGGCAGGGTGGAGAACGGGAACGGGAAACGCCCTTCCAGGTCGGCGAACCAGTTCTGTCCGCCCAGCTTCTCGCGGCCCGATTCAAAGAACTCCCAGGCCAGCAGGGCGCGCAGCGCCAATGGCGAGAGCCAGCGGCCGACGGCGTCCAGGCGGGGTGTATACACGGAAGAAGCGGAGCTGATCATGGGAGTGTCCTGCGGGCCAGTGGTCGATGGAGGCCATTCCGAGCCACGCAGGTATCGGCAACGTGTGCTGTTGCCCGGGGTTTTGTCAGCGACTGTGGCTGTGTCAGGGGTTCGTACAGTCAGATACAAAGACGCCGCGTCGGGCGTTCGCCGGGCCATGCCCAGCGGCCGAATGTATCCAACTGTAGAAATCTGCCGCCGCCCTACAGTCCGGTACAACTCTGCCTCGCAGCGAAACAGCGCCGATACACCCCCAGGCGGAAATGGCCACTCCCAACACCGGAGTGCCACCCATGATCCGCACCACCCTGCTCGCCGCTGCCCTCGCCCTTGCCGGCGTCGCGACGCCGGCATTCGCCGCCGAGGCCGATGCCGGCGCCACGCCCACCGTCATCCTGGTCCACGGTGCCTTCGCCGATGGCTCCAGCTGGAACAAGGTCATCACCACCCTGCATGACTGGAAACTGCCTGCGGTGGCCGTGCAGAACCCGCTCACCTCGCTGGCCGACGATGTGGCCGCCACCCGTCGCGCGATTGCCGCCGCACCGGGCAAGGTCGTGCTGGTCGGCCACAGCTGGGGCGGCACGGTCATCACCGAAGCGGGCAACGATCCCAAGGTGCAGGCGCTGGTGTACGTGGCCGCATTCGCACCGGATGCCGGGCAGTCATCGGCACAGCAGGGCGAGGGCTATCCGGTCGGCCCGGGCCTGACGCGCCTGCAGGAGAAGGACGGCTACCTGACCCTGCCAGCCGACGCCATCGCCCAGGACTTCGCACCGGATGTGATGAAGAAGACCGCTGCACTGTTGTACAGCACGCAGGTGCCATTGAAGGCCAGCGCGCTGGGTGAGTCCGTCACTGTGGCCGCGTGGCGCAGCAAGCCGAGCTGGTACGTGCTCAGCCGTGACGACCGCATGTTGTCGCCGCAACTGCAGGCGGCCACCGCAAAGCGCATTGGCGCGCAGCTGCGATCGATCGGCAGCAGCCATGTGTCGCTGCTCTCGCACCCGGCTCAGGTGGCTGACAGCATTCTGGAAGCCGCAGGCGTGAAGCCGGCCGAACTGCCGCTGGCCGAGCAGGGAGGCTGAACGATGGGCGCGCTGCGTGTGTATGTACTGCCGTTGCTGCTGGGCCTGCTGGGTGGGGCGGCGCTGCTGATGGCCTGGCCCAGCCCGGAGGCCGGTGCGCATCCGGCGCAGGCCGCTCCTGCTGCCGGGTTCGATGGCGGCGGGCCCTGGCACAACAGCCCACCGCTCGCGTTGAATCAACTGCGTGGGCAGGTGGTGCTGGTCGAGTTCTGGACCTACGCCTGCAGCAACTGCCTCACCGTGGCACCGCATGTGCACCAGTGGCATGCACGTTACGCGCGGCAGGGGCTGCAGGTGATCGGCGTGCATACTCCGGAGTTCGCCTACGAAGGCCTGCCCGGCAATGTGCGCAAGGCCATCGCGCGGCTGGATATCACCTGGCCGGTGGTGCAGGACAACCAGTACCGGATCTGGAACGCCTGGGGCAACCGCTTCTGGCCGGCGCTTTACCTGGTCGACCGGCAGGGCAGGGTGGTCTACCGCCACTACGGTGAGGGCGACTACGCACGTACCGAGAGCGAGATCCAGCGCCTGCTGGCCAGCCCCTGAGCCGCGCTACCATGGCCGCGCCGCGCGGCCTTGACCTCCGTCTTCATCGAGAACGCAATGAACCACGTACCGCACATCCTTGTCGTCGACGATGACAGCGAGATCCGCCAGATGCTGGCCGACTACCTGCAGCGCAACGGCCTGCGCGTCAGCCAGGCCGATGGCGGCCGTGCGATGCGCGCGCTGATGGACACCCACGCGGTGGACCTGGTGGTGCTGGACGTGATGATGCCCGGCGAGGACGGGTTGAGCCTGTGCCGCAACCTGCGTGCCGGCAAGCATCGCGCGGTGCCGGTGGTGCTGCTGACCGCCCGCGACGACGAAACCGACCGCATCATCGGCCTTGAAATGGGCGCCGATGACTACGTGACCAAGCCGTTCTCCTCACGCGAACTGCTGGCGCGCATCAATGCGGTGATCCGGCGCACGCAGATGCTGCCGCCGAACCTGCAGGTGAGTGAAGCCGGCCGCCAGTTGGCCTTCGGCGACTGGCGCTTGGATACCACTGCCCGCCATCTGCTGGATGCGCAGGACACCGCCTATCCGCTCAGCGGTGCGGAATTCCGACTGCTGCGCGTGTTTCTCGACCACGCCAACCGTGTGCTCAGCCGCGACCAGCTGCTCAGCCTTACCCAGGGCCGTGATGCAGAACTGTTCGATCGTTCCATCGATCTCCTGGTCAGCCGCGTGCGCCAGCGCCTGGGCGATGACGCGCGTGAGCCCACCTACATCAAGACCGTGCGCAGCGAAGGCTACGTGTTCAGCGTGCCGGTGCAGCTGCTGGGGCCGGAGGAATGAACGCCCGCGCGCGCCGCCTGCCGTGGCCGCGCACGCTGTCGGCGCGCCTGCTGCTGGTGCTGCTGGGCGGTTTGATCCTGGCCCATGCGCTGTCCTTCGGCCTGTTGTTCTACGAACGCTACCAGTCCACCCGCAGCATGATGCTGCGCAACCTGGACGAGGATGCAGCAGTGAGCGTGGCCCTGCTGGAACACCTGCCGGCCGACCAGCGCCAGGCCTGGGTGCCGCGGTTGGAGCGGCGCACGTACCGTTACCTGTTGCGCCCGGCACAGGCCGGCCCGGCGTTGGAAACCGATCGTGCGCGCCAGGTCACCGCCATCATCGATGACAGTCTGGAACACCGCTATCCGCTGCAGGCGCGGCAGGTGGCACGGCTGCCGGAACGTTTTGAAGTGGAGCTGCGCCTGCACGACGGTTCACCGTTGACCATCGAAGTCACACCGTCGGGCCTGCCGCTGGCGCGCTGGCTGCCGGCCGTGCTGCTGGTGCAGCTGGCCCTGCTGCTGGTATGCGCCTGGCTGGCGGTGCGGCTGGCATTGCGCCCGCTGCGGCAGCTCTCGCACGCCGTCGAGCAACTGCAGCCTGGCAAGGACGCACCGATGCTGCCCGAAGACGGCCCCGCCGAAGTGGGCACGGCCGCAGCCGCGCTCAATGCACTGCAGGCGCGGATCCGTGGCCATGTCAGCGAGCGGCTGCAGATTCTGGCGGCCATCTCGCACGATCTGCAGACGCCGATCACGCGCATGAAGCTGCGCGTGGAAACCCTGCCCGAAGATGCCACCCAGCAGCGCCTGCTGGATGACCTGGACCACCTGGGGCAACTGGTGCGCGAAGGCGTGGCCTACGCGCGCAGCAGCCACGTGGCCAGTGGCGCGCCAGTGGCGATGGATCTTGGCGCGTTCCTGGCCAGCGTGGTGGGCGACTATGAAGACATGGGCAAGGCGGTCAGTGGTGGCGCACCCACAGGCCTGACCGTGCAGACCTGGCCGCAGCCGCTGCGGCGGGTGGTCGGCAACCTGGTCGACAACGCGTTGCGCTACGCCGGTAGTGCCGAGATCGAGGCGGGGCGCGATGCAGCAGGCCGGCCGTGGATCAGCGTGTCCGACCGCGGCCCCGGCATCCCGGAGGACCAGCTGCAGGCGGTGCTGGCACCGTTCCATCGGCTGGAAAGCTCACGCAACCGCGATACCGGCGGCACCGGGCTGGGTCTGGCCATCGCCGTGCAGCTGGCGCAGTCGCTGGGCGGCTCGCTGCGGCTGCACAACCGTGAGGGCGGTGGCCTGCGGGCCGAATTGCAGCTGCCGGGGTAACTGGCGGGGTCAATACATCCACGCACCTGCATGGCCTCGGGATCGGCGATCATCTAGCGGGTGTCGAAACCAGGAAACACGCAATGCAGGGAACGCAGCATTCAATCCAGCGTGCGCGCCACGTCGCGCTGCTGGTCGGTCTACTCGTGCTGGCCGCATGTCAGCGCACACCGGATGCGCTGACCGGGACACCCGCAGCGGGCACATCGCTTGCCGCCCCGGCCACGGCAACAGACCTCTCTCCGCTCCTCGATGCCTTGCCGACCTGCGCGCTGGACGGCTGGTACATCGATCATCAGACTGGGCGTCCGGCCCATCCCTGGCTGGCCGAGGACGCGTCGACACCCTGCAAGGTGGATGAGGAAAACGAGATCGCCACGTTCTGCGTGCGGGGGCAATGGAAAGGATTGCCGGTGGAGGAGGTGATCCTTCCGACGATGACGTTCGTTTCATTCCGTGGTGCGAAGATCGGCCTGCCGCTGGAGAGGGCACGCTCGATTGTCCGCCATCAGTTCGGGCAGGATTTCCCGGGTGGTGCGGCCTACGAGGCGGGACGCGAGCCGAAATTGATGGCCGATCCCGAGGATGCACAGCGCTCGTGGCTGCTGTGCAGCACGCCGGAACCGGGAGACGACCTGGACAACCAGGCAGGCGTGAGCTATTCCGGCATGAACCTGCCCTACGACCACGACGGATGCAGCTATCGCTACAGCCCGATCGATTTCTGCGATGCGCAGCACGTGGCGCGCATCGAGGAAGCCCTCAGGAACGAAAAGCCCAACTTCAACCAGCACTACCTGCTGGTGCAGGCCGATGATCGCCCCGGGTTCTTCCAGCGCTCGGTGGTGCTGGTCGACACGCGCACCGGACGCGCCACGCCATTGCCGATCGATGCCTTCACCGGGCCAGCGGAGAAGGGCGGAGACGCCATCCGCTACGGAACCCTGGAAACGGGTGTGGACCAGCAGCAGTTCTGCCTGGATGGCGCGCTGCTGGTCTACCGCGTGTTCGAGGAAGGGCGATTCTGCTTCGGCTTTGACGGTGAGCGCTTCACCGGCCATGAAACCCAGTACATGCAGGCGACGGATAGTCGATGACCCGTATTTCACTCCGGCCATGACATCCTGCCAGGAACCTGCACCCACGGGAACGAGGCTGTTGAAGGCGAACAAGCAATGACCGCGGCGCGGCAGCGCTCGATGTGGGTGGCCGGCCTGTCCACGGTGGTGGAGTGGTACGACTTCACCCTGTACCTGTACTTCGCCACGGTGTTGTCGCGGGTGTTCTTCGGTGGTGGCGAGCAGGCGCTGCTCGTCACGCTTGCCGGCTTCGCGGTGTCCTACCTGATGCGTCCACTGGGCGCGCTGTGCTTCGGCCACCTGGGCGACCGCCTGGGCCGGCGCTGGATGCTGCTGGCTTCGATGGCGTTGATGGCGGCGGCAATGCTGGCCACTGCGCTGCTGCCAACCGCGGCCACCGCAGGCACCACGGCGGGCGTGCTGCTGCTGGTACTGCGCTGCGTGATGGCGTTTTCGGTGGGCGGCGAATACACCGGCGTGGTGGCCTACCTGCTGGAAAGCGCACCCGTGCGGCGACGAGGCCTGGTGACCTCGCTGGCGTCGGCAGCCAGCGAAGTGGGGGCGCTGCTGGCGGTGGCGATTTCCGCGCTCACGGTCGCGCTGCTGCCCATCGCGCAGCTGGACAGCTGGGGCTGGCGCATTCCGTTCTTCTTCGGTGCCGCGCTGGCACTGGTGATCCTGGTTGCGCGGTCGGGCATGCGTGAATCGCCTGAGTTCGAGCGCCAGCAGCGCGAGGGCAGCATTCCCGCCACGCCGCTGCGGCATGTGCTCCGCAACCATCCCGCAGCAGTGGCGCGCACCTTCGCGATCTCGGCGCTGGGCTCGATCACCTACTACGTGGGCATCACCTACGTGCCGTCGTTCCTGCATGCGCAGGGTCATGACGAAGCCGATGCGCTGTGGCTGTCGACGATTGCGGCAGTGGCGGTGATCGCGATCACGCCACTGTGCGGCGCATTGTCCGACCGCGTCGGACGACGGCCGGTGCTGCTGGGCCTGACCGTGCTGGCAGCGCTGCTGCCGCTGTCCCTGTTCGCGTGGATGGCGCAGGCGACGGCGCTGGGCATCGCGCTGGCCGCCGTGCTGCTGGCCTGCGTGGCCGGTGGTGTCAGTGCGGTCGCGGCCCCGGCCACGGCCGAGCAGTTCCCGGGCGAAGGCCGGGTCAGCGGGTTGGCACTGGGTGTGACCATGGCCACCGCGGTGTTCGGCGGCGCGACGCCTTGGCTGGCGCAATGGTGGGTGGAACGCAGCGGCTGGGCGGCGGCACCGGGCGCGATGATCGCGCTGGTGGCAGTGCTGGTGCTTCCGGTGCTGTGGACCCTGCCCGAGACCGTCCCAGGCAGGGCCAGACGCTAGCCGATCAGACCTTCAGGGTCTGCTCGATGTCGGCCAGTACCGCGGCCGCATCCACGCCGATGGCGACGGACTGCAGCACGTGGCCATCCCACACGCTGGGGCCGAAGCCCATGCCTTCCGGCTTCGGAATGGTCATGCCACGGGCAACGCCGTCGGTGGCCACGCGCACGCTGGCACGCTCGAACTGGAACAGCTCCGGACGGGTCAGGGCAATGCAGGCGCAGCAGTCGTGCACGACCATGCCCTTGTGGCCGGCCTGCAGGTAGAAGTCCACGTAGTCCTGCGACAGTGCACGGACCAGCTCGGCGTCGGCGCCGCCGAGTGCGGCCAGTTTATCCAGGCCGTCACGGTCCATTTCCACGCGGGTGGTCACGTCCAGGCCGATCGCGGTGACCGGCCAATCGGTGGTGAACACCACATCGGCTGCTTCGGCATCGCCCCAGATGTTGGCCTCGGCGGCCGGGGTGATGTTGCCGTTGACGTGGAAGGCGCCGCCCATCAGCACCACGCCGCGCACCAGGCCGGCGATGTCCGGTGCCTGCTGCAGGGCCAGGGCCAGGTTGGTCATGCGGCCCACGGCGACCAGGGTCACCTCGCCCGGATGGGCGCGGACCAGGTCGATGATCAGCTGGTGGGCGGGGCGCGCGTCGGCGGTCACGTCCAGTTCGGCCGGCACCGGGTGGTTGCCCAGGCCGTTGTGGCCGTGGATGTGCACCGGCCAGGCTTCCGGGGTGGCTTCCGGCTGCAGCGGGCCACCGGCACCGCGCGCGACCGGGGCGGCAAAGCCCCAGGCCTGCTTCAGGTACAGCGCATTGTGCGTGGTCGACTCCACCGAGGCATTGCCGAAGGTGGTGGTGACGCCGATCAGGTCGATCTGGGCGTGCTTGTGCAGGTACAGCAGGGCCAGGGCGTCGTCGACGCCCGGGTCGGTATCGAAAATGACTTTCAGCATGTTGTTGTTCTTCTTCTTCCGTGTGGTGCGGGGGGCGCCGGCGGCCCGGAGACAGGCCGGCGCGCCCTACATTGTCCCATCTTCATGACAGGCAGGGCCAATGCCGGCGCGGCGGGCCATAATGCCCCCAGTCCAGGCACGGAGTCGCCGCATGCTGATCGTTGCCCTTCTGCTGGTCCTGCTGGTGCTGGGCCTGAACGTGGTGGCTACCGTGGTGATCGTCAAGCGTGATGGCCTGTCGGCGGGCGGCCGGACGGTGCAGTTGCTGCTGATCTGGCTGCTGCCGCTGGTGGGCGCAATCCTGTGCATGGCGGTGGCCACGGCCGATGGCTCGGGAAGCCGGGGGGACAACGGTCTCGGCGGTGCCTACGATTACTCGGGCGGGTATTCCGGCGACAACTACAGCCAGCACAACCACAGCAGCTCCGACTGTGGAAGCGACGGCGGCAGCAGTGACGGTGGTGGTGGCAGCTGCAGCGATTGAGGTCTCTGTAGAGTCGAGCCTTGCTCGACTGCACTTCGCTCCAACGCCGCGGTGCCTGATTGAACAGCAGTCGAGCATGGCTCGACTCCACAAATGCGACGACGGCCTGCTCAGCCGCCGCCTTCGGTCGGCAGCGGCGCCGGCACATTCAACAACCCGCCTGCCGCGACATAGGCGGCCAGCGCCTGGCCCTGGCTGAGCAGGTGGCGCTCCATGGTGCGTTCGGCGGCGGCGGCATCGCGCCTGCGGAAACACTCCATCAGTTCGCGGTGCTCGGCCAGCGACTGCGCGGTACGGCCCGGAGTCAGCAGCTGGCGGCCACGGTGCATCTTCAGGATGCGGTGCAGGTCGTGGGTGATCCGGATCAGCCACGGGTTGCCGGCGTAATGTTGCACGGTCTCGTGAATGAGGTAGTTGTTGCGGTAGTACTCGGCGATGTTGCCTTCGGCCGCTGCCGTCTCCATTGCTGCATGCAGGTCTTCCAGCTGCTGCACACCGGCATCGTCGATGTGCTTCACCGCCTCGTGCGCGCAGCGGCCTTCCAGCATAGCCATCACCGGAAACAGCTGGTTGAGGTCTTCCAGCGTCAGTCGCGTGACCCTGCTGCCACGACCCGCATCGATCTGCACCAGGCCTTCAGCGGCCAGCAGCTTCAGCGCCTCGCGCAGCGGTGTGCGGCTGATGCCCAGTTCTTCGCACAGCGCGGGCTCGTCGATCCACTCGCCCGGCGGCAGGCGATAGTCATAGATGCGTTCGCGCACGTGTTCGGCCACCTCTTCGTACAGAGGTGCGCGCTTCTTCGGTGACCGCGGGGCAGGGGCAATAGCCATGCGCAGAGTGTAACGCCAGGTCGTGCCGACCAGTGGCCGGCACGACCGTTCGACGGTTACATCCAGCCGGGCACCACGAACACCAGCCAGGCCAGCAGCGGCCCCAGCGCGACCACCAGACCGCTGTACACCAGGAAGCGGCGGAACAGGGTCTCGCGCTCTTCCTTCGCGGCCGAGGCCACCACCAGTGCGCCATTGGTGGAGAACGGGCTGACATCGACGATGGTGGACGACACCGCCAGCGCGCAGATCACGCCGGCGGCGCTGAGGTGGCCCTGCAGCAGGAACGGCACCGCCAGCGGAATCGTGGCGCCCAGTACCGCCGCCGAGGAAGCGAATGCGGAGACGATGCCGCCGACGTAGCAGACCAGCAGCGCGCCCAGCAGCGGAATGCCTATGTCGGACACGCCGTTGCCGATGAAGTCCACCGCGCCGGCATGTTCCAGCACGCCGATGTAGGTCACCACGCCGCAGATCAGCAGCACGGTGGACCAGCTGATGCCATCGACCGCACCCTTCTGGCTTTGTGGCGACAACAGCGCCAGCGCCACCGCCACGGTGATCGAGACCAGGCCGACGTTGAGGTTGTAGATCAACGCGGCCACGCCCAGGCCGAGCAGGCCGATCAGGGTGAACAACCGCTCGCGGGTCAGGCCCACCGCGTCCAGTGCCGCCGGATCATTGCTGAGCGTGCCGCCGCCTGCTGCGACCAGCGCGCCATGGCCTTCGATCGCGAACTGGCGCGACGACGCCTGCGGGCCGCCGGCCATCGCCAGTTCGGCAGTGCCGATCGTTCCTGCTGCGGTGATCGAGCCACGCCGCAGCAGGGCGACGCCACCGAAAGCGAAGAAGCAGATCGTGGCCATCATGAAGTTGAAGCCCAGGCTGGTCAGGAACACCGCCATCTCGGTCACTTCCAGCCCGGCCTTCTGCACCACGCCGTTGGTGATGCTGCCGTACACGCTGATGGGCGAGAAGCCGCCGGCCTGCGCACCGTGGATGACCAGCAGGCCCATCATCAGCGGGTTGATGTTGTATTGCTTGGCAAAGCGCAGCGCGACCGGCCCGATGATCGCCACCGCGGCGGGGCCGAGTGCGCCGAAGGCGGTGAGGACCGCGGTGATGACGAACATCACCCACGGAATGGCCACGATATGGCCGCGTACCGCTTTCACCGCCCAGTGCACCAGCAGGTCGATGGTACCGTTCTTCTGCGCGATGGCGAACAGGTAGGTGATGCCGACCAGGGTCAGGAACAGATCGCCGGGAAAGCCGGCCAGGACCTCCTTGCCGCCCATGTCGACCCACAGCCCACCGATGATGAAGGCCAGCGCGAAGGCGACGGCGCCCATGTTGATCGGCATCGCCGTGGCGACGATGAACATGATCACCAGACCGATGATCGTTGCGATTTGTGGACTCATGCGCCCTCCCAGACACGTGACTCACGTACAGCGCGGATGGAGACCCGCCATCCCGGGGTAAGGCGACGTACTGCGTGTTGCGTACTGCTCGAACCCGTTACTGCAGCCGCTCCAGCGCGTTGCGGACCCAGCCCGCCGCGCCGTCGAGGCTCTGGAATTCCTCCACCGCGCGCACCTCGCAGCACGGATAATCGGACGCGACCATGCGGGCCAAGGCATTGCCCGGGCCCAGCTGCAGGAACACCCGCGCACCGCGCTCGTAGGCCTGGCGCATCACCTGCGCCCACTCGATGGTCTGCGCCAGCTGCAACGACAGCGTGTGGACCGCCGTTGTGCGATCCCGCACCGGACGCGCATCGATGCCGGCCAGCAGCGGCAGGCGCGGGGCCTGTAGCGCGGAGGCATCGAGGGCCGCAGCGAACGGTGCGACCGCCGCTGCCAGCAGCGGTGTGTGCGCCGGAACGTGCACCGGCAGCGGCCGGATGCCTGCACCGCGTGCACGCGCTGCATCGGCCAGGCCCTGCAGCGACGCGTGCGTGCCGCCCACGATGAAATGGTCGTGCCCGTTGGCGATGGCCACGTACGCACCGTGCAGATCGCACAGCGGCTGCAGTACGTGGCGTTCCAGGCCAAGCACCGCCTGCAGACCTGCATCGGCGGGGCTGGCGCTGTCCATCAACCGCGCGCGCCGAGCGGCGAGAGCCAGGCAGGTGGCGGCATCAACGCTGCCGGCGATCGCATGCGCGGCCAGTTCACCGATGCTGTAGCCGGCCACCAGCACCGGTGCTTGCACCGCTTCGCGAAGTCCCTGCCAGTGCGCGAGGCTGGCTGCACACAGCAGGGGCTGCGCGAGTGCATTGCCGAAGCGCGATTCGTCAGCGGCCGCCGCGAACACATCGCGTCCAAGCACTGCGCTGGCAGCCTCCAGGACGTTGCGCGCGGCAGGCAGATCGCGCACGTGCTCGAACATCGCGGCGTGCTGCGCGCCTTGCCCGGGGCAGAGCAGGGCAAGGCTCATACGCCCTCCTGCTGCAGCAGGAACCAGCTGCAGGCAAGCAGATCAGCACTGCCACCAGGGCTCAGGCGGCGTGCGACGAAGCGCTCACCGATGCCGTGCAGGCGTGCCTGCCAGCCGGGTACGAAGGTACCGCCGCCCTGCAGAAAACGGCGCGCCTGCCGCTGGGCCCAGCGCAGGCCGTCGGCGCCGCCACGGTGCAGCAGGTTGAGGTCATCCACGCACGCGATCAGCTGCATCAGGGTCTGGCACATCGCGGCCTCGCGTGGCAGGCCGCTGGCCAGTGCGTGGCGCAGGGTAGGCAGTGCCACGTCGCGCAGCAGCGGGTAGCCGGTGGCCGCTTGTTCGCGCACACCTTGCACGCCGTGCCGCGCGCGCGCGCGCTGGCCAGGGCTGTTCGCATCCAGAGGTGCGCCGGCGAGCTCGGCAGCCCAACGGCGCACTTCCTGGCAGACCTGCTCACCCGTGGCGGCATGGCCCAGGTGGGAGCGACAGGCCGCGGCGGCCGCCACCAGCAGGCCGAGACTGAAGACCGCGCCACGGTGGGTATTGATGCCGGCGGTCGCGCGCAGCATCGCGGTTTCGGCGGCGATGCCACACCGGCGCAAGGCGTCGAAGTCCGCCCCGGCTGCACCGAGGTATGCCACGGCGGTGAAATAGTGGCGCAGCGCGAACAGGCTGCGCAGGAACGTGCCGGCGTCCATGTCGTGATGGCTGCCGGTGTCGAAGGGGGTGACCAGTCCGGGCTTGGGCGCCAGCGCCAGCTCCGCATGCAGGCTGGCGACGGCGAGGCGCCCCAGACGCGCGGTGTCCACGGCAGCTGCCGGCCTGACCGCCGGTTGCACGACGGCGTTCATGCGCTCACCCCGGCGGAGGCGAACAATGCCTCGCGTGGTTCCAGTGCGGCACCATCGAGGCGCTTGACCAGTACCTCGCGGCTGCGTCCGGCGTACTCGCGCCAGTTCACGGCGGCATCGCCGCCCAGGCACAGCTCGCCATCGACCCGCCGGTCGTGTTCGGCTTCCCATGCCTGTAGCCGTGCAGCCAGGGCATCGGCCTGCGCGGTGGTGTCGATCGGCCACAGCAGATCGACGTCCGAGCGCGCGTGCACATAGCGCAGGCCAGTGAGGTGCTGCCACGCGAAGGCACCGATTACGCGCGCCCCAGCGATGTTCTGCAGCACTTCAAGGGGCCGCTGCCAGTCCTGTGGAACGTCGCCTTCCAGCACCGTCTGAAGTGTCGGCGGCGGCGCGGTGCGCAGCACATCGTGTGCTGGTACGCGCAGGGGCAGGCGCAGTTTGCCCTCGACGGGCGGTAGCGGCACGCCCAGACGCAGGCGGGGGTCCGCATCATCGGCGGCACGTCGCGCGACGATGGCCGGCCGGCCCTGCGCAAACCAATCGGCCAAGCGCGACTCATGCGCGGCAATGTCCGCCTGCCAGCCGGCGTGCGCTGACAGCCAGACCAGCGTATGGCGGGGCAGCCGCTCAGGCATCGCCCTGGCTCACGGCAGCAGCCACGCGTGCGGCCAGCATGCGCCCGCCACGTTCGGCTCCGCGCACGGCGCGGCGGTCGCCATCGGCGGGCGTGCGCAGTGCCTGCAGCAGGTGGGCGGCCAGGTTGCCGTTCCAGATCGAGTCCACCGCACCCATCGCTACGTAGTTTTCCACGCCCGGTGCGAACACCGGTGAGGTCTGGCTGAGCGACTGCAGCTTCTCCAGCGGCTGCTTGGTCACCCGTGCCATCGCGCGCAGGTCCATCACCCGCACCTGTGCATCGGGCAGGGCGTGGATGTGGTCGGCCATCAGACCGAATGAGAGGAAGCCGCCACTGACGGATTCACCGTAGACCAGCGTGACCAGTTGCGCACCACGGCGGCGTGCCAGATCGAGCGTCTGCGCGAGATGCGCAAAGTAACCATTGATGCCAAGCAGTTCGTCGCGCCGCGCCAGGCGCTGGCCGGCGGTATCCACCAGCATCACGATCGGCCGCTGAGGATGTGCGCGGGTGCTGGCCAGCACCATCCCGGCCAGTGCCAGTGCGTGGTCCACGCCGACTTCGAGTTTGTCGGCGGTACCGATCACGGTCACCTCGCCGTCCTCGGTGGTAGCGCTGCCGGTCAGCACCGAATCGTTCACCGCAATCGCATGCCCCTGCGGGAACAGGGCATCGAGCAGGCTCTGCAGTTGCATGCTCATGGCAGGCTCCGGTCGGCGGTGGCGATGAGGAACTCATCGGTGTCGAGCAGTGGCAGGCGTTCGGGGTGGGGAATGCCCAGCCGCGCCCAGATCTCCAGGCCATCGCGGCAATCGCTCCAGGCCTGCACGCGCGCCTTCAATGCCACATGGCGTTCCTGCAGCGCGGCCAGTGCAGTAACTGGATCGATGCTGCGGGTATCGGGCTGCAGCGCATCGAATGCCGCATGCGCGAAGGCCTCGATGGCATCGGGTACCAGCACCTGTGCCTGGTCGATCAGGTAGCGGTGCTTGCCACCGGTCACGCGCCAGACCAGTGCGCGGTCGCGGGAATCGAACTCTTCCACGCCACGCACGGTCTCGATCACTTCCGGCCCGGACAGCGACAGGCGTCCTTCTTCGGACATGATGACCGTGCTGCAGCAGCGGGCCACGATGCCCATGCCGCCGAAGGCGCCGTTACCGCTGCCGATCAGCGCGATCACCGGCACGCCCGCTGCACGCGCGGCCAGGGTGGCGCGCATGATCTCGGAAATGGCGATGAGCCCTGCATTGGCTTCGTGCAGGCGCACGCCGCCGGTGTCGAGCAGGAGCAGCACACCGTCAGGGCGGGTTGCCGCCGCACGGCGCAGCAGCCCGGTCAACTTGGCGCCATGCACCTCGCCCACGCCGCCGCCCATGAATTCACCCTGCTGTGCGGCCAGCAGCACGCGTCTTCCCTGCAGCGTGGCTTCGCCGACGACGATGCCATCGTCGAAGGCCGCAGGCTGATCGAGCTGCGCCAAGTGGGGGCTCATCATCCGCCGCGCCGGGCCGAGGAATTCGCTGAACGAACCCGCGTCGATCAACCCGGCGATGCGCTCGCGCGCATCGGCTTCGTAGTAACTGTGGCGCTGCGTCCGGTTCATCGTGCATCTCCACTGAGCAGGGTTTCCACGGCCTGGTCCAGTCGCAGGCTGACCACCGCCGGAGTTGCACCCGCATCGTTGATCGAGATGCGTACATCGCGCAGCGGATGACGCTCTGCGAAGTCGCTGATCACCGCTTGCCACACGTTGCCGAAGCCCTGTGCGGCGGTGATGATGCGCACCGTCATCGCGCCGTCCTGCGCCGCCGGCTCCAGCAGGATTTCCAGGTTGCCCGAGGCCAGCACGCCGACCAGCACCGCATCGCGCGGAAACTGCACCGCAGTGTGTCCTTCGAATCGATAGACGAGGGTTTCCATGCTCAGCCCTTTACCAGTTGCGGAAGCGCTTGGGCGGGTCGTACAGTCCGCCGGACCAGCGCACCAGGTCCTTCACCGAACGCGCCGCCAGCAGGTCACGGCTGGCATCGCGCACAGAGATGCCCAGGTCATCGGGGCGGCGGATCACGCCGCGGTCGCGCAGGTTTTCCACCATCGCGCGGTCGCGGCCGAGGCCGACGGCGGTGTAGCCGGCCACGCCGCGGATCGCCTGCTCGCGTTCTTCCGGCGTGCGGCACAGCAGCAGGTTGGCGATGCCTTCCTCGGTCAGCACGTGGCTGACGTCGTCACCATAGATCATCACCGGCGGCAGCGGCATGTCCGCGCGCTCGGCCAGTTCCCAGGCATCAAGACGTTCAACGAAGGCCGGCGCCATGTGCTCGCGGAAGGTCTCCACCATCTGCACCACCAGCTTGCGCCCGCGCGGCATCTCGCCCGGGCGCGCGGCCTGCTGGCCGGCCTTGATCCAGGCGTCGCTGGCATGGCGGCGACCACGTGCATCCGAGCCCATGTTCGGTGCACCGCCGAAGCCGGCGATGCGATCGCGGGTGGCGGTGGAGCTGTTGCCCTGCAGGTCTATCTGCAGTGTGGAACCGATGAACATGTCGCAGGCATACAGGCCGGCGGTCTGCGAGAACGCGCGGTTGGAACGCATCGAGCCATCGGCGCCGGTGAAGAACACATCGCCTCGCGCAGCGATGTATTTCTCCATGCCCAGTTCCGAACCGAATGAGTGCACCGACTTCACGAAGCCCGATTCAATGGCCGGAATCAGCGCCGGATGCGGGTTCAGTGCCCAGTGCTGGCAGATCTTTTCCTTCAGGCCGAGCGATTCGGCGTAGGTGGGGAGCAGCAGTTCGATGGCCGCCGTATCGAAGCCGATGCCATGGTTGAGGCGGTTGACGCGGTACTCGGCATAGATGCCCTTGATGGCCATCATCGCCATCAACACCTGGATCTCGGAGATCTGCGCCGGGTCGCGGGTGAACAGCGGTTCGATATGGTTCGGCTTCGGTGCCTGTACCACGAAGTTGACCCAGTCAGCGGGAATGTCGACGCGGGGGAGGGTGTCGACGATTTCGTTGACCTGGGCAATGACGATGCCGCCACCGAAGGCGGTGGCTTCGACGATCACCGGCGTGTCTTCGGTGTTCGGGCCGGTGTAGAGGTTGCCGTGGCGGTCTGCGGCCTGCGCGGCGACCAGGGCCACGCGCGGGGTCAGGTCGATGAAGTAGCGGCCGAACAGTTCCAGGTAGGTGTGGATGGCACCGATCTGGATGCGCCCTTCAGCCACCAGGTTGGCCAACCGCACCGATTGCGGACCGGAGAACGAGAAGTCCAGCTTCGAAGCGATACCACGCTCGAATACATCCAGGTGCGAGGGCAGGGACAGCACCGACTGCACCATGTGCAGGTCATGCACTCGTGCCGGGTCGAGGTCGGCCAGGGCCTGGGCGAGGAAGTCGGCCTGCTTCTGGTTGTTGCCCTCCAGGCAGACCTTGTCGCCTGGCTCCAGCAGTGCGTGCAGCAGCTCGCCCACATCGGTGGCGGCGACCTCGCGTCCCCGGGCCCACGGCGCGGCACGTTCCAGGCGGGCCTGGCGGCTGCGTTCCAACGTATCCCAGCTCGGGTTCATCGACCGGCTTCCGATTGGTGTCGAGGTAATTACGGCATAATTATGAAAAGGGGTGCAACCTGCAGTGCAGCAAAAAGAAGGGCCCGCACGAAGGCGGGCCCATTCAGGATTGCGGTGTGCCGACCAACGGTCAGCACCCACCGGTTTGCGGGTGGCTCAAAACTTCCAGCGCAGGCTGGCCGACACGAAGCGCGGTTCGCCGTAGTTGTTGTAGTCCAGATTCGCCCAGTAGGTCTTGTCCAGTGCGTTGCGCACGCTCAGCGTTGCGGTCCAGCTGTCGCTGATGCGGTAGTTGGCATTGAACTGCACCAGCATGTAGGCCGGCTGGTTCAACGTGACCGTGCCGCCCAGCGGGTAGGCGATGTTGTAGCCCTGCACCTTGCTCTGCCACTGCAGGCCGCCGCCAACGCTCAGGCGTTCCAGCGCGCCGCGCAGCTGCAGCTGGGTGTTGAGCTGCAACAGATCCTTCGGCGGATTGGCGTACAGCAGGTCGGTAGCCGCTCGGGTGACCTTGACGTGGGTGTAGCCGGCATTGACCGTCCAGCCCGGCAGGATCTCGCCGTTGACGTCCATCTCCCAGCCGCGCGCCTTGGTGCCGTTGACGCCGACGTAGGCGGAGGTGCCATCGCTGAGCGAACCTTCCGGCACGCCCATGTCGCGCACCGCGTAGTTGTCCTGCTTGGCCTCGAACACGGCGGCATTGGCGGTCAGGCGGCCATCCAGCCACTGGGTCTTGATGCCTGCTTCCAGGTTCGAGCCCTGCACCGGTGCCAGCAGGTTCTCGTTGCGGTCCTTGAAGTTCTGCGGGTTGAAGATCTCGGTGTAGCTGGTATAGGCCGACACGTTCGGGGTGATGTCGTAGACCAGGCCCACGTACGGGGTGACTTCATCGCTCACCTTGTACGCACCGCTGGTGCCGGTGTAGGCGCCTGCGGCGTTGTACGAGCGGCTGAGGGTTTCCCAGCGGCTCAGGCGCGCGCCTGCAATCAGCGACAGCGGATCGGCCAGGCGCAGGCGGGTGGCCAGGTAGACACCACTCTGCGTGGTCCTGGCCACGCGGCGCGCGCCGGTGCGGCGGTAGGTCACTTCGGAGATGTCGCCGTTCCAGCTGTACACATTGGGGATGTAGTAGCAGCGTTCGCTGCCACAGCGCGCCCAGTCGGTCGGGTAGTTCAGCGCGAGGGTATTCGTCGTGCCTTCCAGGTCCGACCACTGCGCGCCAACGGTGAGGTCGTGCTCGCGGCCGAACAGGTCGAAGCTGCCGGACAGGTAGGCATCGACATTGCGACGGGTGTCCTTGGAATCGCCGGCGGCCGCGCGCAGGAAGATGCCCGAGCCGGTCACCGGGTCCGGGTTGCCGGTGCCGTACAGGCGCACGTTCTGCACGTTGCCACGGGTGTAGGCGGTGTTGATCTTCAGCAGCCAGTTGTCACCGAAGCGCTGTTCCAGGTTGGCGAACGCGGTGTTGCTCTCGCGCTTCCAGTAGCTCCACTTCGGCGACAGGTTGGTCGAACGCGGCAGGTGGGCGAAGTTGCCCTGGTTGTCGAAGAACGGCACGGTGCCCCAGGTTGAACCGGTGGGGTTGTTGTCCTGGCTCTGGTAACCGAGGGTGATCGTGGTGCTGTCGGTGACGTCGCCTTCCAGCACCGCCATGCCGGCCATCTTGTTCTCGTCGTAGCGGTCGTAATACAGGCCCCGATCGGTGTAGGCGGCGACCACGCGGCTGCGGAAACGGCCGTCGGCGGTCAGCGGTGCGGTCACGTCGGCTTCCATTCGGCGGTAGTCCCAACTGCCGGCACTGACCGCGAACGATGCGTCGAATTCCTTGCCCGGACGCTTGCGCAGCAGGTTGACCGTGGCCGACGGCACGCCGGCGCCGCTGAGCAGGCCGTTGGCGCCGCGGATCACTTCGATGCGGTCGTAGAAGGCGGTGTCGTATTCCTGGTTGGTGGAGCCGCTGTAGGTGGGAATGCCATCGACCTGGAAGTCGGTGATGGCAAAGCCACGCGCGTAGTACAGCGGGCGCTGGGTGTCATAGAAGGACACGCTGACGCCGGTGACGTTGCGCATCACGTCGTTGATGCTGAACAGCGATTCGTCCTGCAGGCGCTTGAGGCTGATCGCCGTGGCCGACTGCGGGGTTTCCTGCAGCGTGATCGGCAGGCGGGTGGTGCTGGATGGCGGAGCGGACTGCTCGGCACGGACGCTGACCCGGTCCAGGGTCTTGGCATCGGCGGCGCCATCGGCGGCGGCGAACGCGCTGGGCGCGGCCAGCAGGGACAGCGACGAAAGCAGGGCAGCCGGCAGCAGCGCGCGGCGGGGCAGGCGGTTACGCAGGGTCAGGGACATGGTGGGCTCGAGGCTTGGAAGCGGGGAAGGGCGGCAGCAGTCGTCCAGTACCCGGGGCGGCGGCTTCGGGCACATCAGGTCCATCTGGGAGCGGGCGGTCACTGCGTAGGACGCAAATGTAAATAATTCTTAACAACATTACAATTCGCGTCATCGTGCATCGGCTTTCCGGCACCAGGCATCGCCTTCTGTAGAGCCGAGCCCATGCTCGGCTGCTTTTTTGCTGGAGCCGAGCATGGGCTCGGCTCTACAGCAGGGAGCCGCCCCAAAAACGAACGGCCACCCAAAGGTGGCCGTCCGTGTGCGTCGAAAGGAAACGGCGGGCTTACAGCGCCTGCAGTTCCTCGTTGGCGTTGCGCTTTTCCTTGACCGGAGCCGGAGCCGGAATTGCGGCCGGTGCAGGTGCTGCCGCGTTGGCATCCACCGGCACTTCCAGGTAGGGAAGGTGCAGGGTCTGGCTGGTCAGCGTGCGGATCTCGTTGACCAGCGCGGCACTGTCGTTGAGCTTGCGCCCGTACGACGGCACGATTTCGCGCAGGCGGGTTTCCCAGCCGGCCTTCATCTGGTCCGGGAAGGCCTTGGCCATCAGGTCCAGCATGATCGGCGGCGAGGTCGACGCACCCGGCGAGGCGCCGAGCAGGGCCGCGATGGTGTGGTCCTTGTCGGTCACGATCTCGGTACCGAACTGCAGCACCGGGCCCTTCAGCGGATCACGCTTGATGATCTGCACGCGCTGGCCGGCGGTGACCAGCTTCCAGTCACCCGGCTTGGCATTGGGGAAGTACTTGACCAGCTCGGCCTGGCGGTCGGCATCGTTCAGGCGTGCCTGGCCCATCAGGTACTGCACCAGGTCCAGGTTGTCCTTGCCCACTTCCAGCATCGGGCCGACGTTGTTGTGGGTGACCGAGGAATACAGGTCCCACCACGAGCCGTGCTTGAGGAACTTGGTGCTGTACAGCGCGAACGGCCCGAACAGCACCACCGGCTTGCCGTCCAGCTTGCGCGCATCCAGGTGCGGCACCGACATCGGCGGCGAACCGGTCTCGGCCATGCCGTAGGCCTTCACGCCATGGCGCGAGGTCACGTCCTGGCCCTGGAAGGCGAGGAACTGGCCACCGACCGGGAAGCCGGCGTAGTCCTTCGATTCCGGAATGCCGGACATCTGCAGCAGCTTGAGCGCGGCGCCACCGGCACCGATGAACACGAAGCGGGCGTGGGTGGTGGATTCGGTGCCGGCCTTGAGGTCCTTCACCGTCACGTTCCAGCTCTTGTCGGCGTTCTGCCGCAGCGCGCTCACTTCGTGGTTGAGGTGCAGGTTGAAGTTCGGGCTGCGCTGCAGGCCGGTGGTCAGCTGGCGGGTGATCACACCGAAGTTGACGTCGGTGCCGAGCGGCATCCAGGTCGCGGCGACCTTCTGCTTCGGGTCACGGCCTTCCATCAGCAGCGGGGCCCACTGCTTGATCTGCGCCGGATCCTCCGAGTACTGCATGCCGTAGAACAGCGGATTCTTCACCATGGCCTGCTGGCGCTTGTGCAGGTAGGCGATGTTGTCATCGCCCCAGACGAAGCTCATGTGCGGGGTCGGGTTGATGAAGTCGCTGGGCTGGCTCAGCCGGCCTTGCTTGACCTGGTGCGACCAGAACTGGCGCGAGACCTCGAACGATTCGGCGATGCCGACCGCGCGCTTGGTCTCGATGCTGCCGTCGGGCAGTTCCGGGGTGTAGTTCAGTTCGGCGAACGCCGAGTGGCCGGTGCCGGCGTTGTTCCAGCCATCGGAGCTTTCACCGGCGACGCCGTCGAGGCGTTCGTAGACCTGGATGTTCCAGTCCGGCTGCAGTTCCTGCAGGTAGGTGGCCAGGGTGATGCTCATGATGCCGGCGCCGACCAGCACAACGTCGACGGGCTTGTCGTTGCTGGCGGCGGGCACCGAGCGCTGGGTCAGCGGCCAGTACAGGAACAGCGCGGCGGCCAGCAACAGCAGCACGAGCAGGGCGAGCAGGGCCTTGCCAAATTTCTTCATGGGGGCGGGATCGTTGGCGGAGGGGAGGAGGTCAGGATGCGCATGAAGCAGGGAAAGGGCGTGAAGAAACAACGCCTTGCAACATCCTGGCGCGATTCTAACCGGTTCCGGTCCTTTTTTGATGCAACGCAGCATCCGACCTTTCGCGGCCCCGTCACCCATAGCGCCAGGTCATGCCTGGCGACGCCTTCAATCAGACCAGCTCCAGAATCTCGTCTCCGGCGTCGTCGAACTCGCCGGTCGGGCGCCAGCCCAGGCGGCGGTAGAAGCCGTGCGAGCGCGATCGCGGGTCGGCCGAGCAGGCCAGGAACAGCCGCCGGTGGCCGGCATCGCGGGTCAGGCTCACCACGTCCTGCAGCAGTTGGCGGCCGATGCCGCGGCCTTCGTAGTCCGGCAGCAGGGCCAGCACCAGCACCTCGCCGCTGTCGCGGTCGGCGAAGCAGTAACCGGCCATGCGCTCGCCCTCCCAGGCGACGCGGCCGATCGAATCGCCTTGGGCGATGCCGGCGGCCCAGCTGTCCTCGGTGATGCCCAGTTCCGCCAGTTGGGCGGCACTGAAGGCGTTCTCGCGGGTGCGCCCGCGCAGGTCGATGCAGGCGGCGGCATCTTCGGGGCGCGCATCGCGGACGAATACAGGCATGCAGGGCATCCTTGCAGTGATCGGCCGACCAGTATCCGCATCACGCATGGACCCGGTGTGGAGGTTGCGTGGAGATTGGATGGAGCAAAAAGGGGACGGAGGGGATTAAGTCGTCTTTGCCCGATATGTCGTTTGGTTCTTGAACGACTTAATCCCCTCCGTCCCCTTTTCAGCGCTTGCGCCGGATCAGCGCGGAGGAGGCGTCCAGCACCGCGCGGGTCAGCAGGGCCATGGTCTGCACGTCGCCCTTCCAATGCTGCCAGTACAGCGGCACGTCTTCCCACGCGCGCTGGCGCACGTAGCCCAGTCGCCCGGCGTCCAGATGCCGCTTGACCAAGGGCAGGGGGTTCATGGTCCAGCCCATGCCGCCCAGGTTGGCCTGCACGAAGGCGCGGGTGGACGGAATCCACCAGGTCGGCGCGGTGCTGGGCAGGTCGTCGCCCGCCATGCGCCGGGCGAAGCGCGACTGCATGTCGTCCTTGCGGTTGAATACCAGCACCGGGGCCTGCGCCAGCGCCTGCGCGGTTACGCCCTTGGCGAAATGGCGCTCGCGGAACTCGGGGGTACAGGTCGCCGCGTAGCGGATGCTGCCCAGCGCGTGGATCTGGCAGCCCTGCACCGGCTCATCCAGGGTGGTCACCGCGCCCAGCACCGTGCCCTGGCGCAGCAGTTCGACGGTGTGGTCCTGGTCTTCCACGCGCAGGTCCAGTGTGGTGCCGGTGCTCTGCGCAAACTGCGAGGCGGCCTGCGGGAACCAGGTCTCCAGGCTGTCGTGGTTCACCGCCACCGGGATGCTTGCCTGGGGCAGGTCCTCGTCGGCCAGGCCCATACGGTGCAGGGCATCGTGTTCGAGCAGGGCGGTCTGCTCGGCCAGCTGCACCAGCACCTGGCCCTCGGCGGTGGCGGTGGCCGGAGTGCCGCGCTTGACCAGCAGGCGGCCGACCCGGTCCTCCAGCGCCTTGACCCGCTGCGAGATGGCCGAGGGCGTGACATTCAACGACTGTGCGGCGCGGTCGAAGCTGCCTTCGCGGATCACCGCGGCCAGGGCGCGCAGCTGGGCATGGTCGATACGCATCGAATTAAGTTCCGCTAATGTTGGTTTAGGAAGTTTAGCTCGTCTTTTTCATGTTGCGGCGCGACAATGGCGCCCGTTCCGGTGCTGTCCGCCTTCGCGAGGCACCGTCCCCCCAAGCAAGTAAAGGCAGTGAATCCCATGTTCTCGGTCATCTCCGCCAGCACCGGCCTCGGTGCCTGGTTCTCTGGTGCAGCTACCGGCATCGGCCTGTTCGCCGTGGTCGGGGCCCAGAGCGCCTTCATTCTGCGCCAGGGCATCCTGCGCAAGCACATCGTGCCGGTGGTTGCCACCTGTGCGGCCATCGATGCGATCTTCATCTTCGCCAGCGTGGCCGGCCTGCGCACGCTCACCTCGGCACTGCCGTGGCTGACCACCGCCGTGCTGTGGACGGGTGTCGCGTTCCTGGCCTGGTACGCAATGAAGTCGGCACGCCGTGCGATCGCCGGTGGCGGTGGCATGGGCGAGGCCGACAGTGACGACGGCAGCCGCCGCGCGGTGCTGATGGCCGCGGTCGGCTTCTCGCTGATCAACCCGCACTTCTGGCTGGACATGATGGTGATCGGTTCGATCGCCGAGAACTTCGGCAACGCCCGCATGGCCTTCGCCGCTGGCGTGGTCACCGCCAGCTGCCTGTGGTTGACCGCGCAGGGCCTGGGTGCACGCCTGCTGGCGCCGCTGTTCACCAAGCCCAGTACCTGGCGCGTGCTCGACGGCACCATTGCCGTGATCCTCAGCATCCTGGCCCTCACGTTGGCGGTGCGCGGGGTCCACTGACCCGGCGCACGCCCCCCGAACCCACGTCCTGACTCTCTCTCCAAGGTAGTGGTAACGACGGCACCGGCAACGGTGCCGTCGTTTTTTCTGCCGATGTGGCGCGGCAATCGGTCACGTGCCTAGAATCGTGCATCCGGACAGGGTGTCCGGTTTTCCATGGGGGAAGGATGCGCAGGATTGTGCTGGCTGTACTGTTGGGAGCGGTTGTGGGTGGGGCATCGGCCGCAGCGCTGGACCTGGATCGCTATCTGCGGCAGGAGTCGTTTACCGACATCAAGATTTCGCCGGGGGGCGAGTACATCGCCGCGACGGTTCCGCTGGAGGCGGGAACCGCCTTGGCGATCTATCGCATTGCCGACATGAAGATGGTCGGCAGCTTCCGCCCGCCCCGCAACGATCACGCCCACACCTTCGACTGGGTCAGCAACGAGCGGCTGCTGGTGGGCATGGCACAGAAGTTCGGCGTGCTGGACCGGCCGACGCCGACCGGCGAACTGTTCGGTATCAATGCCAACGGCAAGGGCGGCGAGCTGCTGGTGGGTTACCGGGTTGCCGACCAGAGCCTGGGCACCAACATCAAGGTCAAACCGGCAGGCCTGGTGGCCGCGTACCTCAGCGACGAACTCAAGGATGACGATCGCAACGCACTGGTGACGGTGATCCCGCTGGTCGGCAGTTCGCATGCCCAGGTCGAGCGCATGGATGTGATCACCGGTCGCCGCAACGCGGTGGCACGGGCTCCCATCCCCGATGCGGACTTCACGATCGATGAGCAGGGTGAGGTGCGTTTCGCGCGCGCTGTCGTTACCGATGGCACGCAGAAGCTCTACTACCGCACAGGCAGCAACAGCGACTGGATCCTGCTCAACGATGAATCCCTGAGCAAGCGCATCGAGCTGCCCCTCGGCTTCTCGGCCGACGGTCGCCTGGCGTACCTGCAGGTCGAGCAGGCAGACGGACCCGATGCCATTGTCAGCTGGGACCCCCAGAGCAATGAACGACGCACCGTGCTGCGCGATGAGAGCGCCGACCCGGCGCGCATCATCCGGCGCCCCGGCAGCCGCGTGCCGGTCGGGGCACTGTTCCTTGGCAGTGCGCCGCGAACGGCATTCTTCGATGACGCCTCGAACGAAGCCCGCCTTTACCGCAGCCTCGAAGCGGGCCTGGGCGGAGCGGCCTACATCACCTCCAGCACGCGCGATGGCAGGACGGTGCTGGTGGAAACCTGGTCAGGCAGCAATCCGGGCGATTTCTATCTCTATGACACGGTTGGCAAGAGTGCACGGCACCTGATCAGCCGCAGCGACTGGATCGACCCCGCGCTGGCGGCGGAGGTGCGTCCGATCAGCCTGAAGGCGCGCGATGGGCGTCCGCTGCATGGCTTCCTTACCGTCCCGCACGGCCGCGAGGCCCGTGCGCTGCCGATGGTGGTGGTGCCGCACGGAGGTCCGATCGGTGTTGCCGACGACGGCGCCTATGACGCCGAGGCGCAGATGCTGGCGGCGGCAGGTTACGCGGTATTGCAGGTGAATTTCCGCGGCTCTTCCGGTTATGGCCGGGCCCACATGCAGGCCGCGCGCAAGCAATGGGGACTGTCGATGCAGGATGACGTCACCGATGCCACGCGCTGGGCGATCGAACAGGGCGTGGCCGACAAGAACCGCATCTGCATCTACGGGGCAAGTTACGGTGCCTATGCGGCCATGATGGGGGCGGTGCGCGAGCCGGGCCTCTACCAGTGCGCGGCAGGCTACGTCGGCATCTACGACCTGCCGTTGATGTACGCCCGTGGAGACATCCAGAGTGATGAGTCAGGCCTGGCCTACCTGCGCAACTGGCTGGGATCGCCCAAGGATCTGGCAGAGCGTTCCCCGGTGAATCTGGCCGCGCAGGTGCGGGTGCCGGTATTCCTGGCCGCGGGAGGGCAGGACCAGCGTGCGCCGATCGTGCACAGTGAACGCATGGAAGCTGCGTTGAAGAAGGCCGGCTCGCCGGTGGAAACCCTGTTCGTCAAGAACGAAGGGCATGGTTTCTATTCTCCTGCCAATCAACGCACGTACTACAGCAGGTTGCTGGCCTTCCTCTCGCGCAGCCTGGGGGGACAGGTGGCCGCGCAGGCCACGCCTGCGGAAAAGAGCAGCGCGCCCTGAACAAGCCGGGGGCGGCGGATGATCGATCCGCCGCCCCGGATTTCGCCTGCAGCGGGCTTACTTGACCCCGTGCATCATCTTCTTCAGCAGCGGCGCGGCAATGAAGGCGGCCAGCGCACAGCCCAGGCCGATCCACATCAGCAGCCAGAACAGGTGCGCATAGGCGCCGGCGGCGGCCACCATGTCCAGCGATTCGCCTTCCGGCACCTCGATCGCGGCCAGCTTGCCGAACAGCGCGGCCAGCGTCTCCGAGAATGCGGTGGCCAGGAACCAGGTGCCCATCATCAGGCTCATCACCCGCGGCACGGCCAACTGGGTGACCGCCGACAGGCCGACCGGCGACAGGCACATCTCGCCACTGGCCAGCAGGACGTAGGCCAGCACCAGCCACCACACACTGGCCATCTCGCCGGTAGCGCCGACCTGCTGTGCGGCCAGTGCCAGCGGCACGAACGACAGCGCGCCGATCACCAGACCCCAGGCCGATTTGACCGGCTTGCCCGGTTCCCAGCCGCGGCGGTCCATCCACGTCCACAGTGCGGCGAAGGCCGGTGCCAGCAGCACCAGGAACAGGCCACCCAGGTAGGTCAGCGAGCCTGCGGTCTGCGGGATCACCAGGCAGTCGCGCACCAGCAGCACCAGCATCAGCACGACGATGGCGGCGAAGAACGTGCGCGGCGCAGCCGAACCCGGGCGCCGTTCGGACAGGCGCGCGCTGACCACGAAGCCCAGCGGTGCCAGCAGCAGCGAGATGATCGACCACGGCAGCGGCGTACCGCCGGTGATCACCAGCGAGGGCACGATGTCCTTGGTCAGCAGGCGGTCGGTGAAGGTCACCCACGAGCCGTAGGACTGCTCGTACATGGTGAAGAACACCAGCGCCATGAAGATCAGCACCATCAGCGCGATCATCTGCTGGCGCTGCACCGGCGTGCACTTGCTGCCGGTGAACCAGGCGAACCAGACCAGCACGCCGCCCAGCACCACCAGCATCAGCATCAGCGCCAGGCTGATTTCACCGCCCAGCGCGAATGCGCCATTGCCGGCGGCCCACATCAGCCACGCCACCGGCAGCACACCGAGCACCGCGCACAGATAGATGAGCCATTCGCGCGGCAGGCCCAGCACCTTCTGCTTCAGTGCCGCCGGTTGCGGCGGTTCGGCATGGCCCTGCAGGTACTTCTGGCCCCACAGGAACATCGCCAGGCCGGCCAGCATGCCGATACCGGCTGCTCCGAAACCGTACTTCCAGCCATAGGCCTCGCCGAGGAAGCCGCACACCAGCGAGGAGAACAGCGCGCCGAGGTTGATGCCGGCGTAGAACAGCGAGAAGCCCGAATCGCGGCGCGGATCGTCCTTGGCGTACAGCTTGCCGACGATGGTGGAGATGTTCGGCTTGAGGAAGCCGACGCCCATGATGATCAGTGCCAGCGACAGGTAGGTCACCGCCAGTGCCGAGGTGTCGCGCACCACTTCGCCGTTCACCCGGTACGCGGCGTGGCCTTCGAAGGCCATGCCAAGGTGGCCGAGCACCAGCAGGATACCGCCGAACAGCACCGCCCGGCGCATGCCCAGCCAGCGGTCGGCCAGCATGCCGCCGAATACCGGGATGCAGTACACCAGGCCGCCGTAGGCACCGAGCAGGTCCAGGCCGGCCTTGTCGCCGAACAGGTGGTATTTGGTCAGGTACAGCAGCAGCAGCGCCTTCATGCCGTAGAAGGAGAAGCGCTCCCACATTTCGGTGAAGAAGCAGACGTAGACGCCCTTGGGGTGGCCTAGGAAATCGTCGGAAGCGATAGCGGTGGAATTCATCGCGGAATTATAGGCGCGTGCCGCAGGCACGCACCGGGTAGCGCCGGGCCATGCCCGGCGGCATTACGCTGCGCCGGGCATGGCCCGGCGCTACCGCTCAAAGGTACCGCAACCACGCCAGGTCACGCCTTCGCGCCTTGAACCGCGCGAACGCCCGCGTCGGCGGGTACAGCACCACCGCCAGCGCACAGGCCACCAGCAGCAGGCCGGCCACCGAATCCAGGGCGTACAGGTCACCGTGCGTCGGTCCCCCGATCGCCAGCGCGGCCAGGTACAGCCCCTTCAGCACATACAGGTGCAGCAGGTAGAAGAACATCGGCGCGGCGCCGATATCGGCCAGCGGGCGCAGTGCGCGCGCCAGTGGCGGCCATTCGTACAGGCGCAGCAGCAACAGCCCCACGCCCAGGGTCAACAGCAGGAACTGCAGCGACGGCGGGTACTTGGTGATGTTGAACACGCTCATCCATGTGCGCAGCGTGCTGCTTTGGTACTGCCACGGTGCATCCCCGTACTGGTTGGCGAATCGCAGCAGTGCGAACAGGGCCAGTGCGCCGATGCCTGCCCACAGCAGCCATCGCTGGCGCTGCTCTGGCGCGCGCTCGCGACCGAACCACGGCCCCATCAGGTAGCCCAGCGCAATCACCCCGATCCAGGGCAGCAGCGGATAGGACGTGCGCAGGCGCAGCGCACCGGCCTCGATCCAGTCGCGCTGATGCAGCACTTTCCACAGCACCGGCAGCAGGCCATTGCCCTGCAGCCGTACGCTGTCGAACAGGTTGTGCCCGGCCACCACCGCGACCGCGGCCACCAGCAGGACGGGACGGGGCAGCCACAACAGGCCGCCCAGCGCGATCATGCTCAGGCCGATGGCCCAGATCACCTGCAGGTACAGCGTGTCCGGTGGCAGCTGGAAGGTCCAGGCGAAGTTCACCAGGGTCAGTTCCAGCACGACCAGGAACAGGCCGCGCTTGAGCAGGAAGGCGGACGTGGCCCGACGCGGATCCGCCTGGCGCTGGCCGTACAGCCAGGCCGAAAGACCGGTCAACAGGACGAACACGGGCGCGCACAGGTGGGCCAGCAGACGGCAGGCGAACAGCGCAGGGGAGACCGTCGCCGCGTCCATCGGGTCGCTCACCTGGTGCTGCAGGAAGAAGGTCTCGCGCACGTGGTCCAGCAGCATCAACAGCATCACGGTGCCGCGCAGCTGGTCGATGGAGGCCAGGCGAGGGGAGGGGGAAGGGGGCATGCGATGCAGTAACAACAAGGTAGCATTAAGATATAACATATCATTTGCTGCGTGCCCAACCGGACTTTGCCGGGTCGGTCGATTGCCGGTCCACGTACTGGCCCATTGCGCTGCAGCACACGCCCCCATCCTTTGGCACGCTGGACTTGATCTGTCCTGAACGCTAGCGTGGCAGGGATTTTTTGCCAGCAGGGGCTTCCATGAACCACGACGCTGCGCCCAAGCAGCTCACCTTCCGCGCAGTGGCCCTGGCCATCGTGCTGGCGGTGGTGCTGTCGGCCGCAAACGCCTACCTCGGTCTGTTCGCAGGCCTGACCATCGCCACCGCCATTCCCGCCGCGGTGATATCCATGGGCGTGCTGCGCCTGCTGGGCGGTGGCTCCATCCTTGAAAACAACATCGTGCAGACCGGCGCTTCGGCCGGCTCGTCGATCGCCGCCGGTGTGATCTTCACCATCCCGGCGCTGGTGATCATGGGCTACTGGCCGGACTTCAAGTACTGGTGGGTGCTGGGCATCGCCGGCCTTGGCGGCCTGCTGGGTGTGCTGTTCTCGGTGCCGCTGCGCCGTTCGATGATCGTCGAAGACCCGCTTCCGTTCCCGGAAGGCAAGGCCGCGGCCGAAGTGCTCAAGGCCGGTGAGAATCCGGGCCCGGGCCTGAAGATCCTCGGCCTGTCGGCGGTGATCGGCGCCTTCGTCAAGCTGGCCGCGGAAAGCGGCATGCGCCTGATTCCCGATGCCTGGGCCACTTCGGCCTACGTCGGCAGCTCCAAGGTCACCGCCTTCATCGGCACCAACCTGTCGCCGGCACTGCTGGGCGTGGGCTACATCGTCGGCCTCAACGTCGGCATCGTGGTGGTGTCCGGTTCGATCCTGACCTGGCACATCGCCATTCCGATCTACCAGGCGTTCTTCATGAACACCGATCCGGCACTGGCCGCGTCGGTCGCCACCGCTTCGTCCACCGAAGCCGCATTTGCCATCTGGGGTGCGAAGATGCGCTACCTGGGTGTCGGCGCGATGCTGATCGGTGGTATCTGGACCCTGATCTCGCTGCGCAAGTCGCTGCTCAACGGCGTCAAGAGCGGCTTTGCCGCCGCCCGCAAGAGCGGCGGCCCGGTGCTGGCGCACACCGAGCGCGACCTGCCGATGAAGTGGATGCTGGTGGCCCTGGTGGTCTTCGTGCTGCCGCTGCTGGCCCTGTACCAGGCCATCGTCGGCCAGTGGCACGTGTCGATCCCGATGACCCTCATCATGATCGTCGCCGGCTTCCTGTTCGTGTCGGTCTCGGCCTACCTGGCCGGCCTGATCGGTTCGTCCAACAACCCGGTCTCGGGCATCACCATCTCCACCATCCTGTTCGCCTCGGCCGTGCTGGTGGTGCTGCTGGGCGCCGATGGCCTCAAGCCGGTCGGTGCCGGCGGTGCGCCGCTGGGTGCGGTGGCTGCGATCATGATCGGCGCGGTGGTGTGCTGCGCTGCGGCGGTCGGCGGTGACAACCTGCAGGACCTCAAGGCCGGCTACATCGTCGGCGCCACCCCGTGGAAGCAGCAGTTGATGCTGGGCATCGGTGCGTTCTCGTGCGCGCTGATCATGGCCCCGGTGCTGAACCTGCTGGCAACCGCCTACGGCATCGGCGTGAAGTCCGAGCTGCACCCGAACGCGCTGGCTGCACCGCAGGCCAACCTGATGGCCTCGGTGGCCAAGGGCCTGTTCGGTGGCGAACTGCCGTGGACCTTCATCGGCATCGGTGCCGTGGTCGGCGCCGCCATCATCGCCTTCGACAGCTGGCTGAAGTCGCGCAACGCACGCTTCCGCGTGCCGGTGCTGGCCGCCGCCATCGGTATCTACCTGCCGCTGGAACTGATGGTGCCGATCTTCCTCGGTGGCCTGATTGCCCACCTGGTGGAGCGCTTCCACAAGGTGCGCGCCGATGACGAAGAAGGCCGCGACCGCGTGCACAAGCCGGGCGTGCTGTTCGCTGCCGGCCTGATCACCGGCGAGGCGCTGATGGGCATCGCCATCGCGATTCCGATCGTGGTCAGCAGCCGCGCAGACGTGCTGGCCGTGCCGTTCCACCTGCCGGGCGCACAGTGGATCGGCCTGGCCGTGCTGTTCCTGGTCGGCTGGCTGATCTACCGCACTGGCAAGTACGCCAAGGCGTAATGCAGGGGGGCGGATCCCTTCCCGGAGGGAAGGGCTCTGACCCCACGCTGACAGCGTCTGGGATCAGAGCCGATTCCGCCGGAATCGGATCCGACCCCCGTGTCCCCACAAACCGCGCTACGGCGCGGTTTGCTGTTTCTGGCGATTGCCCGCCCGCAGGCATGACCGATGGCCTTGGCAGCCCCGGCCGCACGGGCCTAACATCGGTTTTTTGCCGTCCTGCGGAGACCCCGATGAAACTGCGTCATGCCCTGCTGCCACTGAGCCTGCTGGCCGCCCTGCCCAGCGTTGCCGCTGCCCGTGGCCTGGAAGTCCGCGACATGGTGGCCATGGACCGCGTCTCCGCGCCGGTACTGACCGCTGACGGCGGCACCGTGGTGTTCGCCAAGCGCAGCGTCGACGCCAACCTGAAGGCCTCCACCGCGCTGTTCGCACGCAACCTGCGCACCCGCGATGCGGCGCCGCCGAAGCAGATCACCCCGGCTGGCTGGAATGTCAATTCCGCTTCACTGTCGGCCGATGGCCAGACCGTGTACTTCCTCAGCGCCAAGAACGGCAGCCAGCAGCTGTACGCGCAGCCGATCAGCGGCGGTGCTCCGCGCCAGCTGACCGACTTCCCGGTGGACGTGGACAGCTACCACGTGTCGCCGCAGGACGACCGCGTGTTGTTCAGCGCCGGCGTGTTCCAGGCCTGCGCCTCGGATCTGGCGTGCACCGAGAAGAAGCTGAAGGACGTGGCCGGCGCCAAGGCCAGCGGCAAGGTCTTCGATTCGCTGTTCGTGCGCCACTGGGATACCTGGAACGACGGCCGCCGCAATACCCTGTTCGTGGCGCCGCTGCCGTCGGCCAAGGCCGGCGCGGTCAAGGGCGCTTCTGCACTGAGCGCGACCATCGATGGCGACGCGCCGTCCAAGCCGTTCGGTGGCAACGATGATTTCGCGTGGTCGCCGGATGGTGCCAGCGTGGTGGCCAGCATCCGTGTGGCCGGCAAGCAGGAGCCATGGTCGACCAACTTCGACCTGTACCGCTTCGACGCCGCAGGCAAGCAGGCACCGGTCAACCTGACCGCGTCCAACCCGGCCTGGGATGCCGGCCCGGTGTTCAGCGCCGACGGCAAAACCCTGTTCTACCGTGCGATGAAGCGCCCGGGCTTCGAAGCCGATCGCTTTGGCCTGATGGCAATGGACGTTGCCAGCGGCAAGACGCGCGAGATCGCCCCGCAGTGGGATCGTTCGGCTGGCGGCATCGCCCTGTCCGCCGACGGTGCCAGCATCTACACCACTGCCGATGACCTCGGCGAACACCCGCTGTTCCAGATCGACGTGGCCAGCGGCAAGGCCACCAAGCTGATTGGCGATGGCAGCGTTACTGCTGTCGACGTGGCCGGCAACAGCGTGGCCATCACCCGCAACAGCCTGAAGAGCAACGACCAGGTACTGGTCGGCCTGCTGCCGGCCGCGGGCGAGGCCATCGGCGAACTGCGCGCGCTGACCCCGGCTGCTGGCGACGTACTGAAGGACGTGACCTTCGGTGACTACGAACAGTTCGAGTTCAAGGGCTGGAACAACGACACCGTGCACGGCTACGTGGTCAAGCCGCACAACTACCAGGAAGGCAAGTCGTACCCGGTCGCGTTCCTGATCCACGGCGGTCCGCAGGGCAGCTTCGGCAACGGCTGGAGCTACCGCTGGAACCCGCAGACCTACGCGGGCCAGGGCTACGCGGTGGTGATGATCGATTTCCACGGTTCCACCGGCTATGGCCAGGCCTTCACCGATGCGATCAGCCAGCACTGGGGCGACCGCCCGCTGGAAGACCTGCAGAAGGGCTGGGACGCGGCGCTGAAGAAGTATTCCTTCCTCAACGGTGACAAGGCCTGTGCGCTGGGCGCGAGCTACGGTGGCTTCATGGTCAACTGGATCGCCGGCAACTGGAACAGCCCGTTCAAGTGCCTGGTCAACCATGACGGCGTGTTCGACCAGCGCATGATGGGCTACGCCACCGAAGAGCTGTGGTTCACCGAGTGGGAGCAGGGCGGTACCCCGTACCAGAAGGCCGCGAACTACGAGAAGTTCAACCCGGTCAACCACGTGGCGGACTGGAAGAAGCCGATCCTGGTCATCCACGGCCAGCAGGACTTCCGCATTCCGGTCGAGCAGGGCCTGGCTGCGTTCACCGCTGCACAGCGCCAGGGCATCGAATCGAAGTTCCTGTACTTCCCGGACGAGAACCACTGGGTGTTGAAGCCGAACAACAGCATCCTGTGGCATGACACCGTCAATGCCTGGCTGAAGCAGCACATCGGCAACTGATGACTGCAGCGCCGCCCTTCGGGGCGGCGCTTTTGTTTTCGACGGTGGGTGCCGATGTTCCCGCCGGTGGGTGCCGACCGTTGGTCGGCACACCTTCGCCAACAGCAGCCGAGCATGGCTCGGCTCTACAAGAGCACCTGCATGATCCAGAACGACATCGTCGTCTTCGGCTTGATCGCCGCCACCCTCGGCGCCGTGTTCTGGACCGCCTCGCGCGAGCAGGGCCTGTGGAAGCGCTTCTACACGTTCGTGCCAGCGCTGCTGCTGTGCTATCTGATTCCCGGCATCTACAACACCGTCGGCCTCATCGATGGCCAGAACACCAAGCTCTACAACCCGATCGCACGCGACATCCTGCTGCCGGCGGCGCTGATCCTGCTGACGCTGGCGGTGGACATCAAGGGCATCCTGCGGCTGGGCCCGAAGCTGGTGCTGATGTACCTGGGCGCGTCGGCCAGCATCATGCTCGGCGCGGTGGTGGCGTTCCTGTTGATGCGCGCGGTGCATCCGGAAACCGTGGCCGGTGACACCTGGGCCGGCATGGCCGCCTTGGCGGGCAGCTGGATCGGCGGCGGTGCCAACATGCTGGCGATGCGCGAAGTGTTCGACGTCAACGCCACCACGTTCGGCCAGTTCGCGGTGGTCGACGTGGGTGTCGGCTACGTGTGGATGGCCGCGCTGATCTTCCTGGCCGGACGCGCCGCGAAGATTGATGCACGCAGCGGCGCCGATACTTCGGCCATCGATGAACTGAAGGAGCGCATCGCGCGCTTCCAGGCCGAGCACGAGCGCATTCCCAGCCTTACCGACCTGATGCTGATCGTGGCGGTGGCCTTCGGTGGCGTGGGCCTGTCGCACGCCATCGGCGCGCCGCTGGCGGCGTGGTTCAAGGCCAACGTCAGCTGGGCTTCGCAGTTCAGCCTGGATGCGCCGTTCGTGTGGGTGGTGGTGCTGTCGACCTCGCTGGGCCTGAGCCTGAGCTTCACCCGTGCACGTACCCTGGAAGGGGCGGGCGCCTCGCGGCTGGGCTCGCTGCTGCTGTATTTCCTGATCGCCTGCATCGGCATGCAGATGGATCTGCTGGCGCTGCTGGATCGCCCGTGGCTGTTCCTGCTCGGCCTGATCTGGATTGCCGTGCACATCGTGCTGCTGTGGTGCCTGGGCAAGCTGCTGAAGGTGCCGTTCTTCTATTTCGCGATCGGTTCGCAATCGAACATCGGTGGCCCGGCCTCGGCGCCGGTAGTGGCGGCCGCGTTCCATCCGGCGCTGGCGCCGGTGGGCGTGCTGCTGGGCACGATGGGCTATGCGACCGGCACGTACCTGGCCTACATCGTCGGCATTACCCTGCGCGCGCTGGCCGGGCAGGGGTGATCCTGTAGAGCCGAGCCCATGCTCGGCTGCTTCTGGCTTTGCATTCGCGCTCGTGACAGCGAAGAGCAGCCGAGCATGGGCTCGGCTCTACAGTAGATCCACGCCATGCGTGGATGGCGGTTACGCCGCCTGCAGCAACCCGCGTTCGATCAACCACGCCCGCGCATCCTCGGCGTCCTGTTCAAACCACGCCTTGGTGGATCCCAGCCGATACGTATACCCCCAGGCATCCATGTCGGCCATCAGCCGCGCAGTGCCAACACCCGGCAGCTGCCCGGCCAGCACGATCTGCAGGTAGCAGGTGGCATCTTCCTCGGCCACCGAGTCGGTGGCGTCGGTATGCACCTGCGCACGCCGCTCCGGCGGCAGCACGATCAGGTGGCAGGCTTCGTGCAGCATCGAATGTACGGGAGTGTCGTCGCGCACATACACGTTGCTGGCGATGATGCCGGCCTCGGGCTCGCCCCAGTAGCTGCCGGGAATCGGTTCACCGGCCGCGACGTGGTGCAGCCGCAGGCCATGCGCGGCGAGCAGGCGCTGCGCATCGGCGAAGGCGATGTCGCCCACGCAGGTGATGTCCACGGCGGTTGTCGTATCGGTCATGCGGTTGGGCAGCCCCGCCCATGCAGGCACGGGCGGGGCAGGAGATCAGGGTTTGTCCGGGCCTTCAGGCAGCGCCACGGAGATGTCCAGCACGTCGTGCTGGCCATCTTTCACCAGGTCGACCTTCACCGCATCGACGTCGATGTTCACGTACTTCTTGATCACTTCCAGCAGCTCACGCTGCAGCAGCGGCAGGTAATCGGGGCCGCCACGGTTGCTGCGTTCCTGCGCGATGATGATCTGCAGGCGGTTCTTGGCGGTTTCGGCGGTGGTCTTCTTCGCTTTGAGGAAATCAAACAGGCCCATGCTTACCCTCCGAACAGCTTGCTGAAGAAGCCCTTCTTCTCGACGTTGGTGAAGCGCATCGGGCGTTCTTCGCCGAGGATGCGCGCGACGGCGTCGTCGTAGGCCTGGCCGGCAGCGGACTCGACATCCAGGATGACCGGCTCGCCCTTGTTGGAGGCGTTGAGCACGTCACCCGACTCGGGGATCACGCCAATCGCCTTCAGGCCGAGCACTTCCTCGACGTCGGCGATGCTGAGCATCTCGCCACTTTCCACGCGCAGCGGGGTGTAGCGGGTCAGCAGCAGGAAGGCCGGCACGTCCTGGCCGGACTCGGCCTTGTGGGTCTTCGAATCGAGCAGGCCGATGATGCGGTCCGAGTCGCGCACCGACGACACTTCCGGGTTTACCACCACCACGGCGCGGTCGGCGAAGTACATCGCCAGGAAGGCGCCCTTCTCGATGCCGGCCGGGGAATCGCAGATGATGTAATCGAAACCGTCGGCGGCCAGGTCCTTCAGGACCTTGCCCACGCCTTCCTGGGTCAGTGCGTCCTTGTCGCGGGTCTGCGAGGCGGCCAGCACGTACAGGTTCTCGAAGCGCTTGTCCTTGATCAGGGCCTGCTTGAGGGTCGCTTCGCCGTGCACGACGTTGACGAAGTCGTACACCACGCGGCGTTCGCAGCCCATGATCAGGTCGAGGTTGCGCAGGCCGACGTCGAAGTCGATCACCGCCACCTTCTTGCCGCGCCGTGCCAGGCCGCAGGCCAGGCTCGCGCTGGAAGTGGTCTTGCCGACGCCGCCCTTGCCGGAGGTGACTACGATGATTTCAGCCAAAGGACTTCTCCTGGTTCTGCATGAGTTTGGAGCTGCGTCAGTCCAGCGCAGCGATCTTGATCTGGTCCTGTTCCAGCCACACCTGCACGGCTTTGCCGCGCAGGTTGTCCGGGACATCGTCCAGTACCTTGTAGTGGCCTGCAATGGCCACCAGTTCCGCATGGAAATCACGGCAGAAAATGCGTGCCGCGGTGTTGCCCTGGGCCCCTGCCAGCGCGCGGCCGCGCAGGGTGCCGTAGATATGGATGCTGCCGTCGGCGATGACTTCGGCGCCGGCACCGACGGTGGCCATCACGGTCAGGTCGCAGTTCTCAGCGTACAGCTGCTGGCCCGAACGCACGTTGCCCAGCTGCATGCGGCCCGGCTGCGGTGCGGCAGCGTCGGCGACCTTGGCCACCGGCGTGGCCGGCGCCGGCTTCGGTTCGGCACGGGCCGCGCGACGCGGTTCCGGCGCGGGCGGCGGCGGAGCCGGCTCGGCCTCGGCACGCTCGTACTGGGCGCGGAATTTGGCCAGCAGGGGCAGCCCGAGCTGTTGCGAGAGCAGGTCGACCGCGCTGGTGCCATAGGCCAGCGCCACCGGCAGCACGCCGGCACTGCGCAGGCCATCGACCAGCGCCTGCGCGGTGGCCACGTCCGGCACCTGGCTCAGGCCGCCGAAGTCGAGGATCACCGCGGCGCGGCCGAACAGTTTCGGCGCACGGGTGACGCGTTCGCGCATTTCCTGCACGAGGCGTTCGACATCAAGGGTACGGATGCGCAGGTTGGCGATGCCCACCTGGCCGATCTTCAGTTCACCGGCCTGTTCGTAATCGAAATTCACCGCCACGCTCAGGTCCCCGTCGGCCGCTGTGCCTGCGCCGGCAGCTGCCGGGCACGTGTCCATGCCACATCCGGCAGCTTGCCGCCGTAGGTCTCCTGGACCCACGGGTAGCTGCACAGTTCCTTGGCCAGCATGCTGGCGCGCACATCGACCTGCGGCATGGTGTTCTGGCCCAGCTCGCGGAAGCCGAAGCTGCCGTGGAAGAGCAGGGCGGCATCGGCGCCATGGTCGAGGAAGACTTCGCAGGTCATCTGCGGGTAGCGCAGCTCGGCGAAGCTCTGCGCGTCGGCATAGAACGCACGGCCGACGCCACCGCCACGACGGCGGCTGGCGACCACGATGCGGTCGATATAGAAGAACGGGGTGTCCAGCTGCTGCTTGAACCAGGCGAAGTTGCTGCTGTCGTGCTGGCTGTCGCTGCCGAAGCCGATCAGGAAACCGGCCAGGTTGCCGTCGCGCTCGGCGACGCGGAAATACTCAGCGGTTTCGTAGAACAGGCGCAGGCGGGCCGCATCCAGGGGAAGGATGGCCAGGCCAGCGTTGTTGTTCAAAGCCAGGACGGAATCGAGCTCGTGCTCGCGCACGTCGCGGATGACAATCGACATTGTGACTCCGTGGGGTAACGCGGTTGGTCCGTCAAATTGGACCCTGCGCACGATTATTGCATGCCCGGGGTGGGCTGCGGCATGAACAGGGGGCCGCAGATGCATGACTTCCGTGGGAGTGCGCGACGCAGGCCGGGCCCGTAGAGTGCTGGCATGTTGGGAGTCCTCAGCCATACCCGCGTCCTCCGTCTGGCCGGCCTGTTTACCTGGGTCATGGTCGGCCTGCCACTGGCGTACTCGCAGTTCGAGAACCTGCACAGCCGCAGCGATATGGGCAGCTGGGCGATCCTGCTGTTCGTCGCCTACCTGTCCTTCGGCGCCGCGTACTACTGGCTGACCCGCCTCCTGCGCAGCGACAGCGACAGTCACACCACTTGGCTGGACCGCGGCCTGCTGCTGCTGCTGACGGTTTCGGCGCTGGGCGTCAGCTACCTCAGTGGTTCCGGCCTTGGCAGCATCCTGATGATGGTGGCTGCCGGCGTCATTCCGTGGATGCTGTCGGCGCGCCTGTGCGTGCTGTGGCTGCTGGTCAGCCAGCTGGCGGTGGCCCCGGTCTATTACATGCTGCTGCACTTCCCGCTGTTCGAAGCCGTGATGCAATCGCTGCTGTATGGCGGCTTTTCCATGTTCATCTTCGTGACCAGCCTTGTCGCGCGACAGCAGACCCAGGCCCGCGACGAGCAGCGAAGGCTCAATTCGGAGCTGCGCGCCACCCGCGCCCTGCTGGCCGAAAGCGCCCGGGTCAATGAGCGAACCCGCATTTCGCGTGAGCTGCACGATCTTCTGGGGCATCAGCTGACTGCGCTGACCCTGAACCTGGAAGTGGCCGGCCACCTGGCCGAGGGCCAGGCGCTGGACCATGTGAAGCGCTCGCACGCCCTGGCCAAGCTGTTGCTGGGCAACGTGCGCGAGGTGGTCAGCCAGCTGCGTGAGACCGGCGCTATCGATCTGGCCGCGGCACTGCGCCCGCTGACCGAGAATGTGCCTTCGCTGGACATCCAGCTGGACATCGAGGATCCGCTGAACGTGGAGGACCCGCAGAGGGCCCACGTGCTGCTGCGCTGCACCCAGGAGATCATCACCAACGCGGTGCGCCACGCCGGCGCCCGCCACCTGTGGATCAAGGTGTACCGTGAAGCCCCCGACCGGGTGGTGGTGGAGGCCCGCGACGACGGTGTCGGCGCGGATATGGTCAATGTGGGCAATGGCTTGCGCGGCATGCGCGAGCGCCTGCAACAATGTGGTGGCCAGCTGCAGGTCGAAACCCGGCCCGGTGAAGGCTTCCGGTTGCGGGCGACGGTGCCGGCAACGGTGCTGGTGGCCGCCCTTACCAAGGTTCCTGAAGGAGTGCGTTGATGATTCGCGTCTGCCTGGTCGACGACCAAACCCTGGTGCGGCAGGGAATCCGCTCCCTGCTGGCGCTCGACGACGGTATCGAGGTGGTGGCCGAGGCCGGCGATGGCCGGCAGGCGGTCGAGCTGATACCGCAGGTGCGTCCCGACGTGGTGCTGATGGACATGCGCATGCCGGTGATGTCCGGGCTGGAGGCGCTGCAGGTGCTGTCGCGCCAGGAGCAGCTGCCGCCGACCATCATCCTCACCACCTTCGACGACGACCAGCTGGTGCTGGCCGGGCTCAAGGCCGGTGCCAAGGGCTACCTGCTCAAGGACGTGACCCTGGCGCAGCTGGTCGGTGCCATCCGCACCGTGGCCGAAGGCGGTTCGCTGGTGCAGCCGGCCGTGACCCAGCGCCTGCTGTCCGGCCTGGAGCACATGCGCAACGAGTTCGTCAGCCTGGACCGGCCGGACCCGTTGACCGACCGCGAGACCGAGATCCTGCGCCTGATGGCCAGTGGCTTCTCCAACAAGGAGATCGCCAATTCGCTGGGTGTGGCCGAAGGCACCATCAAGAACCACGTGTCCAACATCCTGTCCAAGCTGGGCGTGCGCGACCGTACGCGTGCCGTACTGAAGGCGTTCGAGCTTCAGCTGGTCTGAGGAAAACCTTTTCAGGACAATGACTTGAGGCCCAGGCATGGCCCTCGGGTGGGGTTGCCCCCTACTTCACGGGTATCGGTATGCGGTACCCTTCGAATTCTTTGTCCATACAAATACGCAGCCGGCAGGGAAACCGGTGCGCCAATCCCGATAAACAATGCCCGCGAAGCCTGCTAGGATTGGCGCTTCGCTTCAATCAACCCGGCCGTGGGATCGGCCCCGGAGACTCTCTGAATGACCCGTATTATCGAGTTCCTGATCGCCTTGGGGATCGTGGCTGGCCTGTTCGTCATCATTGGCGTATGTCTGCCGGGCGAGCGTCACATCACCGAAAGCATCGAGACCAACCGCAAGATGACGATCGTGTACGACACGGTCAGCAGCCTGCGCCGCTTCAAGGACTGGAACCCGCTGGTACTGCGCGATCCCGCCGTTGAACTGAAGCTGTCCGGCCCGGCCTCCGGCGTCGGTGCCACTCTCGACTTCACCTCCAAGGACCTGGGCACCGGTTCCTGGAAGATCACCGAAGCCGAAGAGAACAAGCGTGTTGCGATCGCCATCGATGACGCCACCAAGGGTCACGACAAGATCACCACCTTCACGCTGGAGCCGACCGGCAAGGGTGGCCGCAACGTCAAGATCACCCAGGACTACTCGGTGAAGTACGGCTTTGACCTGTTCGGCCGTTATGCAGGCCTGTATGTCAGCCGCCAGATCGGCGACGACATCAAGATGGGTCTGTCGCGCATGGCCAACATGCTGGCCACCGTCCCGAACGTGGACTACCGCACCCCGGAAGCCCCGCTGACCGATCTGGGCATCGTCGACGTGCCGGCTGAAGACCTGCTGGTCGTCAACGCCGGTAACGTGGACCGTGGTCAGGACACGATCACCAAGTCCATCAAGGACAACCAGGAGTGGATCAAGCGCGTGATGGAGGCCAATGGCCTTGAAGCCGCCGGTCCGTTCCGCATCATCACCACCGACTTCGGTCAGGAAAAGTACGCCTTCGACATCGCCCAGCCGGTGAAGAAGAAGGGTGCTGAAGGTGCCACCGCTGAAGAGCTGACCGTCAAGATCGACGGTGGCGCTCCGGTCAAGTACGTGCATGTGGCTCCGCACCGTTCGGCGCATGCCGCCTACACCGGCCACATGGCGGGTCTGGACGTGGCCCGCAACGGTCTGCGTGCCTGGGCCGTGACTTCCGGCAACGAAGTGATCGACCGTCCGTACGAAACCTGGAAGGACGGCATCGACAAGTCGTTCACCCCGGAAGGTACCTACGACATCTACTGGGCCGTCAAGTAAGCTTCGGCTGACCCATGTAGTGTTGGACACGAAAACGCGCCGCTCATTGCGGCGCGTTTTTTTTCATCTGGCGCCCGGCAAGGGCGCTGCGCAAGGAGCCCACATGTTCAATCTCGAACGTCGCGCACGTAAGCCTTCGCTGCTGGCCTGCCTGGGTGCGCTGCTGGCCGCCGCCTCGATCGGCCTGTCGGCCTACGCCTCGCACGGTGTGGCCGACCCGCTGGCGCAGCAGCATCTGAACATGGCGGCGCTGTATGCGTTCGCGCATGGTGCGGTACTGGTGGCGCTCGGACCGCGCGCGCAGGGAGCGATCGCGCACCTGGCGCTGTACGTGCTGCTGCTGGGTGTGCTGCTGTTTTCCGGCAGCCTGGTGGGCGGCGCGTTGTGGCAGTGGCCGACGCGGATGGCACCGATTGGGGGCACCAGCATGATGGCCGGATGGGTGTTGCTGGGGATCAATGCGTTGAGGCGGTGACGGCAGCGGAGATCGGCCAAGCACGACACCGCTGCGCCGTCAGCTTCTGTAGAGCCGAGCCATGCTCGGCTTCGAGCGAAGCGACCCGCTTTTGTCTTTGCTCTCTTGTTCCATCCTGCGGCCATGCACTGATTGCCCCAAGCTTTCGCCACGAGGGGCTCAGCCGTTGGCCGGCTTCCAGCACCAGTGCCACGGTTCGTAGACGATTCCGTGCGGGTTGTCGCGGGGGTAGCTCAGATGGAAGCCGTGCTCACCGGCATGGGCCTGCAGCCACGCGAACGCGTCGGTGGCTTCGAACGATTCTTCGGCCGGCGCGTCGCCCGGCGTGCCGATGTCCAGCGCGTGGCCGCTGTGGTGTTCGCTGAACCCCGGTGCGGCATTCACCTTCAGGATCTCTGCCACGCTCAAGCCGCGCGCCAGCTTCCGTTCGAAGATGCCCAGCTGGTAGGCATGGCTGCGGAAGCCGGAGATCGCGTCCAGCGCAATTCCGTCCTGTGCCGCGTGCAGTTGCATCCGCCGCCAGCCCTGCGCGGCGCCACGGCGCAGCCACAATGGGCGGGCGAAGCGGTCGCGACCGGCGAAGTGCAGCAGGCACGGTTCGGATTCCAGCGGCAAGCCGCTGCCGTCTGCGTAGCGCTGTGCATCCAGGCCAAGCTGCTGCAGGCGCTGCTGCAACCCGGCCAGCGGCAGCCATTGTTCTTCCAGCCCGGCGGCGAAGGGCCGCGCTGCCGCGGCATCCAGCAGCGCCAGTGCTTCCTCGACCCCGGGCTCGCGTGGCAGGCGCGGCGCCATGGCGTGCACACCCTGCGCCAGTACCGCCGCCAGGTAGCGGCCATCGCGCTTGCGCCGCAGCACCCAGTGCGCCTGCGACAGCAGGCGTGCATCCAGGTTGCTGCGTGCACGCAGCAGGTGGGCGGGCCACAGCTCGATGGCCTCGGTATTGATCAGCAGGGGGGCGCGTCGTTGCATCGCCGCAGCTTACTGCCGTGGCGCCGACGCGGCCACCTTGCGCAGTGCATCGAGTAGGGCCTGCGGCCGGTCCACGCTGAGCAGCAGCGTGCTGCCATCACTGACCGGCAGGGCGAGGACGCGCGCACGGTCGGTGACCAGGGCGAAGCCCTTGCCGCCGCCCTGCAGGCGGAAGTGGCCCGAGTAGAAGCCCGGCATTGAATAGCCATTGGTTTTGACACGGATGCCGTAGCGGCGGTCACGCTGCAGGTCGACCACCTCGGCCTGGTCCAGCCGCAGCTGCGCCACCGGCACGCGCCGCCGATACATCGTCGAGTGCACGTCCAGCACGTTGCCGGCCAGCGCCACGCGGCGGCGGAAGAATGCGGCTCCCAGCCCGACAGCGAGTACAGCGATGACGATCAGGCTCCATGCCGCACTGCCGCCCATCCGGAACCAGGGCGGCGACAGCGTCACTTCGATCCAGGGGGCGCCTGCCGGTGCCTTGTACAGCTGTGCGTACAGGCAGGCCACGAAGGCAGCCAGCAGCGGCAGCACGATCCAGAGCACGCGCAGCGGCGAGCTCTCGGCCACGTCAAAGGGTTTGGGGTCGCTGCCGCCCATGGTTCAGGCCTCCTTCTTGAACACCAGCATCGCCGGGCGCATCGGGGCCGGGATGATGACGTTGACCAGTTCCCAGCCAAGCTGGCCCTGGCGGGTCAGTTCACTCTGGATGTCCTCGGCCTTCAGGGTGCCCATCATCGTGGTCTTCACTTCGATGGTCTGGTAACTCCAGCGCGTGCTCATTCCTTGTCCTCCGGCGATGGCGTGGGTTTCGGCAGGCGTCCTGCCCTGCGCAGGGCGTCGCGCAGCACGTATTCGATCTGCGCGTTGAGGCTGCGCAGCTCGTCGTCGGCCCAGCGCTGCGCCGCGGCCAGGACCTCGGCGTTGATGCGCAGCGGATAGGCTTTCTTCTCACTCATGGGGGCTCCTGGCGGGGCGGTGGGGCGCCCCGTTGCGAGTGTGGCTCAATACAGCGAACCGGCATTGACGATCGGCTGGGTGCCGCGGTCCGAGCACAGCACGGTCAGCAGGTTGCTGACCATGTGCGCCTTGCGCTCCTCGTCCAGCTCAACCACGCCGTTCTTCTGCAGTTCGGCCAGAGCCATCTCGACCATGCCGACCGCACCGGCCACGATGCGCGTGCGCGCGGCGATCACCGCGTTGGCCTGCTGCCGCTGCAGCATCGCCTGGGCGATTTCAGCGGCGTAGGCCAGGTGGCTGATGCGCGCGTCGATCACCTGCACACCCGCATCGGCCAGGCGCTCGGCCAGCTCGTTCTTCAGGTGCTGGGAGATCTCGTTGGCATGGCTTCGCAGGGCCAGCTGGCCGTCCTCGTGCTGGTCGTAGGGATAGCTGGTGGCCATCGCACGCAGCGCGGATTCGGACTGGATGTGCACGAAGCTCTCGTAGTCGTCCACGTTGTAGACCGCTTCGGAGGCGTCGATCACCTGCCAGACGATCACGGCGGCGATCTCGATCGGGCTGCCGTCCAGCTCGTTGACCTTCAGCTTGCCGCTCTCGAAGTTGCGCACGCGCTGGCTGACCCGGCGCTTGGCATAGAAGGGGTTGTTCCAGCGCAGGCCGTTGTCCTTCACGGTGCCGACGTACTTGCCGAACAGGCTCAGCACGGCCGCCTGGTTGGGCTGGATGGTGTACAGGCCGGCCAGGATGAACACCGCGGCGGCGATGACCAGCACGCCGGCCAGCATCAGCAGCAGGTTGGGCGAGCCGGTGCTGGCCTTGGCCGCCACCCCCAGCACGAACAGCGCGCCGCCGGCCAGCGCGGCCAGCAGGGATCCGGCCAGGGTGCCGAGGCCGTTGAGGGAGGCAAGCGACTTCTCTTTCATGGCGGTACGTCCTTGAGGGTTCGAAGTGAAGATATCAAAGTGATATCACTTGTCGACTACCGTTCGTCGGATGCCATGGCCGGGGTGCCCGGCCAGCTAGAATGCCCACCCGCCTTCACATCGCTGCTGGAACCGCCATGGCCAAGCTTGGAACCCCGTTGTCTCCCTCCGCCACCCGCGTGCTGCTGCTGGGCTCGGGTGAACTCGGCAAGGAGGTGGCCATCGAGCTGCAGCGGCTGGGCGTGGAAGTGATCGCGGCCGACCGCTACGCCGATGCGCCGGCCATGCAGGTTGCGCACCGCGCGCACGTGATCGACATGCTGGACGCGATGGCGCTGCGCGCGCTGATCGCACAGGAACAGCCGCACCTGGTAGTGCCGGAGATCGAGGCCATCCACACCGAGACCCTGGTGCAGCTGGAACAGGAACAGGGCCTGCGGGTGATCCCGACCGCGCGCGCCGCGCGCCTGACCATGGACCGCGAAGGCATCCGCCGCCTGGCCGCCGAAACCCTGGGCCTGCCGACCTCGCCGTACCGCTTCGTCGATACCGAGGCCGAGTACCGTGCTGCCGTGGCCGCCATCGGCCTGCCGTGCGTGGTCAAGCCGGTGATGTCGTCCTCGGGCAAGGGCCAGAGCACCCTGCGCAGCGAGGCGGACATCGCCCCGGCATGGGAGTACGCGCAGACCGGCGGCCGTGCCGGTGCTGGCCGCTGCATCGTCGAAGGTTTCATCGATTTCGATTACGAGATCACCCTGCTGACCGTGCGCCACGCTGGCGGGACATCGTTCTGCGCACCGATCGGCCACCTGCAGAAGGACGGTGACTACCGCGAAAGCTGGCAGCCGCAGCCGATGTCGAGCGCGGCACTGGCGCGCGCGGAAGAGATCTCGCGCGCGATCACCGACGACCTCGGTGGCTGGGGCCTGTTCGGTGTGGAGTTGTTCGTGAAGGGCGACGAAGTGTGGTTCAGCGAGGTGTCGCCGCGCCCGCATGACACCGGTCTGGTGACGCTGGTATCGCAGGAACTGAGTGAGTTCGCGCTGCACGCGCGCGCCATCCTCGGCCTGCCGATCCCGGTGATCCGCCAGAGCGGTCCGTCGGCCTCGTGCGCGCTGTTGGCACACGGCGAGGGCGTGCCGTACTTCAACAACGTCGCCGCCGCATTGCAGGTGCCGGATACCGCCGTGCGCCTGTTCGGCAAGCCGAGCGTGCACGGCCATCGCCGCGTGGGCGTGACCCTGGCGCGCGCGGAAACCATTGACGAAGCACGCGCCATCGCGCGTGATGCCGCCGACGCCATCGGCGTCGAACTGCGCCCGTAAAGCAAAAAAGGGGACGGAGGGGATTAAGTCGTTTGTGGCACAAACGACTTAATCCCCTCCGTCCCCTTTTTATTACTTCACATCCACCCACACCAGGTGGTGGTCGCTGCCGTCGGCGATCTTCGCCTCCGGGCTTTCATTGGCCGGCCAGAAGATGCCGCTGCCGATGTACTCGAAACCGGTCGAGGGCAGTACGTAGTCCAGGCGCATGGTGCCGGACTTCGGGCCGAAATCGCCGGTGGCGTGGAACGGCGCGCCCTTGCGCTCGATGCCCTTGGCCGCATAGGCCAGGCTGGTCTGCTCGCCGCCGATGCTGCGCGGGGTGGGGTAGCGCAGCACGCGGGCATTCTCGATCAGCTCGACGATCGCCTCATGGCGGCCATCGCCATCGACAGGGTCGTTGTTGAGGTCGCCGAGGATCACGAAGCGCGCGTCCTGCGCCAGGCCGCCGCACTGGCCCTTGTCGTCGCACAGCCACGGCTTGTCACCCTTGGACAGGTATTCCTGCCACAGGCGCAGCTCGTCGTGGTTGCGCGCCGCGTTGCGCTTCTCCGGGCCGTCGAACACCGGCGGGGTCGGGTGCGAGACCAGCGCATGCACCACGCCGGCCGAGGTCTTCACCGGCACGTCCCAATGCGACTTCGACGACAGGCGCAGCTGCGACCACACCTGGTCGTTGTAGAAGCTCTGGCCGGTGCGCGGATCCACCGGGCGGATCGCGCCGGGCATCGCGCTCCACTTCAGCAGCTGGAAGCTGCGCACCTTGGCTTCATCGATCGGGTAACGCGACAGCACCAGCATGCCGTACTGGCCCGGGTGCAGGCCGTAGCCCCAGGCATCGTTGCCACGGCTGCGGCCTTCGCCGCCGACCACGCCGTTGTTGTCCAGGTCCAGGCCGCTGGGCACGCCGGTATTGACCGGGGCCAGGTAGCGGTAGGCGAAGTGCAGCGGCTTGCCGCCGCCGGGCTGGGCCACTTCCAGGTAGCGCTTCTGGAACAGGTCGGCGGCGCGATGGGCGTCGTCGAAGTCGAATTCGTTCAGCAGCACCAGGTCCGGGCGAACCTGCTGCAGCACCGCAGCGATCTTGCGCGCGTGCTCGCTGTCGCCTTCCAGCTCCTTGATCAGGCCACCGGCGTCGTCGGAGTACAGCGAGGTGTTGTAGGTGGCCAGGCGCAGTGCTGTGGACGGCTTTTCGGTCATCGCGGGGGACGTGGCGAAGGCGGGGGCGGTGGCGCCGCAGAGCAGGGCCAGGGCGAGGATCAGGGGTTTGGCGTTCATCCCCCTATTCTGCACCCGGCCCGGTGTCAGCGGTTTGTCAGCGCCCGTCCAGTTCGTTGTCGAAATCGTGCCAGCGGCGGCCATCGTAGGCCTCCAGCGGATGGAAGCGACGCTTGTAGTCCATCTTCTGGTGGCCGCGGATCCAGTAGCCCAGGTATACGTGTGGCAGGCCCTCGCGACGCGCCCATTCAATCTGCTGCAGGATCGCGAAGGTGCCCAGCCCGCGCGCGGCGTGATCCGGGTCGAAGAAGGTATAGACCGCCGACAGGCCGTGCTCGGTGACGTCGGTCACCGCCACCCCCAGCAGTTGGCTGGGCTGGCCGTCGTGGCCGGGCAGGCGCATTTCCATGAAGCGGGTGTGCGACCAGCTGCCGATCAGGAACTGCTCGAACTCGTGCGGGCCATGGTCGTCCATGCCGCCGTTGGCGTGGCGGTGGGTGAGGTAGCGGTGGTACAGCGCGAACAGGTCGTCACGGGCGGTGGCGGCGGTGATCCGCACCTCCAGGTCGTCATTGCGGGCGGCACAGCGGCGCTGGCTGCGGTCCGGGGCGAAGCGGGCCACCGGGATGCGCACTGCCACGCAGGCCTGGCAGTGCGCGCAGTGCGGCCGGTAGACCAGGTCGCCGCTGCGGCGGAAGCCCCAGCTCAGTGCCAGCGGATAGAGCGCACCGAGGCGGCGGTCGTTCGGGTCCAGCACCAGGTCGCGTGCCACCCGGTCCGACCAGTACCCGCAGGGGTGCTCGCCGGTCTGGAAAAGTCGCAGTTCGTCGTCTCTGTCGCCATGCATCGCCATGGGCACAGCATAGCCCCAGCCTGTCGCAGTGGCGGCGACTGTCCGCCGGATGAATGGAACTGGCGGCGGCGTCAACCGATGTCGCGTCCGGGCGTTGTTGTCCCCCGAGGGTGAAGTGATCACCCCGACGCTGTTCCCATCCCCAGGAGTGACCTCATGATCCGTACCCCCCTGCTGCTGGCCCTGCTGCTCGGCACCTCCGCTTCCGGTATCGCGCTCGCTGCCGACACCCCGACCACGCCCGCGCAGCGTCCGGCCAAGCTGGACACCAACGGCGACGGCGTCATCGACCGTGGCGAAGCCGCTGCCAACCCGCGCCTGGCCGTGAAGTTCGACGAGCTGGACAAAAACAAGGACGGCAAGCTCTCGCGCGATGAGCTGCCGCGCTGGAAGCATGGCCGCCGTGGCCACGGCGGTGAGCGCTGGGCCAAGCTGGACGTCAACAAGGACGGCCGCATCAGCCGCGAGGAAGCCAAGGCCGATCCGCGCCTGGCCGCGCGCTTCGACCAGCTTGATCTGAACAAGGACGGCTATCTGGACAAGGCCGACCGCGAGCTGCGCATGAAGCAGCATCGTGATGCCTGGTTCGCTGCAGCCGACACCAACAAGGACGGCCAGCTGAGCAAGGCCGAGTTCGACGCCGCCAAGGGCCCGATGCACGGTGGCCCGCGCCATGGCGGTCCGCGCGACGGTGGTGCACCGGCGCCGCAGCGCTGAGGGTCGACGCAGTGAATGATGACAACGCCGGCAGACTGCCGGCGTTGTCCGTTATACGTTTCCGCTGCGCATCAATGCATACACCACCAGGGCGATCACGAAGACGTTCGCGCCGATGATGCCGGTGCGCCCGTAGACGGATTCGTATTGCCAGTTGGTTCCGCTGCGGCCGCGCCGCGCTGAATCACGCGCGATCATGGGGGCCATCACGCGCTGCAGCGGCACCAGGCACTGGTAGTTCACCGTACCCAGGCCGATGACGAGAATGGCAAGTTGCAGCCACAGCGGCACCTGCAGCATCAGCGAAACCAACAGGCTGGTGCAGACGACCATCGCAGTGAACGTATTGAGGTGCACGAACCGTCGCACGGCCGCCCGTTCCTGCGGGGTGTCTGCGAAGCGCAGCAGGAAGCGGCCCCCCAGATAGCTGCCGATGATGCCACCGACGACGCCCCCGGCAACGGCGGCCCAGTTGCTGGCGGGTATCAGGTGCAGCTGGCTGGCGGCGGCCGTCAGTGAACCCATGGCTGCGCCGCCTGCGGCACTGACGCCGCCCAGGCCCAGCTTGCTGCCGCCCACGCCGACGCCGGTGCCGAGCAGCACCGCAGCACTGGCGGTGCCGGGCGCGGCCACCAGCACCATCGACACCACGGCGGTAGCGAATGCGGCACTGGGTGCGCTGCTGCGCGCGAACTCACCGAAGCGCTGCAGCAGGCCGTCGCGTACCAGGGCGCGGGCACGCGACAGGCGCTTGCGCACGGCTGCATCACTGAGCCCGAGCAGGTCGGCGACCTGCTGCGAGCGCTGGCCTTCGCGGTAGTACAGCAACAGCACTTCGCGGCTGTCGGCCGGTAACGCGGAAATGATGTCCTCGGCGGCGATCTCTTCCTCCACCCGCTGCAGGCGGTCGGCTGCGTCCGGCGACGGGTCGGCGGCCATGCCCAGCGCCACTTCGGCCGCCTCGCCGGTCAGCGGCCGGCCACGTTGTGCACGCAGCCAGTCGCGGGCCAGGTTGCGGGTGATCTGCCGCAGCCACGGTAGGAAGCTGGTCGCGCTGCGCAGCTGGTGCAGCTGCTGCCAGCCCTTCACAAAGGCTTCCTGGGCAATGTCCTCGCTGGCCTGGCGGTCGCGGGTGATGGCCAGCGCGATGGCGGTGACCGTGTTCTGGCAGGCCAGCACGATGCGGCCGTAGGCGTGCTGGCAACCGCTGGCGGCAGCGGGCAGTTCGCGTTCCAGGGTCTGGTCGATCGATGCGGCGAACGTCGTCATGGCGGCGGCTCTCCTGCGGGGATTGTGTCCCATGACGGAGCTGCGCGCCCAATGTGACCGCAGATGCTGATGCATCTGCGGTCCGCGCATTCCACCTCATCCCCGCGCCGTTGGCGCACCCCCTTGAACAACAAGGGGGCTCCAATCCTGAGGGGCTACGGTGAAATCGCGGCCCCGCTGCCAGGTCGCTGTGCTCGCCGGACATGGCCCGGCGCTACCGCCTCTTACTTGGAGGGCTGGATACGGACCCGGATTTCTTCCTCTTCCGGCGCGGCCTGAGGGGCCGGTTGCGCCTGCTGCGGCTGGGCCTGCGGGGCAGGGGCCGGTGCGGCAGGTGCCGGGGCGCCGCGATGGCGCAGGCCGATCACCAGCGCCACGCCGGCGATCACCACCAGCAGGGCGATGCGGATGCGCCAGGCCCAGCCGCGGCCGCTGCCGCTCGTTTCGGCGGTGTCGCGGAAGGCGAACTCGGCGGTTGGGTGGTCGCGGCGGGTGGTGTCGAGCAGGCGGGCCTCGCGCAGGATTTCGCGTGCGCGCGGCTGATCGTCGGCGCGCACGATCCAGACTGCCGGGTAGGCGTTGGCGTTGCCCAGGTCGGTATAGCTGAACTGACCGCGGCGGCGGGTCTTGTACGAGCGCCCGTTGGTCACCTTGACGTCGATGCCGTGCTCGCGCAGCAGGTCGGCTACGCCTTCGACGGTTTCCACGCGCTGGCTGCTGAAGATCTGGCGCATCGGTTTACTCCTTGGCCGGCACGGCGGCGGCCGCGGCCTGGTCGGGAACCACGCGGATCAGGCCCTCCTGCGCGGTACTGGCCACCAGCACGCCGTTGCGGGTGAAGAACTGGCCGCGGGCCAGGCCGCGCGAATCCTGCGCGCTGGGGCTGTCCAGCGAGTACAACAGCCAGTCGTCGGCACGGAACGGGCGGTGGAACCAGATTGCATGGTCGAGCGAGGCCATCTGCACGTGCGGGTGGTAGTAGCTGATCCCATGGGGGAACGTCGCCGTGCCCAGCAGATGGAAGTCGGAGGCGTAGGCCAGCAGCGCCTGGTGCAGCTCCGGGGCATCGCCTACCGGCTCGCTCAGGCGCAGCCACACCTGGTGGTAGGGCGGGCGCTTGGGCGGGTTCAGTTCGTCACGCGGGTAGACGTGGCGGAACTCGAACGGGCCGCCGCGCGACAGCCAGCGCTGCACCTTGATCGGCAGCCGCTCCAGCACTTCGGCCGGCAGCGGACGGTTCGGTTCGATGTCTTCCGGCTGCGGCACTTCGGGCATCTTGTGCTGGTGCTCGGCGCCGGTCTCGGCCTGCTGGAACGAGGCCGCGCAGAAGAAGATCACCTTGCCGTGCTGGATCGCAGTGACCCGGCGTACCGAGAAGCTGCCGCCGTCGCGGGTGCGGTCCACGTCGTAGACGATCGGGTGGTCGATGTTGCCGGCGCGCAGGAAGTAGGCGTGCAGTGAGTGCACGTGGCGGCCGTTGTCGACCGTGGCCTGGGCCGCGGCCAGCGCCTGGCCCAGCACCTGCCCGCCGAACACGTACTTGGTGCCGATGTCGCGGCTCTGCCCGCGGAACAGGTTGTCCTCCAGCCGCTCCAGGGTGAGCAGGTCGATCAGCTCGGAGACGACGGGTTCGGGCGTGTCGTTCAAGGGGGCGGCCACGGCAGTGAAAGAGGGCCTGATTATACCGGTCAGGGGTCAGTTCCCTTTCGCCCGGCGAAAGGGATCTGACCCCGGGCGAGGCAACCGCTATTTGCCGAGGCGGGCCACGAGCGCCTGCAGGGCGTTCTGTGCGTCCGGCGCAAACCAGGCCTCGACGAAGCGGTCGAGCTGGATCAGGTCCGGTTGCAGCGCCACGTGCAGGTCCGCGCGGGCGATGGCGCGGGTCAGCAGCATCGGCTGGCGCGGCTGCTTGAGCAGGTTCTGCAGCCAGGCCACGGCACGCGCGACCACCAGGTCACCTTCGGCCAGTTCGTCGACCAGGCCGATCTGCAGCGCCTGTTCGGCCGGCACCAGCGAACCGGTGGTCAGCAGGACACCGGCGCGGTGCACGCCCACCGCACGGCGCAGCAGGCGCTGGATGCCCTCCGGTGCGATCAGGCCGACCTGCACTTCGTTCAGGCCGATGGCATACGGTCGCGACGGATCGGCGCTGCGCGCCATGACGCGGTAGTCGCAGCACAGGGCCAGCACGCAGCCACCCGCCGGGGCGTGGCCGGTGATCGCCGCGACCACCGGAATGCGGCTCTCGGCCAGCGTGCGCACGGCGCCAAAGAAGGCGTTCCAGGTGTCCAGCAACTTGTGCTTGTCATCGCCGTGCGAGAGCAGGTGCGGCACGTCCATGCCGCCGGTGAAGATGCGCTCGCTGCCCGACAGCACGATGCCGTGCGCGTCTTCGGCCATGGCCAGCTCGATGGCATGGATCAACTGCCGGCACAGTTCGGTGTCCAGTGCGTTGACCGGCGGCCGCGCCAGGCGCAGTTCGCGAATGGGGCCATGGTTGATCACCTCGATGAGCGTCGTCATGCTGCGGTCTCGTTGCGAAGAAGGAACCTGGACGATGATAACCAAACCATTCGTTGGCGTACTGTTGGTTCTGTGTGCGGCCGCAGCATCGGTTTCGGCGGCGGAACCGGCCTGCGTCACGGTGGAGCAGGGCTGGGCGCGGTTGCCACCGAATCCGGCGATGCCGATGACCGCCGGCTACGGCGTGATCCACAACGGCTGCAGCAAGGCGGTGGTGATCACCGGCGCAGCCAGCAGCAGCTTCGATGATGTGTCGCTGCACGAGACCACGATCGTTGATGGCGTCAGCCGCATGCGCGCGATCGAGCGCATGCCATTGGCACCGGGCGCGCGTGCCGAGCTCAAGCCCGGTGGCCTGCACCTGATGCTGATGCAGGGCAAGGGCGCGCTGAAGGAGGGGCAGGCAGTGCCGCTGCGGCTTCAGCTGGAGGGCGGTGGCGAGGCCAGCGCGACACTGACCGTGCGCAAGGCCGCGCCGTAACGCGGCGCCGGTTCCGCCGGGCATGGCCCGGCGAGCGCGCAGCGCTGTGGGGCTTACGACCAGTCGTACGAGAACAGCACCGTGCGGCTCACCGGCTCGTACAGCATCACGATGGCATCGGCGCCGGCCGCACACCAGTTGTAGCCGGCCACTTCGGCCACGGCGAAGAATTTCCTGCCGTCACGGGTGATGATGGCCCGTTCCGTGTCCTCCGGTGCATCCCAGTCGTCGGCCGCCGCCGTGAATTCCAGTGCGAAGGCCGGCGGAACGTCGGTCGTTTCGATCCAGTTGCCGGTCGAGATCTGCCCACCCAGCGTATCCAGCCACGCCTGTTCGCCCGGCTCGCCATCGCCATAGCGCGAGTAGCTGGCCAGCTTGCCATGCTGCTGGAAGAACGCCCTGGCCTTGGCATGGCTGTCGCGCATCTCGGCGATGTGCGCACGCGCGTCTTCGTCTTCTATTGCGTTGCCCTGGAAGTAGCCCTCGTTGCCGAGGAAGCGCATGCGGTTGTCCGCAGTCAGTTCGAAGGCAATCCAGTTGGTGGCGGTGAGCTCGTTGTGGTGCGCTCCGGTGCACTCACCGATCAATCCTTCATAGGGTTCGATCGGGCACAGCATGGTCGCCAGCTGGCCGGCCAGTTCCGGGCGCAGCAGGCCGAGGTCGATCTTCAGCAGCGGCAGCAGATGCTGGCCGAGCCAGGCCTGGTCGGCAGGGAAGACGTCGGTGGGGAAGGGGACCATGCCGGGTAGCAGGTCGCGCAGTTCAGTCTGGTGGATCATGTCAGTCCTTTGCACTTGTGCCGGCCATGAATGCCAGCGGCGTGCAGCAAGGATAGACCACCGCTGCACTAATGCGGATGGAGCCGGGACGTACAGTGGACGCCCCGGGTGGTGCCTTACAGCAGCCCTTCGAAGGTCATGGCCTCCTTCACCGCAGGCCGTTCACTGACTCGCTGCAGAAGTGCCTGGGTAAAGGGCCAGGGGGTGAGATCGATACCAAGATGCCCTGTCCAGTTGACCACTACGAACAGGTAGATGTCGGCAATGGAAATGGACGAGCCCAACAGGTATCTGCGGCCATCGGACAAGCCGGATTCGACAATGTCCAGCTTCCGGTAGAGTCGCTGCTTGGACCGTTCCAGCACTGTATCCGACTCGGAATGGAACAGCGGACCAAATGTCGGGTGTAGTTCGGCGGCGATGTAGACCAGCCATTCGTGCAAGCGCGCCGCGCCGATTGCACTCACCGGAACCGAAAATTCAACACCCGCCACATCGGCAAGGTAGAGAAGGATCGCGGCGCCTTCGGTCAGGACTTCACCATTGTCCAGCCGCAGCGCGGCAACGTAGCCTTTGGCGTTGATCTTGAGGAAATCCTCGCCGCTTTCGGTGCGCTTGGTGGCGTGGTCGACTCGATCCATATCGAACTCGATTCCCAGTTCGCGCAGCAGGATATGAGCAGCCAGCGAACACGTTCCCGGTGTGTAGTAGAGCTTCATCGTTGTTTCATCGTGGGGGAGGGGCTGGCCAGTATGCTGGCGACTGCAGGGCGCAGGAGCTCCCGGCAGCAACGCGACGCGAGAATCGGGTTTCCAACTGGAAACCACTTGGAGCAAATGACATGGGCTTGAAGGTGCGAAAAAGCCAAGCGCAGGATCCGGGCAGCATCTGTCCGTTGACCAAATGCATGGCACTGTTGGCGGGTGCCTGGACGGCCGAGATCGTGTGGTCGCTGAGCGCGGGGCCACGACGCTTTGGAGAGTTGCGCATCGATCTGGCGCCGGTGACGGCCAAGACATTGACGGCGCGCCTGCGCGACATGCAGCTGAAGGGGATGATCACCCGGCACGAGCGCGATACCTCGCCGCCTTCGATCGAATACGCACTCACCGCCCTGGGGGCGCAACTGTTGCCGGCGATCCACGCCATCGCACGCGTTGGCAATGCACTGAAGTTTGGAGAGCCGGAGGTGGGCTGAGTTCCTGTGCGGAATGGCAAGGAAAAAGCCGCTCGAGAGCGGCTTTTTCCAAGGTGCGGCAGCGTTGCTGTTCAGCTCGACGCGTTGCGGATCGCCTCCGGCAGCGGTGCGCTCTTGCCGGTCTGCGTATCCATCCAGACCACCACCACGTTACCGTCGGAATACAGCTTCGAATCGTCCTGCTGGTCGACGATGCGGTGGCCGATGGTCACGCTGCTGTTGCCCAGGCGCTCGACGAACAGCTCGACCAGGATGTCGTTGGGCCACACGATCGGCAGCCGGTAGTTGACGTTGGTCGCGGCCACCACCGGTGCGATGCGGTCGGTCATCGACACGCCTTCAACGCCCAGCATCCAGCGCACGCGCGCTTCCTCCAGGTAGGAAATGTACTTGGCGTTGTTGACGTGGCCCATGCTGTCCATGTCACGCCAGCGCACGCTAATCGGGATGCGGGCCAGGATCTTGTGTTCGCTGCTCATCAGGCGTCCTTCTTCTTCGTCGTGCTCTTGCTGGCCTTGCCGGTGCTCTTGGCGGCGGCGGCCTTCTTCGCGGGCTTCTCAGGCTTCACCTTGCGCGGCGGGCGCGCATCGGGCTTGTTGGCCACGGCGGCCGGTTGTTCCGGGCGTGCGTTGGTGGAGGGCAGCATGCGCGCCAGGAACTGGCCGGTATACGACTGCGGGCAGGCCGCCACGTCTTCCGGCGTGCCGGTCACCAGGATCGTGCCACCGCGGTGGCCGCCTTCCGGGCCAAGATCGACGATCCAGTCGGCGGTCTTGATCACATCGAGGTTGTGCTCGATCACCACCACCGTGTTGCCTTCGTCGCGCAGCTTGTGCAGCACGCCCAGCAGCGCTTCGATGTCGTGGAAGTGCAGGCCGGTAGTCGGCTCGTCCAGGATGTACAGGGTGCGGCCGGTATCGCGGCGCGACAGTTCCTTGGACAGCTTCACGCGCTGCGCTTCACCGCCGGACAGCGTGGTCGCGCTCTGGCCCAGCTTGATGTAGCTCAGGCCGACGTCGACCAGCGTTTCCAGCTTGCGCGCGATCGACGGCACCGGCTCGAACAGCTTCAGTGCATCCTCGACGGTCATTTCCAGCACGTCGTTGATGTTGAAGCCCTTGTACAGGATCTCCAGCGTCTCGCGGTTGTAGCGCTTGCCATGGCACACATCGCAGGGCACGTACACGTCCGGCAGGAAGTGCATCTCGACCTTGATCAGGCCGTCGCCCTGGCAGGCCTCGCAGCGGCCACCGCGCACGTTGAAGCTGAAGCGGCCCGGCGAGTAGCCGCGCGCACGCGCCTCGGGCACCTGTGCGAACAGTTCGCGCAGCGGCGTGAACAGGCCGGTGTAGGTGGCCGGGTTCGAACGCGGGGTGCGGCCGATCGGCGACTGGTCGATGTCCACCACCTTGTCGAACAGGTCCAGGCCATCGATCTCCTTGTAGGGAGCGATCGGGTGCGAGGCGCCGTTGATCTCGTTGGCGGCCAGCGAGAACAGGGTGTCGTTGATCAGGGTCGACTTGCCCGAGCCGGACACGCCGGTCACGCAGGTCAGCAGGCCCGACGGAATCGCCAGGTCCACGCCCTTCAGGTTGTTGCCGGTCGCCCCGCGAAGGTGCAGGGTCATCTTCGGGTTCGGCGTGTGCCGGCGCGCCGGGATCTCGATCGCGCGCTTGCCCGACAGGTACTGGCCGGTCAGCGAGCGCGGGGCTTCCAGGATGTCCTGCAGGGTGCCCTGGCCGACGATCTCTCCGCCATGCACGCCCGCGCCCGGGCCGATGTCCAGCACATAGTCGGCCAGGCGGATCGCATCCTCGTCATGCTCGACCACGATCACCGTGTTGCCCAGGTCACGCAGGCGGGTGAGGGTGCCGAGCAGGCGTTCGTTGTCGCGCTGGTGCAGGCCGATCGACGGCTCGTCGAGCACGTACATCACGCCGACCAGGCCGGCGCCGATCTGGCTGGCCAGGCGGATGCGCTGCGCCTCGCCACCGGACAGGGTGTCGGCCTTGCGCTCCAGGGTCAGGTAATCCAGGCCGACATCGACCAGGAAGCCGAGGCGTTCGCCGATCTCCTTGACGATCTTCGCGGCGATCTCGCCGCGCCAGCCCGGCAGGCTCAGTTCGCTGAAGAACTTCAGTGCCTCGTCGATCGGCAGCACCACCAGCTCCGGTAGCGGACGATCGGCCACGAACACGTTGCGTGCCGCCTTGTTCAGGCGCGCGCCGTTACATTCCGGGCACGGTTGTTCGCTGATGTACTTGGACAGCTCCTCGCGCACCGCCGGTGACTCGGTTTCCTTGTAGCGGCGTTCGAGGTTGGGAATGATGCCCTCGAAGCGGTGCTTGCGCTGGGTGCGGCCACCGGCTTCGGTGAAGTAGGTAAAGGTGATCGTTTCGTCGCCGCTGCCGTACAGCACGGCCTGCTGCACCTTGGCCGACAGCGAGTTCCACGCGGCGTCCACGTCGAACTTGTAGTGCTTGGCCAGCGAGGCGATCAGCTGGAAGTAGTAGGCGTTGCGACGGTCCCAGCCACGCACCGCACCAGCGGCCAGCGACAGCTCCGGGTGCACCACCACGCGCGAAGGGTCGAAGAACTCGGCGATGCCCAGGCCATCGCAGCCGGGACAGGCACCCATCGGTGCGTTGAACGAGAACAGACGCGGTTCCAGCTCCGGCAGCGAGTAGTCGCAGACCGGGCAGGAGTACTTGGAGGAGAACAGTGCCGGCGTGGCGTCGGCGGCGTCCAGGCTCTGCACCGAGGCCATGCCATCGCCGAGCTTCAGCGCGGTCTCGAAGCTCTCGGCCAGGCGCTGCTTGATGTCCTCGCGCGGGCGGAAGCGGTCGATCACCGCCTCGATGGTGTGCTTCTGGCGCAGCGCCAGCGGCGGCACCGCATCGATTTCATGCAGCTCGCCGTCCACGCGCACACGCACGAAGCCCTGCGCGCGCAGCTGGTCGAACACCTGGGCGTGTTCGCCCTTGCGGTCGCGGATGACCGGGGCCAGCAGCATGTAGCGCTGTTCCGGGTCCAGGGTCAGTACCTGATCGACCATCTGGCTGACCGTCTGCGCTTCCAGCGGATAGCCGTGGTCCGGGCAGCGCGGAGTGCCGACGCGGGCGTACAGCAGGCGCAGGTAGTCGTAGATCTCGGTGATGGTGCCGACCGTCGAACGCGGGTTGTGCGAGGTCGACTTCTGCTCGATCGAGATGGCCGGAGACAGGCCTTCGATGTGGTCCAGGTCCGGCTTTTCCATCACGCTCAGGAACTGGCGCGCATAGGCCGACAGCGATTCGACGTAGCGGCGCTGGCCTTCTGCATAGATGGTGTCGAACGCCAGCGAGGACTTGCCCGAACCGGACAGGCCGGTGATCACGATCAGCTTGTCGCGGGGCAGGTCGAGGTCGAGGTTCTTCAGATTGTGCGTCCGCGCGCCGCGGATGCGGATGAAATCCATCGCCATGGGGGATCCGGTTGTGGGGGCGTTGGCTGGGTGCCGGGCCAGCAGGGAACGGCAATCGGTCAGCCTACCGAGGTGACCAGATGGGGGCAATGGGCGACAATGCCAGCCCGATGTCTCACCTGATGAGACAGGCCGACAGCTTTGTGTAGAGCCGGGCCATGCCCGGCTGCCTGGGCCCCGGACCGTTCAGCCGGGCATGGCTGGGCCCTACAGGGCCGGCCCCGGGCTGTGCAGGGGTTGACTTGACCCGCGCCCGCTGATCTGCGTACAATTCCGCTCCTGTCCGCCCTCGATGGCGGCAGCTCAGACCACAATAACTACAGAGGAAGGCCTGGTCATGTACGCAGTACTGGTCACCGGCGGTAAGCAATACCGCGTGGCGCAGGGCGAAAAGCTCCGCATTGAAAAGCTCGAAGTCGAAGTCGGCAGCGAGATCAAGTTTGACAACATCCTGATGCTGGGTGACAGCGACGGCGTGAAGCTGGGCGATGCGCTGAAGGGCGCTGCCGTCACCGCCAAGGTCCTGTCCCAGGGTCGTGCTGACAAGGTCCGGATCATCAAGTTCCGTCGCCGCAAGCACCACATGAAGCGTCAGGGTCACCGTCAGTACTACACCGAAATCGAGATCACCGGCATCGCCGGCTAAGCATCAGGAGAAGCAGTCATGGCACATAAAAAGGGCGTAGGCTCCTCGCGCAACGGTCGCGACTCCAACCCGAAGTACCTGGGCGTCAAGATCTTCGGCGGCCAGGCCATCGAAGCCGGCAACATCATCGTGCGTCAGCGCGGCACCCAGTTCCACCCGGGTTCGGGCGTTGGCCTGGGCCGTGACCACACCCTGTTCGCCCTCGTGGACGGCAAGGTGGAGTTCTCGGTCAAGGGCGCCAAGAAGCGTCGCACCGTCAGCATCGTCTCGGCCGACGCCTGATCCAGGCATCGCCGGCACCCGTGCCTCGGCATGGGGGTGCTGCATGAAGAGCCCCGCTTCGGCGGGGCTTTTCGTTAGAGTGAAAGCAAGACCGGCCAGGCCGGGTTGCCGGCCAGCGGCTGGCATAACATTCAAGGCGACGGCTGGCAGGCCGCGCCCATCGCAGGCATCGAAACAATGAAACTGGTAGACGAAGCAGAAATCGAAGTGTTCGCCGGCAACGGCGGCAACGGCTGCATTGGCTTCCGTCGCGAGAAGTTCATTCCGCTCGGCGGCCCGGACGGCGGCGACGGCGGTGCGGGCGGCAGCGTGTACATCCGCGCCGACGAAAACCTGAACACCCTGGTCGACTTCCGTCATGACCGCATCTTCAAGGCGCAGCGTGGCGAGAACGGCATGGGCCGCCAGGCGTATGGCAAGGGCGGCGAAGACCTGACCATCACCGTGCCGGTCGGCACCGTGGTGATCAACGTTGCCACCGATGAAGTCATCGGCGACCTGACCCAGCACGGCGACCGCCTGCTGGTGGCCAAGGGCGGTCGCGGTGGCCTGGGCAACATGCACTTCAAGAGCTCGACCAACCGCTCGCCGCGCCAGGCGCTGCCGGGCGAGCCGGGCGAAGAGCGCACGCTGAAGCTGGAGCTGAAGCTGCTGGCCGATGTCGGCCTGCTGGGCTTCCCCAACGCGGGCAAGAGCACCCTGATCCGTGCCGTTTCGGCGGCAACGCCGAAGGTGGCCGATTACCCGTTCACCACGCTGTACCCGAACCTGGGTGTGGTGAAGGTGGAGAATTACCGCAGCTTCGTGATTGCCGACATTCCCGGCCTGATCGAAGGTGCCGCGGATGGCGCCGGCCTCGGTGCGCAGTTCCTGCGCCACCTGCAGCGCACCCGTCTGCTGCTGCACCTGGTGGACATTTCGCCGATGGAAGGCGGTGTGGAAGGCATTTCCCCGGTCGAGCAGGTGCGTGCGATCGAGCGCGAACTGGAAAAGCACGATCCGGAGCTGCTGCAGAAGCCGCGCTGGCTGGTGCTGAACAAGGCTGACCTGATGTTCGAAGACGAAGCGAAGGCCGCGGCCGAGCAGATCGTCGCCGAGCTGGGCTGGAAGGAGCCGTGGTTCCTGGTCTCGGCGCTGGGCCGCGAAGGCACCTTCCCGATCATGAGCCGGATCATGGCGTTCTTCGATCGCCAGAAGGAAGACGAGCTGGAAGCCCGCAACGCGCAGTGATGCCGTTGTGGTTCCGTGCAAAAACCCGGCTTCGGCCGGGTTTTTTGTTGGGACTGCTTTTGCTGTAGAGCCGAGCCATGCTCGGCTTTCCGCGCAGACGGCAGCCGAGCGTGGGCTCGGCTCTACATAAGCTGGATCGCAGGCAACAAAAAACCCGGCCGAGGCCGGGCTTTTGTCTGCAGCCCAAACCCCGAAGGGCAGGGCGGCAACGCCGGATCAGGCGGCCTTGAGGGCCTTGATGCGGTCGTTCAGGCGGCTCTTATGGCGAGCAGCCTTGTTCTTGTGGATCAGGCCACGCGCGCTGAAGCGATCCAGGATCGGCTGGGCAACGGCGAAGGCGGCTTCGGCGCCGGCGGCATCGTTGGCGTCCAGCGCCTTGATCACTTTCTTGACAGCGGTGCGCAGCATCGAGCGCTGAGCCACGTTGCGCGCGTTGCGCACGACGGTCTGCTTGGCGCGCTTCTTGGCGGACTTGATATTGGCCACGGTGGTGGTTTCCTGAAAAAATCGGTGTTATGGGAACAGCAAGCTAGCTAGTATGATGGCCCGAGAAATGCACGTCAAGTCGATTGTCAAGAGGGACGCTGAGTGAGTTCACCGAAGATGTTGCGAGGCCTGCTGTCGTTCAGCAGCATGACCATGGTCTCGCGGGTGCTCGGACTTGTCCGGGACCAGGTGATCACCACCACGTTCGGCACCAATGCGGTCACCGATGCGTTCTGGGTTGCCTTCAGGGTACCCAATTTCCTGCGCCGGTTGTTCGCCGAAGGCTCTTTCGCCACCGCTTTCGTGCCGGTGTTCACGGAAGTGAAGGAAACCCGCAGCCACGCCGAACTGCGTGAGTTGATGGCCCGCACCGCCGGTACCCTGGGTGGGGTGCTGATGCTGGTCACCGCCGTGGCGCTGATCTTCGCACCGCAGCTGGCCTCGGTCTTCTCAAGCGGCGTTGATACCGACCCGGTGAAGCAGGGCCTGCTGATCGACCTGTTCCGCCTGACCTTCCCGTTCCTGTTGTTCGTCTCGCTCACCGCGCTGGCCGGCGGCGCGCTGAACAGCTTCCAGCGCTTCGCGATGCCGGCGCTCACCCCGGTCATCCTCAACCTGTGCATGATCGCCGGTGCGCTGTGGCTGGCCCCGCGGCTGGGCGGCACTCCAGAGAAGCAGATCCTGGCACTGGGCTGGGCGGTACTGGCCGCCGGTATCCTGCAGCTGCTGTTCCAGCTGCCCTCGCTGAATGGCATCAACCTGCTGACCCTGCCGCGCTGGGGCTGGAGCCACCCGGGCGTGCGCAAGGTGATGACGCTGATGGTGCCGACCCTGTTCGGCTCGTCGGTGGCGCAGATCAACCTGCTGCTGGACACCGTCATCGCGGCCAAGCTGACCGATGGCTCGCAGTCCTGGCTGTCGCTGGCCGACCGCTTCCTGGAGCTGCCGCTGGGCGTGTTCGGCGTGGCGCTGGGCACGGTGATCCTGCCGGCGCTGGCCCGCCACCACGTGAGTACTGACCGCGAGGGCTTCTCGCGCTCGCTGGACTGGGGCCTGCGCATGACCCTGCTGATCTCGGTGCCGGCCATGCTGGGCCTGCTGCTGCTGGCCGAGCCGCTGATCGCGACCATCTTCCAGCACGGCCAGTTCAGTGCCTTCGATACCCGCATGACCGCGTTGTCGGTGTACGGCCTGAGCTTCGGCCTGCCGGCATTCGCCCTGCTGAAGGTGGTACTGCCGGCTTTCTACGCCCGCCAGGACACCAAAACGCCAGTGCGCGCCGGTGTCGCCGCGCTGGTGGCCAACATGGTGTTCAACTTCGCCCTGCTGGCGGTGCTGTACCAGGTGATGGTGCCGGACGAGCTGAAGGCGCAGGGCGTGATGGCGGCCATCGGCAAGCAGCCGGGCCTGCACCTGGCGCTGGGCATTGCCAGTGCGCTGTCCAGTTACCTGAACCTGGGCCTGCTCTGGTACTGGCTGGGCAAGACCGATGTCTACCGCCGCCGGCCGGGCTGGGCTGGCTATCTGCTGCGGCTGCTGCTGGCCTGCGCGGCCATGGTCGGGGTGCTGCTGGCCCTGCTGCACTGGCTGCCAGGCTTCTCGGCGATGACTGTGTGGGAGCGGATCGGCGCCCTGGCGCTGCTGGTCGGTGGCGGTGGCGCGACCTACGCGGTTGCCATGGTGGCGATGGGCTTCCGCCCGCGCGACCTGCGTGGGCATTGATCGTGCGCCGTGACGGCTATACTTCAGGGTTACACCATTGAAGCGGCGGCCCCGGTCGGGCCGGAACGAGAGTTGATGAGCAGGCTGTTCAGAAGCGTCGAGGGCGGGGAGCTGTTCCCGAACGGAAGCGTGGTCTGTATCGGTGCATTCGACGGCCTCCACCTGGGTCATCGTGCGCTGGTCCGCCACGCGGTTGCCCGCGCGCGCGCCTTGGGCGTGGCCGCGGTGGCCGTGGCGTTCGAGCCGCTGCCGCGTGAATTCTTCGCCCAGGGCACGCCGCCGCCGCGGCTGACCCTGGCCCGCAGCAAGGTCGAGATCCTGCGCGAGCTCGGTGTCGATGCGATCGGCCTGCTGCGTTTCGACGCGGCAATGGCGGCGATGCCGGCCGAGACCTTCGTGCACCAGCTGCTTGTCAATCGCCTGAGTGCGCGTGAGGTCTGGATCGGGCCGGAGTTCTGCTTCGGCAACCGCCGTCGCGGCGACCTGGCCCTGCTGCAGAAGATGGGCGCCGAACTGGGCTTCACCGCGGGTGAAATCGAAGCGGTCGACCTGCATGGCGAGCGCATCTCCAGCACCCGCATCCGCCAGCTGCTGCAGGAGGGCGACTTCGCCCGCGCCAACGATCTGCTGGGCCGACCGTACGCGATCAGCGGCCGGGTGGTGCGCGGGCGCCAGCTCGGCCGTACGCTGGGCTTCCCCACCGCCAACCTGCGTTTCCCGAAGACCCCTGCGCTGTCGGGCATCTACGCGACCTGGGTGCACGGCGTGTTCGACCAGCCGTGGCCGTCGGTGTCCAGCTTCGGCACGCGGCCGACGGTGGAGGGCGTGGAGCCGCTGCTGGAAGCCCACCTGTTCGATTTCCAGGGCGACCTGTACGGTCGACACATCGAAGTGGAATTCGTCGCCAAGCTGCGCGACGAAGAGAAATTCAATGATCTGGCGGCCCTGACCGACCAGATGCACCGCGACGCCGAACAGGCGCGCGCCATCCTTTCCGAACATAGATTGCGAGCCACTGCGTGAGCCAGGACTACAAGACCACCCTGAACCTGCCAGCCACCGAATTCCCGATGCGCGGCGACCTGCCCAAGCGCGAGCCGGGCATTCTGGCGCAGTGGGAAGCGCAGGGGCTCTACCAGCAGCTGCGCGACAACGCCGCCGGCCGCCCGCTGTTCGTGCTGCACGATGGCCCGCCGTACGCCAACGGCCGCATCCACCTCGGCCACGCGGTCAACAAGATCCTGAAGGACATCATCGTCAAGTCGCGCTACCTGGCCGGCTTCGATGCGCCCTACGTGCCGGGCTGGGACTGCCATGGCCTGCCGATCGAGATCGCGGTCGAAAAGAAGTGGGGCAAGGTCGGCACCAAGCTCGACGCCGTTGAATTCCGCCAGAAGTGCCGCGAGTTCGCCGAAGAGCAGATCAACATCCAGCGCGTGGACTTCAAGCGCCTGGGTGTGACCGGCGACTGGGACAACCCGTACAAGACCCTGAGCTTCGACTTCGAAGCCAACGAGATCCGTGCGCTGGCCAAGGTCGTGGCCAATGGCCACCTGGTCCGCGGCGCCAAGCCGGTGTACTGGTGCTTCGACTGTGGCTCGGCGCTGGCCGAGGCCGAGATCGAGTACCAGGAAAAGGAATCGCCGGCGATCGACGTGGCCTATGCCGCGCGTGATGCGCAGGCCATCGGCCAGGCGTTCGGCGTGAGCGTGCCGGCCGACGTCGAAGTGGCGGTGCCGATCTGGACCACCACCCCGTGGACGCTGCCGGCCTCGCTGGCGGTATCACTTGGTGCGGAGATCAACTACGTCCTGGCCGAAGGCCCGGCGCACAACGGCAAGCGCCGTTGGCTGGTGCTGGCTGCCGCGCTGGCCGAGCGCGCACTGCAGCGCTACGGCGTGGACGAAGTGGTGCTGCACGGTGAAACCACCGGCGCGGCGCTTGAAAACCAGCTCCTGGCGCATCCGTTCTACCCGGACCGCGGGATCCTGGTGCTCAACGGCGACCATGTGTCCGACGAGGACGGTACCGGTGCGGTGCATACCGCCCCCGGCCATGGCCAGGAAGACTTCGTGGTCAGCCAGAAGTACGGCCTGCTGGACAAGTACAACGCCGGCCAGGTGACCCCGATCGACGGCCGTGGCGTGTACCTGGAATCGACCCCGCCGGCCGGTGACGTGGTGCTGGCTGGCCAGCACCTGTGGAAGGCGCAGGAGGCCATCGTCGGCGTGCTGCGCGACAACGGTTCGCTGCTGGCGTTCCATCCGATCCGCCACAGCTACCCGCACTGCTGGCGCCACAAGACGCCGGTGGTGTTCCGCGCCACTCCGCAGTGGTTCATCTCGATGGACAAGGCCAACCTGCGCAACGATGCGCTGGCCGCCATCGACACCGTCGGCTGGTTCCCGACCTGGGGCAAGGCGCGCATCCAGAGCATGGTCGACGGTCGTCCGGACTGGACCATCTCGCGCCAGCGCACCTGGGGTGTGCCGATCGCACTGTTCACCCATCGCCAGACCGGCGAGATCCACCCGCGTTCGGTGGAACTGATGCAGCAGGTCGCCGACCGCGTCGAAGCCGAGGGCATCGACGTGTGGTATTCGCTGGATGCTGCCGAACTGCTGGGTGCCGAAGCGGCCGACTACGAGAAGGTCACCGACATCCTCGACGTCTGGTTCGATTCGGGCGTGACTCATGAGGGCGTGCTCGCCGCGCGTGGCTTCGGCAAGCCGGCCGATCTGTACCTGGAAGGTTCCGACCAGCACCGTGGCTGGTTCCAGTCTTCGCTGCTGACCGGCGTGGCCATCGACAAGCGCGCCCCGTACAAGCAGTGCCTGACCCACGGCTTCACCGTGGACGAGCACGGCCGCAAGATGTCCAAGTCGCTGGGCAACGGCATCGAGCCGCAGGACATCATGAACAAGCTGGGCGCGGACATTCTGCGCCTGTGGATCGCCTCGGCCGACTACAGCAACGAGATGTCGCTGTCGCAGGAGATCCTCAAGCGTAACGCCGACGCCTACCGTCGCCTGCGCAACACCGCACGCTTCCTGCTCGGCAACCTGGACGGTTTCGATCCGGCCCAGCACCTGCAGCCGCTGGATCAGATGGTCGCGCTGGACCGTTGGATCGTGCATCGCGCGTGGGAGCTGCAGGAGAAGATCAAGGCGGCCTACGACGGCTACAACATGGCCGAGATCGTGCAGCTGCTGCTGAACTTCTGCAGCGTGGACCTGGGCTCGCTGTACCTGGATGTGACCAAGGACCGCCTGTACACGATGCCGACCGATTCGCACGGTCGCCGTTCGGCGCAGAGCGCGATGTACCACATCGCCGAAGCGTTCACCCGCTGGGTCGCACCGATCCTGACCTTCACCGCCGACGAGCTGTGGGGCTACCTGCCGGGCGAGCACGCCGGCCACGTGCTGTTCACCACCTGGTACGACGGCCTGGCGCCGCTGCCGGCCGATGCGCAGCTCAACGCCGCCGATTTCGACCAGCTGCTGGCTGTGCGCGAGCAGGTGGCCAAGGTGCTGGAACCGATGCGCGCCAACGGTGCCATCGGTGCCGCGCTGGAAGCGGAAATCACCATCGCCGCCAGCGAAGAGCAGGCCGCGCGCTGGCAGCCGCTGGCCGATGAACTGCGTTTCCTGTTCATCAGTGGTGACGTGCAGGTGCGTCCGGCGACCACCGACGAGGTGTTCGTCAGCGCCCAGCCGACCACCAAGGCCAAGTGCGTGCGTTGCTGGCACCACCGCGCCGACGTCGGCAGCAATGCCGATCATCCGGAGCTGTGCGGTCGCTGCGTGAGCAACATCACCGGTGCCGGTGAAGTGCGGAGCTGGTTCTGATGGCCGCGCCCCGTCCACATCCGAACGCCCTGGTCTGGCTGCTGCTGTCGGCAGCCATCATCGGCCTGGACCAGTGGTCCAAGGCCTGGGTCCTGTCGAGCCTGCCGGAGTTCCAGCCGGTGGTGGTCATCGACGGCTTCTGGAACTGGTACCGCACCTACAACACCGGTGCGGCGTTCAGTTTCCTGAGCGACGCCGGTGGCTGGCAGAAGCACTTCTTCACCGTGCTGGCGATCGTCATCAGCGGCCTGATGGCCTGGTGGCTGCGCGGCACCGCCCGTGGCAACTGGAAGGCGGCCGTGCCGTATGCGCTGATCATCGGCGGCGCGATCGGCAACGTGATCGACCGCCAGGTGCATGGTCATGTGGTCGATTTCATCCAGTGGTACGTGGGCAGCTACACGTGGCCCTCGTTCAACATTGCCGATTCGGCCATCGTGGTCGGTGCCATCGGCATCGCCCTGTTTGGCCTGTTCGACGGCAAGTCCGCCAAAAAGGCGGATAATGCCAATCCGAAACCGTAAGCCGGCCGCTGCCGGGAGATTGAACTGATGGATGTGCTGCTCGCCAACCCGCGTGGTTTCTGTGCCGGTGTCGATCGTGCGATCGAGATCGTCAAGCGCGCGATCGAAACGCTGGGCGCGCCCATCTACGTCCGCCATGAAGTGGTGCACAACCGCTTCGTGGTCGACGACCTGAAGCAGCGCGGCGCGATCTTCGTCGAAGAACTCGATGAAGTGCCGGACAACAACACGGTCATCTTCAGCGCCCACGGCGTGTCCCAGGCGGTGCGCCAGGAAGCCGAACGCCGTGGCCTGAAGGTGTTCGACGCCACCTGCCCGCTGGTGACCAAGGTCCACTTCGAAGTCGCCCGTCACTGCCGTGCCGGCCGTGACGTGGTGCTGATCGGCCACGCCGGTCACCCGGAAGTGGAGGGCACCATGGGCCAGTGGAACCGCGAAGCCGGCACCGGCCAGATCTACCTGGTGGAGGACGTGGAGCAGGTTGCCACGCTGCACATCAACCAGCCGGAAAACTTCGCCTACACCACCCAGACCACGCTGTCGGTGGACGACACGCGCGGCATCATCGATGCATTGCGCGAGCGGTTCCCGGCGATGCAGGGCCCGAAGAACGACGACATCTGCTACGCCACGCAGAACCGCCAGGACGCTGTGCGCGACCTGGCCAAGCGTTGCGACCTGGTGCTGGTGGTCGGTTCGCCGAACAGTTCCAACTCCAACCGCTTGAGCGAGCTGGCCCGCCGCGAAGGCGTGGAGTCGTACCTGATCGACGGTGCGCACGAGATCGACCCGGCATGGGTGGCAGGCAAGCAGCACATCGGCGTGACCGCAGGTGCCTCGGCGCCGCAGGTGCTGGTCGATGGCGTGCTGGCGCGCCTGGCCGAGCTGGGCGCCAGCGGCGTGGGCGAGCTGGACGGCGAACCGGAATCGATGGTGTTCGCGCTGCCGAAGGAACTGCGCCTGCGCCTGGTCGACTGACCGGGAAGCGCCTCATCCACGCATGGCGTGGATCTACTGAAACTGCTCTGGTGGGTGCGAACCTTGCTTCGCACGCTTTTTGGCATGCGTGGATGAGCGGCCCGCCCATGACCTTTGGCCATGGGGCGGGGCACTTTACAGGCCTAGCATCGGAAGATTCTCCGTTGTTGGAAGTTGCCCGATGAAGACCCGAGCCTTGGCGATGTCGTTGCTGTTCGCGCTGGCGGCCACGCCTGCACTGGCGCAGACCTCGCCACCGGCGAACGCGGCGGCTGCCGGCCTGCTGCGCATCGAGGTCGACGCGCGCGATCTGGCCCGTCGCATCTTCAAGGTGACCGCCACGGTGCCGGCCAAACCCGGCCCGATGACCCTGCTGTACCCGCAGTGGATTCCCGGCAACCATTCGCCCACCGGCCCGATCGATAAATTGGCCGGCCTGCGCGTGACCGCCAACGGCAGGCCGCTGGCCTGGCAGCGCGATCAGTACAACGTCTATGCGTTCAAGGTGAACGTGCCGGAGGGCGCCAGCGAGATCGTCGCCCACTTCGATTTCCTGTCTTCGCAGGGTGGCAGCCAGGGGCGGGTGGTGATGACTCCGGAGATGCTCAACCTGCAGTGGAACGCCAACTCGCTGTATCCGGCCGGCGTCGATGCGCGCCAGCTGCAGGCGCAGGCCAGCGTGACCTTGCCCAAGGGCTGGTCATTCGCCACTGCGCTGGAAACCGCGCGCCGCGACGGCGACACCGTGGTGTTCAAGCCGATCTCCTACGATCACCTGGTCGATTCGCCGCTGTTTGCCGGCGAGCACTATCAGCGCATTGATCTCGATCCGGGCGCGAAGGTACCGGTGCACCTCAATGTGTTTGCCGACGACGCCAAGTCGCTGAAGCCGAGCGAGGCGCAGATCATGATGCACCGCGCGCTGGTGCAGCAGGCCGACAAGCTCTACGGTGCGCGCCACTACAACCACTATGAGTTCCTGCTGGCATTGACCGACCGCCTCGGTGGCATCGGCCTGGAGCATCACCGTTCCAGCGAGAACAGTGCCGATCCGGGCTACTTCACCGAGTGGGACAGCAACGCGTGGATGCGTGACCTGCTGCCGCACGAGTACACCCATTCCTGGAACGGCAAGTACCGTCGCGGCGCCGACCTGGCCACCGCCAACTTCAACGTGCCCATGGGCGACAGCCTGCTGTGGGTGTACGAAGGGCAGACCCAGTTCTGGGGGCAGGTGCTGGCAGCACGCTCGGGGTTGTGGTCGGCTGCGCAGGCGCGCGACATGCTGGCCAATGTGGCCGCGACCTATGACCGTGGCCGCCCGGGCCTGGCCTGGCGTCCGCTGCAGGACACCACCAATGACCCGACCATCGCCCAGCGTCGCACGCTGCCGTATCGCAACTATCAGATGAGCGAGGACTACTACTCCGGCGGCCAGATGCTGTGGCTGGAAGTGGAGGGCAAGCTGCGCGAACTGAGCGGCAACCGCCGCAGCCTGGACGACTTCGCGCGCGCCTTTTTCGGCGTCGGCAATGGCGACTGGGACGTCAATCCGTACACCTTCAATGACGTGGTCGCGACCTTGAACGGCATCGCGCCGTACGACTGGGCCACGTTCCTGCGCGGGCGCCTGGACGGCCACGGTTCGTTGACTGGCGGCCTGGAGCTGGCGGGTTGGAAGCTGGTCTACCGCGATACCCCGAACGATGCCTACAAGGCGCAGGAGAAGCGCGCGAAGGCGGCGCTGCTGGCGTACTCGCTGGGTGCGACCGTGCTCGACAACGGCACGGTCGGTGATGTGATCTGGGACAGCCCGGCCTTCAACGCCGGTCTTGCACCTGGCATGAAGGTGATCGCGGTGGGCGGGCGCGAGTACAGCAGCCAGCGCTTGAAGGACGCGGTGGCTGCGGCAGCGAAGGACAAGGCGCCGATCATGTTGCTGGTGAAGCAGTTCGACCGCATTGAAACCATGAGCATCGCTTACCACGGTGGCCTGCAGTACCCGGTGCTGGAGCGCATCACCGGCAAGCCCGACCGCCTTGCAGATCTGTGGAAGGCGCGATGAAATCGCGCGCCCGCGATGGCGTGGTCCTGTTGATGGCGATCCTCGCCATCGTCGGCGCGTTCCTGCACGGCGATGGGCGATGGCTGCACTGGCTGGCCAAGCCCGCGACCACGCTGCTGATCGCGGCCATCGCCTGCCGTGTGCATGATCCGGCGCAGCCGTTCTACCGCCGTGCGGTGCTGGCCGGCATGCTGCTTTCGTGCGTGGGCGACATCGCGCTGATGCTGCCGATGGATGCGTTCGTGCCGGGACTGGTCGCGTTCCTGCTGGCGCATGTCTGCTACATCGTCGCCTTCCGCGATGGCCTGCGTGCCGGGCGTGGGCTGCTGGCCGCCAGCGTCCTGCTGGCGGCCTTTGCCGTACTCAATGTGCTTGGCCTGTGGCCGCACCTGCCGGTGCCGATGCGTGTGCCGGTGCTGGCATACGTGGTGGTGCTGGCATCGATGGCAGCGCTGGCCCTGGCACGGCAGTGGCGCAGCCCGCAGCCCGATGCCGTGGACGCCCGAAGCGCCCGCTGGGCCGCGGCAGGTGCATTGCTGTTCGTGGCCAGCGATTCCCTGCTGGCCTGGGACCGCTTCGCCGGTGGCCTGCCGTTGGCCAGCCTGCTGGTGTTGTCCACGTACTACGGCGCGCAGTACGCCATAGCCCGTTCAGTTTTTCCTGGTCATCGCTAGCCTGGCCTCGTTATGATTTTCTGATGGCTAGGGGAATCAACGCGCTGTTTGCAGTTATCGATGCCATCCGGGCGGAGTGGTCAAAGCCTCGGGTCGCCATGCATCAGCATGGGGCGTGTCCTTTCCTGCTTCGATCCTTCTTCGTAGAACGTGGTGCTGCAATATCAGAAGACCGGCGATTACAGGGCTGCCCAGCGCAGTTGCTCGCATTCTGGAAGGTGTACGCTTCGGCGGAATTGTTCAAGGACGAGCAATTCGGTCAATGGGGCATGGAGATGCTCAGCGTCGAGGATGCACACGTTCAGACGACCTTCCTCGCTGGTTCGCGTCCGTTGGATTTCCGGAGCGGCGATGTCGTATTTGGCCGCTTCTACGGCGATTCAGATCTACTGGTGATGAACGCCTTTGGTACGGTGCTGGTCTGCCTGCCTTTGGACGAGCGAAAAGATTGGCCTGAAGCATCGGACTCGCTTGCAGGCTTCCTATCCCGGCTGCATGAAACCCAAGGTTCCAAGTACTGGGAGTTGTGATCCATCGAGGCTATCCGCATTGGCTGCCGGCTGGTTCAAGTCTTCTCGTCAGCGAACAAATGGCCTTGCTCTACCTGCTGGAGTAACGGCTGCCAGAGCTGGATGGGTCGCGTTGCCTACTGACGGCTTACGCCGCGGGCGTTGCCCTGTGCGTCGAACTGCAGCCGCACGGATTCGCGATCACCGGCCACTTCGTCCGGCAGCCATACCAGTTTGCCGGCTTTGCGCACGATCACGTAGACATGGCCGACTTCGGATGCGGGGTTCTGCAGCGCATTGCGCTGTTCCTGCAGCGCTTTGGCCACGCGTGGCACGGCATCGAAATCAACGTTGGCCAGAGGCGTGCTGCTGCGCTGCAAGCTGATGGTCGGCGCGAACTGCTGCGGGTTCACCGGATTGCCCTTGCGCCACTGGCCACGTTCAAAGTGATAGCTGTCGACGTGGCCCGGCTGTTGCGGATCGATCAGATCCAGGTTGATGCGGCCATCGTCGTAGAAGTGGATGCTGTGGAAGACCGTCAGCCGCTGGCCGGCCAGTGCCGGCAGCTGCTCCAGTGCCTGACGGGCAGCCAGCAGGTAGTCCGCATCGAACAGGCGATTGTTGCGCTCGGGCGCCGCAGCGGTACTCGCCGCGGGGAAGGGCGCCGGGGACGGCACAAGCGATACGGGTTGTTCGCGCTGTGACTGAGACGGGACGGAGGGTGGCAACCGGTCCGGCTGTACCGAATGCCCCAGCGTTTCGCTGATGGTCTGCACTGCGCCGCCGGCAATGGCCGCGCCCGCCAGAACCAGCAGCAGTATCAGGAACACCGTGCGGGTGGAGGGAGGCTGCTTCATATTCCCTCCAGCCGCACGTTGCTGCGGTCATCCGGGTCGTACAGCAGCGTCACGTGCTCGCGCGGGATGTTGGCCAGTTCAATCAGCGGGATGAAGCGGCGCACGCGGGCCTGCTGTACGTTGCCTTCGCGGTCGATGTATTCCAGCTGGAACTCCACCTGTGGTTGTTCGTTGAGGTAGGTGCCGGTCTGACGGACCTTCAATACCCGGGCCTCCACGCCGATGCCGCGATACTTCAGCGCATCACCGCGGGCATCGGCGTGCAGCAGGCGGCCGAGCAGGCGCAGCCCCAGCGCATAGCCACACAGCACCAGCGGGCATACCAGCAGCGGGTGACCGAACGACAGGAAGGTCCAGCCCAGCCCCTCGTTCTGCAGCCGGTAGGCCAACACATAGGCAGCGGCAACGGCTGCGATGCCGAGTGCTGCACCGATGCCACGCCGCCACAGGCTGGCAACATTCAGTTCGGGCTGGGCGCCGTCCAGCACGATGTTGGGGAATGCCCCGGGCGTCCGGCCCAGGCGCGCATCGATGTGCCTGCCCACCTCGAAGCGATGCAGCTGGGGTTTGCTGTCGACCACCAGCATCTGTTCGCGGATCGGCGTACCTGACAGGTTCTTGAAGGACAACTGAAGTTCCCACTGCGCGAAGCCGCGCACCTGTACGCCGGTCTGTTCGGCCTGTTCGATCAGCGCACTGCGCGGTTCACCGTCGGCCAGGATCGACTGCACCCGGTGCAGTGCGCGCGGTGGCCCCAGCAACAGGTAGTGCAGGAAGGCGAACAGCAGCGTCAGCCACAAGGCCAGCGACAGTGCGAGCAGCAACAGTGCCGGCCACGGCGCGCTGCGGTCGACCAACGCCACCGGCCACGAAGTGCCGAAATAGAGAATGCAGGGAAAAGGCAACGCGAAGAACAGCAGGAACGCGCCCCAGAACCAGAGATAGGCTTTCATGGGGGAAGGGGACCGCGGTGGAACAGGGCGCGTAGATTACTACGCTTCAGCGGAACTGCAGGGTAAGCAGGTAGTAGCGGCCGAGCGGATCGTCCAGGCCCGGCATCTGTCCGCCATTGCCGACCAGATAGTTCACCGGTTGCGCATCGAGTACGTTGTGCACATCCAGCGCTGCAACGAGGCGCGGCCCCAGCCGACGTGCGAGGTGCAGGTTCCAGCGCAGCTGGCGTGGATTCATGCACTGGTTCCGATCGACCTGATCCTGCGGGCACTCGGCCCCGGGCAGCCAGGCACGGGTGCGCCCGACCTGGTTGCCGCGCAGGGCGATGTCCCAGTTGCTGTTCTGCCATTGCACGTTCAACACCGCAGCCAGCTCGGGTGTCACGTGGCCGCGCAGGTCCACGGCGGCCTCGTGGTCACGGCGGCGGCGCAGCTCCTGCTGTTTCAGCGCATCGAGCGAAAACAACCACTGGCCGTTGCTGCCGCTGTCGATGCGGTACTCGCCACGCAGCACCCAGTTGCGGGAGGTGGTGCGGCCGATGTTGTCGAACGACAGGCGCAGGCTGCTCAGGTGGCCGTCTTCATCCAGTTCCCAGGTACTACGATTCCACACCGCATCGCTGGGCTGCAGGGCGAGGATCTCGTTGCGCAGTTCCACGATGTTGTGGGTCAGCGACAGCGAGAACGTGTCGTTGGGTGTCCACGTGGCTGCCAGCGAATGGCTGCGCGATCGCTCGGCCTTCAGTGCATCGTTCTCTACGACGTTGGCCGTGACGCTGCAGCCGCCACCGCGGGTGGCGATTGCACATTCCGGAAGGGCATTGGACACCGGAAGCGTGATCGAGCCGAAGTAGCCGGGAGGCCGCCGTTGCTCGAACAGGCTCGGTGCACGGTAACCGCGCCCGCTGGCCAGCAGGAACGACCAGTGCGGCGTCGGGCTCCAGCGCAGCCCGGCACGAGGCGAGAACGCCATGAAGCCGCCGTCGCGGTCCCAGCGTGCAGCCAGGTCCGCGCGCAGCGTGGGTGCCAGCGGCAGGCCCAGCTCGGTATAGACGCCACTGCTTTGTCGCGACAGGCGGCGTTGCTGCTGCGGCAGGCCCAGCGCAAGGTCGCCCTGGCTCAGCAGCACATCCGGACGCGAGACCCAGCGTTCATGGCGCAGGTCGATGCCGGTGGCCAGCTGCGCATTGCCCCCGGGCATTGCCATCAGTTCACGCTGCACACCCCACCAGCCCTGCCATTGTGCGGTGCTGCCGCGGTTGCGGATGGACGGAAACAGCGTGTCCGCCTCGGCCGCCGGCGGCGCGTCGAAACCGGGGGTGAACCTGCGCGCCTGCGTTGCTTCAAGCAGGCGCGTCGTGCGCACGGTGCCGGCAGTGGACAAGGTGACTTCGCTGCGCTGCGCGCTGATGCCCGCCTCCCAGCTGCGCCGGCCCTGGTCACGGCCGATGCCGAGGGTGACGTCCGCATCGGTGGCGCGGACGCTGGGGCGCACGTTGCCGGCCTCGCGCAGCACACTGTTGAAGGTGATTCCGCGCGAGACTACGGCAACGGCAGTCGGGCCCAGGTCGAAGCGCTGACGGTTGTGACTGGCCCGTGCCTCGACATAGGCATAGCGTCCCTCGCCACGTTCATGCCGGTAGTGCAGGTAGGCCGACGCGGTATCCGAGGCGGGCTGCAGCGAACGCGGGCGCGCGCTGTCAAACCAGCAGCCATCCTCGCGCCGCTTCAGGGGCGGCTCGCAGCGTCGGGCGGGCACGTACCAGTTGCCGAAGATCGCGCCGATCGGATACAGCGAGGTTTCCGCATGCCAGTCACGCTGGTCACCGGCGACATGCTCGACACGGTGCAGATCCAGGCCGGCAAACCAGCGGTCCCCATTGCCACGCGCGCCGCCCGTGGCGGCCTGCAGGCGGTACTGGCCCGCATCGCCGCGGCTGCTGAGTCCGGTCTGCAGCATGGCTTCGGGCCCATCGGCCTGGTCGCGCAGGATGATGTTGACCACGCCGGACATGGCATCGGCCCCATAGATGGCCGAGGCACCGCCGCGTACCAGTTCGATGCGGTCGACGAAGCTCAGCGGAATGCCGCCGAGGTCGGTGAGCCCGCCCTGTTCCAGCGACACCATGGGATAACGCGGCAGGCGCCGGCCGTTGACCAGGAACAGCGTCGCCCGCGGGCCCATCCCGTCCAGGCTGGTGGTGGCCGCTGCACCCACCGGCAGGTACTGCGAATCGCCGCCGCGCGAGGTACTCATGGCGGGATGGCCGTTCATGCCGGGCAGGTGCCGCAGCAGGTCGAACAGATTGCCGTAGCCACTGCGCAGGATGTCGTCGCGATCGATGGTGGTGACCGGCAGTGTGGTCTGCACCGAAGAGCGCGGCAGCCGGCTGCCGGTGACGTGGATGGGTGCCAGTTCCACCTGGTGTGGCGTGTCGGCGGACCTGGGAGCCGGGTGCGGCAGGCGCGGGGCTGCGACCGCTTTCGGTGGCGTGGCAGGTGGCTCGGGATGGACACGTCGCACGACAAAGGCACCCGAGGACGTGCGCAGGATGTTCACCGGCAGGCCGGCGACCAGCAGCTTCAGGGAGGCCCCGGTATCGCGTTGGCCACGTGTGCCAGTGGTGCGCAGATCATCCAGTTCACGTGCGTCGAACAGCAGGGCGGTGCCACTCTGCCGGGCCCATTGCTGCAGTGCCGGCACCAGTGGGCCCGCGCCCACGTCGATCTCCAGCGTGCCGGCGGGCTCGCCGGCATCGGCCATCGGTAGTGCGGCAACACCCAGTGCAAGGCATAGCAGGGCGCGGAGCAGCCCCCACTGCAGCGCACCCGGACCTGCCGTCACTGCCGGTCTCCTCAGTAGGTGCGGCGCAGTTCCAGCGCGCCATCCGGACGCGTCTGGCCAGCCACGGACCAACCCAGTTCCAGCGCCGACAGCAGCTCCTGTGCATCACCGGCGCGGAAGGTGCCGCTTACAGCCAGGTCGGTGATCTCCGGATCGACGATCACCAGCGGCGTGCGGCCATAACGGTTCATGCGCTCGACCACGATCGACAGGGGCGTGGCATCGAACACCAGTTGCCCCCGCAGCCAGCCTTCAGCGGCTGCGTTGGACGAGAGGGCAGGGCCCGGCTGGATGCGGCCGGAGGGCAGTACCTGCAGCTGTTGGCCAGGCGCCAGCGTGTGCTGCGCTGCGCCGTTGCTGACTTCCACGGCACCTTCCAGCAGCGCGACCTCGACCAGGCCGTCGCGCAGGCGTTCCACCTGGAAGGTCGTGCCGATGTCACGGATCGTACTGTCGCCGGCGTGCAGTTTCAGCGCCTTGTTCGACGGTGCGACCTGCAGTTGCAGCCGGCCCCGCTCCAGCACCAGATCACGATGGCGCCAGCCGAAGCGGGCGTGGAGGGTGGTGCCGGCATCCAGCATGGCGACGCTGCCATCGGCCAGCGTCTGCTGCTGTGGCTGGTGCGAATCATTGGCGTAGACCTGCGGCGTCGGGTTGCCGTCGACGGCAACCATCCAGCCGATGCCGATCGCCATGCAGACACCGGCGGCAGCGGCCACGCCCGGCAGCCAGCGCCGGCGCGGCGGACGCGCCGCCCGTGCCGCGGCGGTGCGCAGCCAAGGGTCAGCCGCAAGCGCCGAACCCTGCTGGAACAGGGTTTCGGCCTGCACCCAGGCTTTGACGTGGGCCGGATCTTCGGCCAGCCAGTCCTCGAACGCCTCGCGTTCGACCGACGTGCAGTCCGGGGCTTCCAGGCGGGCTACCCAGGCGCTGGCGCGTTCAAACAGCTGTGCATCATCCCTGTGCGGGGTGCCACTCATTGGCCGTCCCTGTCGTTGTGCAGCGGATCCGATCCCAACTCCTGACGCAGGCCCTGCAGGGCCCGGGCGATATGTTTTTCCACGGTCTTGGCAGTAATTCCACAATGCCGCGCGATCTGCGTGTAGCTCATGCCGGTGATGCGGTTGAGCAGATAGACCTCGCGTGCGCGTTCGGGCAGCTTGAACAGGGCCTGCCGCAGCAGGGACAGCATCTGCCCTGACTCGGCCTGGCGCAATGGATCGGGCGAGGAACTGGACGGTTCGTCGCTGCCATCGTGTTCGGCCAGCGGCAGATGCGGCCGCGACTGCGGCGAGCGGCCGCGGTCTGCCAGGCGGTTGCGGGCGATACGATACAGCAGCAGGCGCAGTTCGTCCGGGCCCTGTGCGCGGTAGCGGATCAGCCGCTCCATGCAGTCCTGCGCGATATCCTCCGCATCCTCAGGCCCGACCCCCCGCGTGCGCAGGAACGCGCACAGCGGTGCGCGCTCTTCGCGTACGAACGCGATGAAGGCATCCGCAGGTGCGGGTAGCTCCGGCGCGCGATGGATCAGGGGAGACGGGGTGGACAGGGCTGGCCTCGACTGTCGGTGGCGAATGCGTCATCGAGTTTTACGCGACGATGACCGGATGGGGAAGAGTGTGCATCGATCGGATTCTCATTGTGAATGTATTCATTTTTCAGGATCCGTTCCACTGGGGGAGATCACCCCGCTGTGGCGTTGATCGTTCTACCCGCGTGTTGCGGGTGGAGAGAGAACACATGAAGTATTCGAAGTTGAGCCTGGCCCTGGCCGGGCTGATGGGCGTTGCCGCCATATCCGTGGTGGATGACGTCATGGCAATGAATTATCACGTGCAGGGCGATCGCATCTTCCTGAGTGGCGATGTGACCTACGCCGACGTGGTGTCCCTGCCGGCACTGCTGGCCAAGGCGCAGGCCGAAGGCCGGCCGGTCCGTGAGGTGGTGCTGCGCACGTCCAATGGTGGTGCGTTGATCGCCGGCGAGTGGCTGCAGGGCATCATCCGCACCTCCGGACTGAACACCATCGTGTCCGGCAATTGCATCTCGTCCTGCTCGATCATGCAGTCTGGCGGCGTCGAACGCTATCTGGCCGGCGATCTGCCGCTCATCGACTCGGTGCAGATCCACGCGGCCAGCAGCGGCGGCAAGGTGATCTACACGCCGTCGCCGCGCATGACCCAGATCTACACCGGCAACTACGGTGGTGGCATGGATGCCGGGCTGCTGCACAAGGCCATGTACGAAGTGGTGAAGCCGAACGGCCTGCTGGTGTTCCGCGATCCGGCACGCAGCACCGGTTCCTCGGTCACTTTCGACCCCGATGGCAGTGGCAGCAAGCTGGAGTCGTTCCCCGGCCAGGACATCTACAGCAACAGGATCATCACCGCGAACGGGTACCGCGATCCGGGCGACACCTTGAATGTCACCGCCAACGTGACCGGCGACATCAACCCCGGCTACCTGCGTACCGGACGCCAGTTGCAGGCGTTCGTCGATGATGATTTCGCGCGCTGGAATACCGACTGGCGATCCACCTACATCAATCTCGCGCAGAGCATCTACAACGCATCCAGCAAGGGTCCGCAGGGCATCGGTGCGCTGTCGGTGCAGGGTTACCTCAGTGACCCGGACATCCAGGACCTGTTGCTGTCCAAGCTGCGGCTGGCTGATCTGGATGTCTCCACGCTGGACAACGCCATGGGCGTGATCCGGGTGACCAACGGCGCCACCTGGCGCACGTCCGCGACGACGGGTGCGGATTTCATGCTGGTCGACAATGGCACCATCGCGCTGGAAGGCGGTGCCCTGCGCGCATCGGAAGTGCGCGTGCTCGGCGCAGGCATGCTGGTCGGCCATGGCGACGTGGCGGGTACGGCGATGGACCGCGCTGCATTGCTGGACGGCACCGGCCCGTCGTACCGCGAAGACGGTTTCAACCGCCTGCGCGTGTTCGGCACGCTGATGCCGCGCGGTGGCGACCTGGTCACCCATGGCTACGTCAACATCATGCCGGGCGGCAAGGTGCTGTTCGACGTTACAGAGAATGGTGGCACCACCGCCGGCCGCCTGCGCGTGGGCACCTTCTTCGATGACGAGCAGACCGAGGGGGCACTGGTGATCTCCAAGGGTGCCTTCCTCGAACTGAACGTGGCGCAGGGCTACTACGGCCAGGACTTCCGTCGTGACCTGGTTGAGGGCCCGATCTACCAGGGCGGCTTCGAAGAGGCCGTGCGCCTGGGCGACACCAGCTACAGCGCCAGCATCAGCGGTGATGTGTTCCGTCCCCGCCACAATTCGCTGTTGAGCTTCAACGTGAAGCAGACGGCCGATGGCCTGTGGCTGACTGCCAACCCGGGCTTTGACCAGCTGGGCCTGTTCGCCAACGGTACGTCCGGCGACGGCCTGGGCCGTGCGCTGGCGACTGCTTCCGATCGCCAGGACAAGGGACTGAGATCGCTGCTGGGCGCACTGCAGTTCGCCGACCGCGATGTGATCGCACAACAGGCCGGTGCCCTGCGCGGTGATGCGCACGCCAGCCTGCGCCTGGCCGACACCGCGCTGGTGGGCAGCATCGGCAACGTCGTGCAGCAGCACCAGTCGGCCATGCGCAGCGGCGGCGATGCCGATGGCCTGGCCTCGCAGGTGGCGCAGTCGGTCTCCTCCCAGCCGGGCATGCGCCATGGCAGCCTGTTCAACCAGCTGGCGATGCACCTGGTCGAGCCGGCGCCGGGCAGCGTTGCGGGTAGCGGTGATGCCGGACGCAGCCATGGCATCTGGGCACGTGGTTTCGCCAGCCATGGCCGCATCGATGCCGACGGTGGCGTGGCCGGCCTGAGCCACACCATTGGTGGCATCGTGATCGGTGCAGACACCCGCGTGGCCGATGACCGCGTGACCCTGGGCGTCAGCGTGGCCGCGGCGGACATGTCGACCAAGGCCAGCGATGGCTCTGGTTTCACCGGTGATGTGCGCGCGCTGGACGTGGGCGGTTACCTCGATGCGACGTACGCGCGCGGCTATCTGTCGGCGGCCGTGCGCTACACCGATCTGCGGCATGACACCCGTCGCAGCATCGGCGGTATCGATGGCCTGCAGCAGCCCCTGCGCGCGAAGTACAGCAACGATGCGATCTCCGCACGTGTTGAACATGCGTTCTCGTTCACCACCGGCAAGGGCCTGGTGATCCAGCCGTTGCTGCCGGTGGTGGACTACGCGCGCACGTCGGCCACCCGCTTCAACGAAGGGCAGGGCGCCGGTGCGCTGGTTGGCCGCAGTGGCAGCCTGGAGAGCATCCGCGTGGGTGCGGGCCTGCAGCTGTTCAAGACCTTCGAAGGCAACAACGGTGAGCGCATCACCCCGCGCGCCCGGGTGGTCTGGCAGAAGGAGCTGGGCGATTCGCAGGCCCGCTACAGCACCGGCTTCGCCGCAGCTCCGGATCTGGTGTTCGGCGCCAGCAGCCAGGCGGTGGGCGAGCAGGTGCTGGCCTGGAACCTGGGTGTGACCAGCCGTGCCAGCGAGCGGCTGTCGATCATGGCCGATTACGTGGGCGAGCGCCGCGACGGGCAGATCCAGAACGGCGTGATGCTGGGCCTGGGCTACAGGTTCTAAGTGGCACCCGGCACCGGCGATGACGGCATCGCCGGTGCCATCCCAACGCGGGCGCTGCTGCGGTATGGTCGGTATGGCATTCCACCCAGGCCCATCCATGCAGATCGCCGTCTTCAGTGCCCGTCCCTACGACCGCCGCTTCCTTGATGAGGCGAACCAGCGCGATGCGGCTGGGGACGGCTTTGCGTTCGTGTACTTCGATGTGGCGCTGGACGTGCACACGGCGGCGCTGGCGCAGGATTGCGCAGCCGTATGCGTGTTCGTCAACGACCGCCTGGATGGGCCGGTGCTGCACACCCTGCATGCGATGGGGGTGCGGGCCGTGCTGCTGCGATGCGCAGGTTTCAACAACGTGGATCTGGCGGTTGCAAAAGCGCTGGATCTGTTCGTCGCACGCGTACCGGCCTATTCGCCGGAGGCGGTGGCCGAGCATGCGCTGGCGCTGGTGATGACCCTCAACCGGCAGACCCATCGCGCCTACAACCGGGTGCGCGAAGGCAACTTCATGCTCGATGGCCTGCTCGGGCGCACCCTGCATGGCCGCACCGTGGGCATCGTCGGTACCGGCAAGATCGGCCTGGCCACTGCGCGCGTCTTCAAGGGCATGGGCTGCATCGTGCTGGGACACGACCCGTATCCGTCGGCTGCGTTCGGCGGAATCGGCGATAGGGTCGGGCTGGATGAACTGCTGGCACGCGCCGACATCGTGTCGCTGCATTGCCCGCTGACGCCTGAGACCCACCACCTGATCAATGATGCGTCGCTGGCGCGGATGAAGCCGGGCGCGATGCTGGTCAACACCTCGCGCGGCGGGTTGGTGGATACCCATGCAGTGATCCGCGCGCTGAAGGCGCGCCGGCTGGGTCATCTGGCCATCGACGTGTACGAGCAGGAAAGCGCGCTGTTCTTCCAGGACCTGTCCGGCGAGATCATCGACGACGAGGCCTTCCAGCGCCTGATGACCTTCCCCAATGTGCTGGTGACCGGCCACCAGGGCTTCTTCACCGTGGAGGCGCTGCAGGAGATCTCGGCGATCACGCTGGGGAACCTGCAGGATTTCGCGGCCGGGCGGGTGTGCGCCAATTTGGTGGGGACTGGCTGAGCCGGCGACATCGTGACTGCGACGCCTGTTCTGTCGCGCACCACATCTCCGGATCCACACCAACGCGAAGTGCAGCCGGAGGTGGCGCTGGGTGCGCTGGTGCTGGTGGCGGACGGCGATGCCGGCTTCAATGATGGCTTCAACGGCGTCCGGAACGAATGCGATGTCGTCGAGCGGTCGTGCTGTGACGCAACGCGACAGGTTGGGATGTGATGCGTACCACCAAGGCGGCCAAGGGGGGCGCCGACGATTCCTGTACCTATGAGTAAAACGACGTTCCGAGCCACCATGAAGTGGGTCAACCTCGCGGCGGCGGCTTCAATTGACCTGCTGACCGGCACCCTCTAGAATTGCCTGCTAAGCCGGAATAGCTCAGTTGGTAGAGCGGCGCATTCGTAATGCGTAGGTCGCAGGTTCGACTCCTGTTTCCGGCACCAGTTGCATGAAAAGCCCCGGCCTTTGCCGGGGCTTTTTGTTTGGGCGGATGTGGGAAATCATGGGCGCGAACCCCTATCAGGTTCAAGCGCCCGCACCGGCTGCCGCAGCACGGTCTTCAACCGCGCAGCGTCGGTCCTGCGCGGGTCGCCCAGGTAGATCTCGTGATGGGGGCCGGCGAAGGTGTAGCCCAGCGAAGGCATCAGTTCGTCGTGCAGATGGGCCAGGGCCGGACCCTCGTCATCGTAGGCGCCTACATGCAGGGTCTGCAGGCAGATGCCCTCCTCAATCACCTGATGGCGAAGACTGGCCGGTGCGTCGCCCAGTTTTTTCGCCGCCTTGGCGATGGCAGCCTCCAGCTGCTCTGGACGGATCCCGTCCGGCGTACGGATCATCACCGTCCACCTCCACTCATCCTTGCGGCGTTCCACAAAGCTCGACGGATCCTCTGCGGTCCAAAGCGCTTCCAGCGGTGGCACCACGTAGTCCCGGCCCTTGGCCTTCAGCGCGAACTTCAGTGCATAGCTGACCGAGTAGAGCCACTGCACCGCCTGCACATACGCGGGGGCGGTATTCGGATCCCCGTGGCCGTCGACCATCAGGTAGGGCAGGGGCGGTACGTCCACCGTCACGAACCGGCCCACCGGGGGCTGGTACAGCGCGCGATCGCGCTTCTTGAAGTCGATCTTGTCCATGGGCTTCCTCCAGCGCCGAGCATCCCATGCCGGGCACCCGTCAGCACGCCTGAACAGGTTCAGATGACTTTGCCGAACGAGGGCGGACCGCGGGCCAGCACCCGATGCTAGGATGCCGCCCTCGGGTGTTCTGCCCGCCGCGCCCGTGCGGTGCGACAACGTGTCGCAGCCAGAAACGGGCCTTTCCTGCGCTCGATCATTGTCAATGCCTTTCTTAAATGGTGGGTGACGGCCTAAAATTGAAAGGCTGACTCGACCCCACCTCCCTGCCTGTCTTCCGGACCGGTGGGACCGGCTTTGGCCGGAACAGGCAGGACGGGGAACGGCATTCCCTCGCAATTGGATCGACCGATGATTCCGTTGAAAACCCTTGGGCGCTGGTTGCGCCCGGGCCTGCTGCTGTCGTTGCTGGTGATGCTCACCGGCTGCGATGCCGTGGCCATCCTCAGTCCGAAGGGCCAGATCGGCCAGGATGAGAAGACCCTGCTGATCACGGCCACCGTGCTCATGCTGCTGGTCGTCATCCCGGTCATCATCATGACCCTGACCTTCGCGTGGAAGTATCGCGCCTCCAACACCAAGGCCCGTTACGAGCCGAAGTGGTCCCACTCGACGGCGATCGAGGTGGTGGTGTGGTCCATTCCCTGCATGATCGTGCTGGTGCTGGCGGTCCTGACCTGGCGTTCGTCGCACGCACTGGACCCGTACAAGCCGCTGGATTCGGACGTCAAGCCGGTCACCATCGAGGCGATCTCGCTGGACTGGAAGTGGCTGTTCATCTATCCGGAAGAGAAGGTGGCGGTCGTCAACGAAATCAAGTTCCCGGTCAACACGCCGCTGAACTTCAAGATCACGTCCGATTCGGTGATGAATGCCTTCTTCATCCCGCACCTGGGCAGCATGATCTACTCGATGGCTGCGATGGAGACCAAGCTCCATCTGATCGCCAACGAGACCGGTGAATTCCCGGGCATGTCCTCGCACTACAGCGGCGCGGGCTTCGCCAAGATGCACTTCACCGCCTACTCGGTCACCGATGCCGAATACCGCCAGTGGCTGGACCAGGTCCGTGCCGGCGAGCAGACCCTGGACAAGACCTCGTTCAAGGCGCTGGGTGAAGCACGCAACGCCGAGTGGTACCCGGTCACCTACTTCGGCAAGACCGAAGAAGGCCTGTTCGACTGGGTCATCGCCAAGCACATGGGCGACAACAAGCACTACGGCATGAAGCACTCGCACGCTGGTGCCGCCGCTGCCGATGCCGCCAGCCATGAAGCGCACGAGGGCCACGCCCCCAGTGACGCACATGATTCCAAGGAATCGGGTGAAAACCTGGATGCCAACGAACACGAACACGCGGGCCATGCCGGCCACGCGGGTTCGGGAGAATGAACATGTTGGGAAAACTCTCTCTTGAGTCGATCCCCCACGATCCAATCGTGCTGACCACCCTGGTCGGCGCGGTGCTGGGTGGCCTGGGCGTCATGGCCCTGATCACCAAGTTCAAGCTGTGGGGCTATCTGTGGAAGGAGTGGTTCACCTCGGTGGATCACAAGAAGATCGGCGTGATGTACCTCATCGTCGCCTTCGTCATGCTGCTGCGTGGCTTCTCCGACGCCATCATGATGCGTACCCAGCAGGCGCTCGCCGTCGGCGGGTCCGAGGGTTACCTGCCGCCGCACCACTACGACCAGATCTTCACCGCCCACGGCGTGATCATGATCTTCTTCGTGGCGATGCCGCTGATCACCGGCCTGATGAACCTGGCCGTGCCGCTGCAGATCGGTGCGCGCGACGTCGCGTTCCCGTTCGTCAACTCGCTCAGCTTCTGGCTGTTCGTGTCGGGCGCTGTGCTGATCATGCTGTCGCTGTGGATCGGTGAGTTCGCTGCCACCGGCTGGCTGGCGTTCCCGCCGTTGTCGGGCATCGAATACAGTCCAAGCGTCGGCATGGACTACTACATCTGGGGTCTACAGGTCGCAGGCCTGGGTACCACGCTGAGCGGTATCAACTTCTTCATCACCATCCTGAAGATGCGTACCCCCAGCATGAAGCTGATGCAGATGCCGGTGTTCACCTGGACCGCCCTGGTGACCAACGTGCTGATCGTGGCTGCCTTCCCGGTGCTGACCATCACCCTGGTGCTGCTGACCCTGGACCGCTACCTGGGTACGCACTTCTTCACCAATGATGGTGGCGGCAACGCCATGCTGTACATCAACCTGATCTGGATCTGGGGTCACCCGGAGGTGTACATCCTGGTCCTGCCGGCGTTCGGTGTGTTCTCCGAAGTCATCGCGACCTTCTCGCGCAAGGCGCTGTTCGGCTACAAGGGCATGGTCTACGCCACCGCCTGCATCGGCGTGCTGTCGTTCATCGTGTGGCTGCACCACTTCTTCACCATGGGCTCGGGTGCCAACGTCAATGCCTTCTTCGGCATCACGACGATGATCATTTCGATCCCGACCGGCGTGAAGATCTTCAACTGGCTGTTCACCATGTTCCGCGGCCGCGTGCACTTCACCACCCCGGTGCTGTGGACCATCGGCTTCATGGTCACCTTCGTCATCGGCGGCATGACCGGCGTGATGCTGGCGATCCCGGCCATCGACTTCGTGCTGCACAACAGCCTGTTCCTGATTGCCCACTTCCACAACGTCATCATCGGCGGCGTGGTGTTCGGCATGTTCGCCGGCATCACCTACTGGTGGCCGAAGATGTTCGGCTTCCGCCTGAACGAGTTCTGGGGCAAGTGCGCGTTCTGGTGCTGGTTCATCGGCTTCTACGTGACCTTCATGCCGATGTACGTGCTGGGCTTCATGGGCATGACCCGTCGCCTGCAGAGCACGGTCAACCCGGCCTACGAGCCGCTGCTGCTGATCGCCGCCGCAGGTGCCTTCATCGTTGGCGCCGGCATCCTGTGCCAGATCATCCAGGTGGCCGTGTCGATCCGCGACCGCAAGAAGACCGTCGACCTGACCGGCGACCCGTGGGATGCCCGTACGCTGGAGTGGGAAACCTCTTCGCCGCCGGCCTTCTACAACTTCGGCACGCTGCCGGAAGTCACCGAGCTGGACGATTTCTGGGAGCGCAAGCAGCGTGGTGAAGCCTGGCCGAAGCCGGCCAAGTACACCGACATCCACATGCCGCGCAACACCGGCACGGGCGTTGTCATCGGTGCCTTCAGCCTGGTGTTCGGCTTCGCGATGATCTGGCACATCTGGTGGCTGGCCATCGTCGGCTTCGTCGGCATGATCGCCACGTTCATCTACCGCACCTTCGACCAGGACGTGGACTACTGGGTCCCGGCCGCCGAGGTGGAACGCATCGAGAACGAACACCGCAAGCACCTGGAAGCCCAGGGCCTGGTGAAGTCGGAGCTGAAGGCATGAGCACCAATACCTCGACCCTGAGCCACGGGCACGCCGCGCACGCGGCGGCCCATGGCCATGACGACCACGAGCATCACGACACCGGCGGCAATACCGTCTTCGGTTTCTGGGTGTACCTGATGAGCGACTGCCTCATCTTCGCCTCGCTGTTCGCCACCTACGTGGTGCTGGCGGGCGGCACCGATGGTGGCCCCACCGCGAAGGACCTGTTCGAACTGCCGTTCGTTGCATGGGAAACCGCGCTGCTGCTGACCTCGTCGCTGACCTTCGGCCTGGGCATGATCGCCATGCACCGCAAGCAGATGGGCCAGATGTACCTGTGGCTGGGCATCACCTGGCTGCTGGGCTTCGGCTTCATGTGCATGGAAGTGTGGGAGTTCCAGCACCTGATCCACCAGGGCTACGGTCCGGACCGCAGTGCCTTCCTGTCGGCGTTCTTTGCCCTGGTCGGTACCCACGGCCTGCACGTCAGCGCCGGCCTGCTGTGGCTGCTGGTGATGTTCGTGCAGCTGAAGAAGTACGGCCTGACCCCGACCAACAAGACCCGCATGGCGTGCCTGAGCCTGTTCTGGCACTTCCTGGACCTGATCTGGATCGGCGTGTTCTCCGTCGTCTACCTCAATGGAGCCCTGTAATGGCACATGACAACCATGCACACGACCACGGCACCGGCGGCGAAAGCCATGGCACCGTGAAGTCGTACCTGATCGGCTTCGTGCTGGCGGTGGTGCTGACCGTCATCCCGTTCTGGATGGTGATGTCGGGTGATTTCTCGCGCACCGTCAACGGTGTGGTGATCGCGATCACCGCGGTGCTGCAGATGCTGGTCCACCTGGTGTTCTTCCTGCACCTGGACCGCTCTTCGGAAAGCCGCTGGAACGTCAACGCTGCGGCCTTCACCGTGGTGGTGATCGGCATCATCGTGGTCGGCACCCTGTGGGTCATGCACAACATGAACGTGCACATGATGCACTGACGTCTTCGCGACGTTGCCACGCAGAAAGGCCGCCCTCGGGCGGCCTTTCTGTTTGCCGTGGGGGGGGGCGGCGAGGAACATCCACGCACGGCGTGGATCTCCTGATGAGGTGGGTGCGGAGCTTGCTCCGCACATCGGCTCAGCCCACCCGGCGCAGAAATTCCTCGGCGTCCATCGGTCGGCCCAGGTGGTAGCCCTGCAACTGGTCGCAGCCCAGTTCGCTCAGGTACTCGCGCTGCGCCTGCGTCTCCACGCCTTCGGCCACCACCTGCAGCTGCAGGGTGCGTCCCAGCGCGATGATCGACGAGACGATGGCGGCGTCCTCTTCATTGCATTCCAGGTCATGCACGAACGCGCGGTCGATCTTCAGTTCGGTGGCCGGCATGCGTTTCAGGTACAGCAGGCTGGAATAGCCCGTGCCGAAGTCGTCGATGGCAATGTGCACGCCCATCGCGGTGAGGTCGTTGAGGATCGCCAGGCTGGCGTCGACGTCCTTCATCGCCGTGGTCTCGGTGATCTCCAGGGTCAGCCGCGCCGGCTCGATGTGGTGCCGTTCGAGCACCCCGCGCACGCTGTCCAGAAGGGCCGGGGAGGAGAACTGCAAGGGCGACAGGTTCACTGCCATCGACCATTCGGCATGTCCGGCATCGTGCCACGCACGCAACTGCGCACAGGCGCGGTCCAGCACCCAGTCGCCGATCGGCAGGATCAGGCCACTGCGTTCGGCAATGGGGATGAACACGTCCGGCGCCAGCAGGCCCAGCTCCGGATGCTGCCAGCGCAGCAGCGCCTCGGCGCCGGTGGCTGGCGCGCCCGCGGCCGGGAACTTGGGCTGGTAATGCAGGATCAGTTCATTGCGCATCACGGCCTTGCGCAGGTCCTGCAGCAGGCGCAGCTGACGGTTGGCGCTGAGCTGCATCGAGGGGGTGAAGAACGTATAGCCGTTCCGCCCGGTTTCCTTGGTGTGGTACATCGCAGCGTCGGCGTGTGCCATCAGCTCGCGCTCGTTGCCGGCGTCATCCGGGTACAGGGCGATGCCCAGGCTTGCGCTGACCTGCAGCTCGGCTGCATCCAGCAGGAACGGTTCGCCAGCCGCCGCGATGATCCGCTCGGCCACCACCACCGCATCGTCGGGAACATCGATGGCCAGCACGATCACGAACTCGTCGCCGCCGAGGCGGGCGAAGGTGTCCTGCGGACGCAGCAGGCCGCCGATACGCTGCGCCACCGCCACCAGCAGGCGGTCGCCCAGCTGGTGCCCGTAGGCATCGTTGACCGCCTTGAAGCCGTCCAGGTCGCAGAACATCACCGCCACCGCATGGTTGCGGCGCCGCGCCTTCTCGATGGCCTGCTCGATGCGGTCCTGCAGCAGCATGCGGTTGGGCAGCTGGGTCAACGGGTCGTGCAGGGCGGCCTGGATCAGCTTGTTGTTGGCATGCGCCAGCGAATCGGCCAGCAGGCCGGTGCGCACGCGCATCTGCCGGTCGAACAGCGAGGCGACCAGGGCGATACCCAGCGTGGCCACGGTGGTGACGATCACCAGCACCGCCAGCCAGCGCGTGTCGATGCCACCGCTGCCGACCGCGCCGCAGATGCTGCCCTCCGGGAAGCGCGCCGCGGCCATGCCGGTGTAGTGCATGCCGACGATGGCCAGGCCCATCACCAGCGAGGCCAGTGCGCGCAGGCGCATGGTGTTGCGCTGCTCGGCACGCAGGCGGAATGCGATCCACAGCGCAGCACCGGCGGCGCCGATGGCCACCGCAATGGAGGCGGCGAACCAGCCCGGGTGATAGTCGATGCCCGGCTGCATGCGCATCGCGGCCATGCCGAGGTAGTGCATCGTGGCAATGCCCAGGCCCATCAGCACGGCGCCGGCCAGCAGCCGTCGCCAGGGCAGGCTGGGCCGCGACACCAGCCACAGCGCATAGGCAGAGGCGCCGATCGACACGGCCAGCGAGTAGAGGGTGATGCCGAGGTCGTAGCCGACCGGGATCGGCAGGTCGAAGGCCAGCATGCCGATGAAATGCATCGACCAGATACCCAGGCCCATCGCCGCTGCACCGCCGGCCAGCCACCAGCGGGCCACGCGGCCCTCGGCCGTGGCCAGGCGGCCGGCCATGTCCAGCGCCGTGTACGAAGCAAGAATGGCCACCAGCAGGGAGATGGCGACCAGGCTCTGACTGTAACTGCCAGTCATGTTGAATCCAGAGGGGGAGGGAGGGGGCGCCCGCAAGGCGCACGCCCGCGACAGCTATCGGCGCGGGGGGGCGGGACTTGAGCGGTCGCAGCACCTGCGACCCGGCTCGGCTATCCTGCCACGCCTGTTCCCGTTGCTGGAAATCATCCAATGGCAAAAGCCCGCTCCGCCTACGTCTGCAATGAATGCGGCGCCGAATTCAGCAAGTGGCAGGGCCAGTGCACCGAGTGCAACGCCTGGAACTCGCTGTCGGAAATCGTGCTGGAGAGTGCGGCGGCGGCCAAGGCGCCAACGTCGCGCCGGGCCGGCTGGGCGGGCAAGATCGACCCGCCGAAGATCACCGCGCTGAAGGACGTGGAGCAGACCGAGCACCGCCGGGTCAGCACCGGCATCGGCGAGTTCGACCGCGTGCTCGGCGGCGGTCTGGTCGAAGGCGCGGTGGTGCTGGTCGGTGGCGACCCCGGCATCGGCAAGTCGACCCTGCTGCTGCAGGCGGTGGCGAAGATGGCGGCTGAATTGCCGGTGCTGTACGTCACCGGCGAGGAGTCGCTGGCGCAGGTGGCTGGCCGCGCGCATCGCCTGGAGCTGCCGCTGGATGGCGTCAATGCGCTGGCCGAGACCGGCGTCGAGTCGATCCTGCAGCATGCGTCCAAGGCCGGCCCGCGGCTGATTGTGGCCGACTCCGTGCAGACCCTGTGGACCGAGAGCCTGACCGCCGCGCCGGGCTCGGTCAGCCAGGTACGCGAGAGTGCTGCGCGGCTGGTGCGCTTCGCCAAGGAAACCGGCACCGCCGTGTTCCTGGTCGGTCACGTGACCAAGGAGGGCGGCATCGCCGGCCCGCGCGTGCTCGAACACATGGTCGATGCGGTGCTGTATTTCGAAGGCGAGAGCGGCAGCCGCTTCCGCCTGCTGCGCGCCTTCAAGAACCGCTTCGGTGCAGTCAACGAGCTGGGCGTGTTCGCGATGGGCGACAAGGGCCTGAAGGAGGTCTCCAACCCATCGGCGATCTTCCTGTCCGGTGGCAGCACCCATCAACCGGGCAGTTGCGTGATGGTCACCCGCGAGGGCACCCGGCCGCTGCTGGTGGAGGTGCAGGCGCTGGTTGATGCGTCGCCGCTGTCGAACCCGCGCCGTGTCGCGGTTGGCCTGGAGCAGAACCGGCTGGCCATGCTGCTGGCGGTGCTGCATCGCCACGGCGGTGTGCTGGTCGGCGATCAGGATGTGTTCGTCAATGTGGTCGGTGGCATTCGCGTGCAGGAGACCGCGGCCGACCTGCCGGTGCTGCTGGCGGTGCTGTCCTCGCTGCAGGATCGGCCGCTGGCGGAGAAGACCATTGCCTTCGGCGAAGTCGGTCTGTCCGGCGAGATCCGGCCGGTGCCCAATGGCGAAGACCGCCTGCGTGAGGCGGCCACCCATGGCTTCAAGCGCGCCATCGTGCCCAAGGCCAATGCGCCGAAGGGCGGTTCGGTGAAAGGCATGGAAGTGATCGCGGTGGAGCGCCTGTCCGAGGCCATCGACGCGGCGTGATGCCAGCACTGTAGAGCCGAGCCCACGCCCGGCTGCTTTCTGTAGCGTCGAGCCATGGTCGACGGGTGGTCGAACAGCAGCCGAGCATGGCTCGACGCTACAAAGAGCGAACAGCAGCCGAGCATCGGCTCGGCTCTACACATGTCCAATGCAGCAACGGTCAGCTTCCCTGTGCTAGTTTTTCCCGCTCGACGAAGACGCCCTCTGGCGTCTTTCCGTGCCCAGGAGTAAACGATTACATGCAGGACACCGCGCTCACCGCCCCCAACGCCGAAATCCGTCGCGCCGGGGTCGATCTCAATGGACTGATGACGGTGCTGGGCAAGCACCTGTATTCCACCCCGGTGGTGGCGCTGCGTGAGCTGGTGCAGAACGCGCACGATTCGATCATCCGTCGCCGCATCGAACAGCCCGGCATCGAAGTGCCTTCGCGCATTTCGGTGCAGGTCGATGCCGCCGCTGGCGTACTGCGCATCACCGACACCGGTGCCGGCCTGACCCGCCAGGAAATCCACGATTACCTGGCCACCGTCGGCGTCGGCTACACCCGTGGCCTGCGCCAGGGCGGCGAGGACGATGAAGGCCTGATCGGCATGTTCGGCCTCGGTTTCCTGTCGGCCTTCGTGCTGGCGCGCCGGGTCAGCGTGCGTACCACCTCGTACCAGACGCCGGAACTGGGTCACCTGTACGTGTCCAGCAATGCCGAGCAGTACACCGTCAGTGAGGTGCCGGCACGTGCGATCGGTACCGAGGTGGAACTGGAGCTGCATCCGGATTTCCTGCCGCTGGCCAACGAAGCGCGCCTGCACGAGGTGCTGGGCCGTTACTGTGCGCTGCTGTCCGAGCCGATCTTCATCGGCGCTGCGGGCGAGGCGCTCAATCCCGAGCCGCCGCCGTGGCGTGGGCAGGGGGATGTTGCTCTGCATCCGGTGCAGGCGCGCCGCCAGGCGCTGCAGTTCGCAGCGCGCTTCGAGCATGATTTCGAGCCGATCGTCACCGTGCCGTTGCGTGCCGATGGCAACAGCGATGCCACCGGCCTGCTGTGGGTGCAGGACGGCGCTACCTACGGCACCAGCGACAACCGCAACCTGTCGGTGTTCGTGCGCGGCATGCTGTTGGATGACGATGCGCGCGACCTGCTGCCGCCCTGGGCTGGGTTCATTGGCGGGGTGATCGAATCCTCGCGGCTGACGCCTACCGCCAGCCGCGAAGATCTGCAGCGCGACGACCAGTACCGCGCCGTGCAGCATGCGCTGCTGGAAGCGCTGATTGATGGCCTGGCCGACGTCGCGCGGCAGCAGCCGGAGGCCTGGCGACGCGTTCTCACGCGCCACAATGAGGCCTTGCTGGGCGCAGCGCTGTGCGATGATCGCCTGTTCGACCTGTTGCTGGAGCACGTGCGCGTGCCGACCTCGCAGGGCGACCTGCCGGCCAGTGCGCTGCCCGCACGTGGCGCCGTGCACGTGATCCTCGACAACGGCGGCGGCTTCGAGGAAATGCTGTTCCGCGCGATGGGCGTGCCGGTCGCGCACGGCCATCGCTATGCGGTGGTGCCGTTCCTGCGCCGTTGGGCCCAGGCCAAGGGCCTGCGCTTGGTTGAATTGGGGACCGAACAGGGCAACCGTGCACTGTTCCGCAGCGATGACAGCCTCGACGAGGCGCAGCTGGCATGGCTGCGCGAGCAGCTCGGTGATGGCGAACAGCTGCTGCCGGCACGCTTCAGCCCCGAGTCGCTGCCGGTGGTGGTGGTGCCCGACCGCGAAGCCGAGCTGAAGCAGCGCCTGGAAGACGACGAGAACGACAAGCGCGTTTCGATGGCCGCGCTGCGCCTGGCCCGGCAGTTCACCGCGCGCATCGAATCGCGCGCACCGTCGCGGCTGTACCTCAACCTCGACAACCCGGCCGTTCAGGCGCTGTTGCGCGCCCAGCGCGAGGGGCATCCACAGGCCGAAGCCGCAGCCCGCCTGCTGCGCTCACTGAAGATCATCGTCGCCGCGCAGGGCCGCCCGCTGGCACGCGCGAACACTACGCCCGGCCCGGATCTCAACGGCGCCTTTACCGATATCGCCGGTGCCCTGCAGCAGATGCTGCGCTGAGCACCGTACCTTCTCATCCAGCCTTCGCTAGACAGGAGCACTTACCCCATGGACATCTGGAACTGGGTCGAAAAACTGCAGGGTGACCTGCGCCAGGCGGGCCAGGCGCAGAACGCGCACCTGCTGAACCGTCTCGCCGACGAGGTGAGCGAACTGCGTGTCGACCGCGTCGACGCGCTGCTGCCTGAAGCGCGTGCGCTGGGCAAGGCGCTGGACAACCCGTGGGTCGACGTCTACGTCGGCCACTGGGCGCTGCGCAATCGCGTCGGCAACCGCGTCGAAGGCGAAAGCGCGCTGGGCGAAGCCGTGGCGCTGTTCGAGCGTGCGCATCGTGAGGACACGATGGAGTGCCCGCAGTCGATCTGCGTGACCCAGGATCTGGCTGCCTGCTACGGCAACATCGATGGCCCGGGCTGGGTTCCCGAACGTGTCGAGGTGTGCGATGAAACGCTTGCACGCATCGATCCAAGCTGGGCCTGCTTCCAGTGCCTGAGCTGCGAAAAGGCCGATGCGCTGCTGGATGATGGCCGCGGCCAGGATGCGCTGGATTACCTGCAGGTGCAGTCGGATGCGATCGAGGCCTGCGGCAAGGAAGTGTTCGACAGCTTCCCGGAAATGCAGATCAAGATCCTGCTGGGCATGGGCCGCGCCGAAGAAGCGCTGTTGCTGATCGAGAAGCGAGAGGCCGAAGTGGCCGCGTCCGGCGAGTACGAGCCGGCCAACTGCACGGTGCCGCGCCGCCTGTCCAAGGCATGGGCGCTGGCCCAGCTGGGCCGCGACGAAGAGGCCGTGCAGCAGCTGGTGCCGTGGAGCGAACTGACGCCTACCTACTGGCGACTGTGGGCGAACACGGCCGCAGCGCTGTGCCGGCGCGATCCTGCACGCAATACCTGGGATCTGGGCACGCGCTTCAACACCATCATCGAACACTTTGCCGAGGTTGGCTCGCACCGCCTGCTGATCGAAGTCGCTGCGCTGAGCCTTGAACTGGCGCTGCAGCGAGGTGCACGCTGGGTGGCGCTGCGCCAGCTGGAACTGGCGCGTACCCATCTGGCGCAGCTGCGCCAGGACCGTGGTGCGGCAGCATTGGTGGCCGACCTGGCCGCGCGTATCGATGCATTGCCTGACGTTGCGCCGCTGCCGGTGCCGGCCAGCGAACTGCTGGCCTGGCTGAACGAGCAGGGGGAGCAGAACCAGTCGCGCGATCCGGAGCGCGAGGCCCAGTGGCTGCTGCAGGCACAGGCGCAGCTGCCCGATGACGAGGCGCTGGCTGAGATGGCTGCCTCGGCATTGAGCGCCTGTGGTGCGCAGGCGGAAGCGCGCGCATTGCTGTGGCGATTCGTGCGCGCACACGATCAGGATGATGGCCCGGCCGCCTACACGCTGATGCGCTGGCTGACCGAGCAGGGCGACGACGAGGGCCTGCGTCAGCTGGCCGGGATCTACCGTGGCAGCGTGCCGGTGTTCGCGCACTGGTGCGAGGTGCAGCGTGCACGTCGCGTGTCCGATTGGCCGGCGCTGGAGCAGGCCGCGCAGGCGCTGCTGGCCGCCTCGCCGGGTTCGCACGGCGCGCGGGGCACGCTGGCGCGCATGTACATGGAAACCGGCCGTTTCAGCGAAGCACAGGCCTGCTATGCGCAGCTGGTGGAGCTGCTGGAGGAACCCAACGCCGCGCACTGGGACCACATGAGTGCGGCCAGCGCGGCACGCGACTGGGATGCGGTGCGCCGCTCGGCGGCGGCGATCGGCATGGAGTTGTCCAGCCAGGATGGCGTGGTCGAGGAGCCGTGGGGCTGGGTGATCATCCGCAGTGAAGAGAATGGCGAGCCGATGGAGTACTACGCCCGTCGCAGTGGCCCGGTGACCGCACGCATCGTCGAGAACGCACCGGCCAACCGTGCCCAGCAGGTCGGCGACTGGGTGGTGTTTGATGCCGCGCTGGTGCACCCGGCACCGGAGGAAGAAGAGGCCCGCGAGCACTTCATTCCGACCTATGCGCAGGTCCATGTGCTGGAACGCGGTGGTTTTGCCCGCAGCTGGCTGGTCGATGGCGCGCACCCGGGCGAAGAAGCCTGGAACGCCTTCGTCGAGGCGGCCGAAGCACAGGGTTGGAAGGTGTGGTCGCACAGCCGCGCGGACTACACCGTGACCGACCCCGACATGGAGGGAGGCACCCTGCCGGGCGTGCTGTTCACCGTTGCGCAGCCGCAGGACCACGCACCGCTGGCGCTGCACCGCTTCCTGCAGCAGGAGACCGCGAAGTGGCCGCACCCACACTGCTGGCTGCGGCTGGCCGAAGCCTGCGACCAGGACCGCCAGCCGCATCTGGATGTGATCGAGCGTTACGGGTTGTAAGTAGAGCCGAGCCTGCGCTCGGCTTATGCTGGAACGCAGCCGAGCATGGGCTCGGCTCTACAACAGATCGCCATCACGACCAAAGGGATTGGACATGCGAAAGACAGGGATGTTGATGATTGCCGGCCTGCTGCTGGCGCCAGCAGCACAGGCCGCGCCCGCCTGCCAGGAACCGGCAGCTGTGGCCCGCGCGTTCTACGAAGCGACGACGGGCGATGGCGACCTGCTGGAACCGCCGCCCGCGCTGGTCAGCCCCGGCTTCGGCAAGGCCCTGCGCGGCGAGCGCGCCTGCCAGCAGCGCGAAGAGGGCATCTGCACGATCGATTCCGATCCGTGGCTGGATGCGCAGGACGGCGACATCGAAACCCCTGTGCGTTACAGCTGGAAAGAGGCGTCGGCCACCGCCGGCGAGGTTGAGATGCGCTATTCGGTTTGGAAGAAGGCCTACGTGACCCGTCTATCGATGGTGCGCCAGGGGCAGGGCTGCTGGCAGGTCGATGACATCCTCACCAACAGCGGCCGTTCGGTGCGGAAGATCCTGGCCCAGCCTTGACGTTAGCGCCGGTGGCTGCCGACCGTTGGTCGGCACACCGCCTATCGCGAATGCCCGAACACCAGCTCGATCACGAACTGGCTGCCGAAGAACGCCAGCAGCAGCAACAGCATCGCCGCCAGCGTCCAGTGCACCGCCTTCATGCCGCGCCAGCCGTAGCGGCGGCGGCCGATCAGCAGCACGCCGAACACGATCCACGACAGCACGCTCAGCACGGTCTTGTGTACCAGCTTCTGTGCCAGCAGGTCGTCGACGAACAGCACGCCGGTGACCAGGGTCAGGGTCAGCAGCGCGAAGCCGACGGTGATCACCCGGAACAACAGCGATTCCAGGTCGGCCAGCGGCGGCAGCGCCCGCAGCCACGGGCGGAACTCGCGGCGGCGCAGTGCGCGCTCCTGCAGCCACAGCATGATCGCCAGCAGCGCGGCGATGCTCAGCGTGGCGTAGGCCAGCAGCGCCAGCCAGGCGTGGCTGGCCAGGCGCCAGCCCAGCACCTTGCTCGGTTCGTGGCCGTAGCCGTGGTAGGCCAGCAGCAGCACCGCGGCCAACGGGAACACCACCACGCCCAGTGCCGACATCCGCCCACGCGCGCCGACCAGCGAGGTCAGCCACGCCATGCCCAGGCCGACCAGCGACAGCGCGGCGAAGAAGTGCATGTCCGGCCCGCCGTTGGTGCGCATCGCCACCATCACGTGGTAGCCGCCATGCAGCAGCATCGCCGGCAGGGCGGGCCACAGCCAGGTGGGGGAACCGGTGCTTTCATCGCGGCCGAGCGCGCGCACCAGCAGGGCACTGGCAGCCAGGTAGAGCAGGACGGCGATGAGAACGATTGTCATCGTTGCAGTTTCGCATACCCCTGCGATAGTGGCGACGGCCCCGTGGTCGCAGTCCGGGGAGGGGAGCGGACCCGTTATACTGTCTGCCTTATTGTCCCCCGCTTTCAGACAGGTTGCGTCGCATGTTCGAGTCCCTGACCCAGCGCCTTTCCGGCACCATCGAGCGCCTGCGTGGCCGCGGCCGCCTGACCGAGGAGAACATCCGCGAGGCGACCCGCGAAGTGCGCATCGCGCTGCTTGAAGCCGACGTTGCGCTGCCGGTGGTGCAGGCGCTGATCGAGCGCATCAAGGTGCGCGCGGTCGGCCAGGAAGTGCTGAAGTCGCTGACCCCGGGCCAGGCGCTGATCAAGGTCGTGCGCGACGAGCTGACCGCAGTGATGGGTGCTGAAGCCAGCGACCTGAACCTGAATGTCCCGGCCCCGGCCATCATTCTGATGGCAGGCCTGCAGGGTGCCGGCAAGACCACCACGGTGGGCAAGCTGGCCAAGCACCTGAAGGAAAAGCGCAAGAAGAAGGTGATGGTGGTGTCGGCCGACGTTTATCGTCCGGCCGCGATCGAGCAGCTGAAGACCCTGGCCGAGCAGGTCGGCGTGCTGTTCTTCCCGTCCAGCGCCGACCAGAAGCCGGAAGCCATCGTGCGCGCCGCCATCGACGATGCACGCAAGTCGTTCGTCGACGTACTGCTGGTCGATACCGCCGGCCGCCTGGCCATCGACGAAGCGATGATGGCCGAGATCAAGGCCCTGCACGCGGCGGTGAACCCGGCCGAAACCCTGTTCGTGGTCGACGCGATGACCGGCCAGGACGCAGCCAACACCGCGAAGGCCTTCGGCGATGCGCTGCCGCTGACCGGCGTGGTGCTGACCAAGACCGACGGCGACGCCCGCGGCGGTGCCGCGCTGAGCGTGCGCTACATCACCGGCAAGCCGATCAAGTTCGTCGGTGTCAGCGAAAAGCCGGAAGGCCTGGACGTGTTCCACCCGGACCGCATCGCCAGCCGCATCCTCGACATGGGCGATGTGCTGTCGCTGGTCGAGCAGGTCGAACAGCAGGTCGACAAGGACAAGGCCGCCAAGCTGGCCGAGAAGGTCGCCAAGGGCAAGAAGTTCGACCTGAACGACATGCGTGACCAGCTCGAGCAGATGCAGAACATGGGCGGCATCGGCGGCCTGATGGACAAGCTGCCGGGCCTGGGCAACATCCCCGACCATCTGAAGCAGCAGGTCAGCCAGGGCAAGGAAGTGCCGCGCATGATCGCCATCATCAACTCGATGACCAAGAAGGAACGGCGCAATCCGAACCTGCTCAACGGCTCGCGCCGCGCGCGCATCGCCAAGGGCTCGGGCGTGACCCCGGCCGACGTCAACAAGCTGATGAAGCAGTACATGCAGATGGAAAAGATGATGAGCAAGATGGCTGGCGGCGGCATGAAGGGCATGTTGCGCAGCATGAAGGGCATGATGGGCGCCATGGGCGGCCGCGGCATGCCGTTCCGTTGATGACGGCCCGGTCGCAGTCTGATGTAGCGCCCGAGCCTGTGCTCGGGCGGCGGCGCGCAGGCGACGCAACAAGCCGCCGGGCAGGCTCGACTCTACCCCCGCCCTGCGCGCACCATGGGGGCCTGTCCGAAACGATGGGCCGTCATGCAGAGTTCCGCTGTATCTTCCCGCGTCGAGGCGTTCTGCCGGCGCTTTGACGTTTCCGTTCCGATCCTGCTGGCACCGATGGCCGGCGCCTGTCCGGTGCCGTTGTCGGCCGCGTTGGCCAATGCCGGCAGCATGGGTGCGATGGGCGCGGTGCTGTCGTCATCTGCCGATATCGGTCGCTGGATGGAGGACTTCCGCGCGACCTCCACCGGCCCGGCACAGGTGAACCTGTGGGTGCCTGACCCCGTGCCGACCCGTGACGTTGCCGCCGAGGCCGCCAGCCGCGCCTTCCTCGCCCAATGGGGCCCGGACGTGCCAGCCAGCGCCGCCGATGCCACGCCCGCCGACTTCGAAGAACAGTTCGCCGCGCTGCTGGCGGCGCGTCCTGCGGTGGCCTCGACCATCATGGGCGTGCTGTTGCCGCGCCACGTGCAGCAGCTGAAGGACGCCGGCATCGCCTGGATCGCGTGCGCGACCACGTTGTCTGAAGCACGCGCCGCCCAGGATGCCGGTGCCGATGCCGTGGTGGCGCAGGGCGTGGAAGCGGGTGGGCATCGTGGTTCATTCGATCCGGCGATGGCCGAGCGCCAGCTGGTCGGCCTGTTCGCGCTGCTGCCACGGCTGGCCGATCACCTGCACATCCCGGTGATTGCCGCCGGCGGCATCGCCGATGGCCGTGGTATCGCCGCCGCACTCACCTTGGGCGCCAGCGCCGTGCAGATCGGCACCGCGTTCCTGCGCACGCCGGAAGCGGCGATCGCCTCGGCGTGGGCCGATGGACTGGCCGCCAGCGAACCGGAAGACACCTGGCCGACCCGTGCCTTCAGCGGTCGTCTGGGCCGTGGTCTGGCGACACCCTACGTGCGCGCCGCCGCCGCAGAAGGCGCCCCGGCGCCGCGTCCGTACCCGGTGCAGCGCGGCCTGACCGCGCCGATGCGCAAGCAGGCCGTGCAGGAAAACCGCCTGGCCGCGATGCAGGCCTGGGCCGGGCAGTCGGCATGGATGGCGCCGGCACAGCCGGCCGCAGACGTGCTGCGCGGCATGTGGAGCCAGGCGCAGGCACTGCTGCGATGACGCTGACCTGCAACGGCCAGCCGGCGCAGGTGGAGGATCTGCTGCCGGCGCTCGTCAACTACGGCCACTTCACCTCGCTGCAGGTGCGCGACCACGCGGTGCAGGGACTGGACCTGCATCTGGCGCGGCTGTCGCATGCCACGCGCGAGCTGTTCGGTAGCGAGCTGGATATGGCGCAGGTGCGGGCTTGGATGGTGCAGGCGCTGCGGCAAGCGGGGCAGGGCGATGCCTCGTTGCGGGTGACGGTGTATTCGCGCCACTTCGATTTCCGCAATCCGCTGGCGGCGGTGCCCGTGGACGTGCTGGTGGCGGCGTCCGCGCCGGTGACGCTGACCGCCTCCAAGCGTGTGCGCAGCGTGGCCTGGCAGCGTGAACTGCCGCAGATCAAACATGTGGGCACCTTCGGCCTGTTCGCCGAGCGCCGCGCGGCGATGGCGGAAGGATTCGACGATGTGCTGTTCGTGACCGTCGATGGCGAAATGAGTGAAGGCAGCACCTGGAACCTGGCCGTGCACGATGGTGAACGGCTGCTCTGGCCGCAGGCGCCGGCCCTGCGCGGGACCGCCGAGGCGCTGCTGAAGCAGCATTGGCCGGGGGCGCAGGCCACGCAGCCATTGCGGCTGGCGGATATGGCCGGCGTGAAAGCCGCTTTTGCCTGCAACGCCAGCGGTCTGTGGGCGCTGGAGGCCATCGACGGGCATGTCCTGCCCGGCTCGCAGGCACTGGCTGAACAGGGCAGAGCGGTGCTTGCGGCGGTGGCTTGGGACGGTTTGGGGTGAAAAGCCCGCCGGGCATGGCCCAGCACTACCGTGAAGGCTGGTCACCCATGGGGTTGGCTCGGCCGGGCTCTGCCGCTATAATCGCCCGCTTACCTCGCCATCCTGGCGACTGGGCAATAGGAAAAACACCATGGTCAAGATTCGACTGACCCGCGGCGGCGCCAAGAAGCGTCCGTTCTACCACATCATCGTCACCGACGTGCGCAGCGCGCGCGACGGCCGCAACATCGAGCGCGTTGGCTTCTACAACCCGGTCGCCCAGGGCGCCGAGAAGCGCATCGAGCTGGACCTGGCCCGCGTTGACCATTGGGTCAAGAACGGCGCCCAGCCGACCGACAAGGTCCGCAACCTGATCAAGGAAGCGACCAAGTCCCAGGCCGCTGCGGCCTGATCCTGACGGGCCACGCTTCGGCGTGGCCCTCTTGGTTGAAGCAGATGAAAGATATCGAGCGCCGCATCCTGCTGGGCAGGGTTGTCGGCGCTTTTGGTGTGCGCGGCGAGATCAAGCTCGAGTCCTGGACCGAGCCACGTTCCGCCATTTTCCGTTACCAGCCGTGGATCGTGCGCAGCCCGTCCGGCGTGGAAACCACGATTGAAGGTGTACGCGGCCGCGACAGCGGCAAGCACCTGGTCGCCCGTTTCCCCGGCGTCGAGGACCGCGATACCGTCGAAGCGATGCACGGCACCGAGATCTACGTGGCCCGCAGTGCATTGCCGCCGCCGAAGCCGGACGAGTACTACTGGGTGGACCTGGAAGGCCTGGATGTGAAGACCACCGAGGGCGTTGCCCTGGGCCAGGTCTCGCATCTGTTCAGCACCGGCGCCAACGACGTGGTGGTGGTCCGGGGTGACCGCGAGCGGATGATTCCGTTCGTGCAGCCGGACTTCGTCAAATCGGTCGACTTCGAGGCCAACCTGGTCGTGGTCGACTGGGATCCCGAGTTCTGAGTGTGAGCATGCGTTTCGACGTCATCACCCTGTTCCCCGAGTTCCTCGCCCAGTCCGCTGGACTGGGCGTGGTCGGGCGCGCGCAGGAGAAGGGGTTGTTCAGCCTGCATGGCTGGAACCCCCGTGATTACGCCGAAGGCAACTACCGCCGGGTGGACGACCGTCCGTTCGGCGGCGGCCCGGGCATGGTGATGCTGATCGAGCCGTTGCAGGCCTGCCTGCAGGCGATCCGCGATGCTGATCCGACCCCGGCGCGGGTGATCTACCTCAGCCCGCAGGGGGCGCCGTTGACCCAGGCCAAGGTGCGGGAACTGGCGGCGCTGCCGCGCATGGTCCTGCTCTGCGGCCGCTATGAGGGCATTGATGAGCGTTTCCTGGAGGCCAATGTCGACGAGGAGATTTCCCTCGGCGACTACGTGCTGTCCGGTGGCGAGCTGGGCGCGGCGGTGATCATCGACGCCGTGGCCCGGCTGCAGGACGGGGCCCTGAACGACGCTGAATCGGCGGCCCAGGACAGCTTCGAAGGTGACCTGGGCCTGCTCGACTGCCCGCACTACAGCCAGCCGGCACAGCACCCGCTGGGTGACGTGCCGGACGTGCTGCGCTCGGGCAACCATGCGGCCATCGCGGCCTGGCGCCGCCAGCAGTCGCTGGTCCGTACCGCCCAGCGACGCCCGGACCTGCTGGATGAACAGGCGCTGGGCAAGGCCGACCGCAAGCTGCTGGACCAGGCCCGCCAGGTCCGGAAACACAAGGCCAGCCCCTAGCGCAGGGCTGGCTTTATCGGCTATCATGACCAATTCCCGTCGACCCTGGTCGGCGCGCGCAGTACCCAAAACAAACGTGCAGCACAGTCCGGTGACTGCATGAGCCTACGTTGTCGATACGACACGCCCACCCGAACAAGAATCGGTGTAACCCATGAGCAAGCTGAACAAGTCCATCGTCGCGGAATTCGAATCCGCCCAGATCACCCGTGAACTGCCGAAGTTCAGCCAGGGCGACACCGTTGTCGTCAACGTGAAGGTGAAGGAAGGCAGCCGCGAGCGCGTGCAGGCCTACGAAGGCGTTGTCATCGCCACCAAGAATGCTGGCCTGAACTCCTCGTTCACCGTCCGCAAGATCTCGCACGGCTACGGCGTCGAGCGCGTGTTCCAGACCCACAGCGCCATCATCGACTCGGTCGAAGTGAAGCGTCGTGGTAAGGTCCGCGCCGGCAAGCTGTACTACCTGCGTGGCCTGGAAGGCAAGGCTGCCCGCATCAAGGAAGACCTGGCTGCCGCTGCTGCCGCCAAGGCTGCCCGTCTGGCCGACAAGGCCTGATAAACAACTTCGGTTGTTGCCGCAACGGCCACCTTCGGGTGGCCGTTTGCGTTTCCGGCATCGCATCGGCCACGATCGGGTGATGAATGACATCAACCGGCACTATCCGCCCGTGATCCAGTCGGCGTTGCGCTTCCTCGACGGCAAGGGGCTGGCACGCGTGCAATCGGCGCCGTTGCTGCATCGCCTGCTGTGGCGCGTGGGCATCGCACTGCCACCGCCGATTCTGGCCGGCTTCGGCACCAACGCGCTGGTGCAGGGCCTGTTGTTTGGGCTGTTCTGGACCGCGCTGATGTGGCTGATGCTGTGGCAGGGCAGCGAGCGCCCGCTGGCGCTGTTGCTGGTGGCCGGGCTGTTGGCCGGTGCGCTGTTCGGCGTGGTGATGGCGGCCCTGATGCGCTCGCTGCGCCGCCACCGCAAGCTGCCGGACTGGCGGCAGTTCCGCGCGCGGCAGGCGGACTGAGCCGATGGCGCACTGCGCCGTGACCGCCAGGTAAGGGTCGCGCTAGGCTGCGGTTCCATCCCGATGGACGTGCCGTGCGATGCCTGCCAAGCGAACCGCACCTTCCGCCGCGCCCACGCTGTTGTCCGGCGGCAATCCGCAGATCGCCAAGGGCGAGGGCAATGCCCCGGTGCAGGCGTATATCGCGGCGATGCCGGACTGGAAACGTCTGATCGGCGAACAGCTGGATGCGCTGATTGAACAAGCCGTACCCGGGGTGCACAAGGCGGTGAAGTGGAACTCGCCGATGTATGCGGTGGCCGCGGGCGAAGGCTGGTTTCTCAGCTTCCATTGCTTCACCCGCTACATCAAGGTGGCGTTCTTCCGCGGCGCTGCACTGACGCCCGTGCCGCCGGAGCCGTCCAAGAGTGCCGATACGCGGTACCTGCACATCCCGCAGGATGGCGCGCTGGATGAAGCGCAGTTCCTCGACTGGGTGCGCCAGGCCGCCGCGCTGCCCGGTGAGCGCATGTAACCCCGACGTTCTGGTTTCCTTTCCGACGAGAGCTGCTGATGGCCACGCATGCACCGAACCCTGCCGATGCCGGAACCCCGGCAACTGAACTGATCGATGCGCGCATCGCCGAGCTGGGCGACTGGCGTGGCGAAGTGCTGGCACGCGTGCGTGCGTTGATCCATGAAGCGCTGCCGGACGTGCAGGAAACCTGGAAGTGGCGCGGTACACCGGTGTGGGAGCACAACGGCATCCTGTGCACCGGCGAGACCTACAAGCAGGCGGTGAAGCTGACCTTCGCCAACGGGGCGGCGCTGGCCGATCCGAAAGGCCTGTTCAACGCCAGCCTGGAGGGCAACACGCGGCGCGCGATCGACATCCATGAAGGTGCGATGCCGAATGCCGCTGCGTTGAAGGCGTTGCTGCGCGCGGCGGCGGCGTTCAACGCGGCGAAGAAGAAACGCTGACCGCCTCCTGTAGCGCCGAGCCCATGCCCGGCTTGGAGGGCCGCGCCTGTGCGGACCAACGGTCCGCACCCACCTCAGCGCGGCGGAGTGGCATCCGGGTCGGCCACCGGTGACGGTGGGCAGGCCGGAATTTCCGACGGCGTGGCCAGTTCTTCGGCGTGCGAAGGCTTGCCCATCATCTTCGCCTTGCGCCAGCCACCCCAGCGGTAATACGCCAGCGACAGCAGCATCGACACCAGCGAACTGACCGGGAAGCTCCACCAGATCGCATCGGCGCCCCAGTACGGCTGCAGCAGCTCGGCGAACGGCACGCGCACGCCCCACAGCGAACCGGCCAGGATCAGCAGCGGCGGAATCACCGCGCCGGTGGAGCGCACCACGCCGGAGATCACGAAGCTGACGCCGAAGAACAGGAACGAGCCGATCACCACGTGGTTGAGGTGGCGGGCGATGTCCAGCGCCTGGCTGGCCGGCGGCAGGAACAGGGCCAGCAGCTGGCGATCGAACACCACCAGCGGCAGGATCAGCGCGCCGGTCAGCAGGAAATTGAACAGCACGCCCTGGCGCGCGGTGCCGCGCACGCGGTCCCAGCGCTGCGCACCGACGTTCTGCGCGGCCATCGACGAGCACGCGGCGCCGATCGCCATCGCCGGCATCTGCAGGTAGTTCCACAGCTGCAGCGCGGCGCCGTAGCCCGCGCCGGTGTCGGTACCGTACTGGTTGACCATGGTCATCAGCAGGATCACCGACAGCGAGATCAGCACCATCTGCAGGCCCATCGGTACGCCCTTGACCACCAGCGCCTTGAGGATGGCCAGGTCGAGCTTGAACAGGCGCATGTCGGCACGGCCCAGCCACAGCGTGTGGCGCTTGTGCCGCATGTACAGCAGCAGGCCGGCCAGCGACAGCGTCTGCGCGACCAGCGTGGCCCAGGCCGAGCCGGCAATGCCCAGCGCCGGGAACGGGCCCATGCCGAAGATCAGTACCGGGTTCAGCACGATGTCCAGTGCCACCGAGACCATCAGGAAACGGAACGGCGTGCGCGAGTCACCGGCACCGCGCAGCGCGGCGGTGAGGAAGGCGAACGCATACAGCGTCGGCATCGCCAGGAAGATGATCTGCAGGTAGGCCTCGGCCAGCGGCAGCGAGGCGGCCGGCGTGCCCATCGCCGCCAGCAGCGGATGGGCCATGAACCAGCCGGCGATGGCGATGATTACCGACAGGCCGATGAAGAAGGTGGCGCTGGTGCCGACCACGCGCCGCCCCTGCGCGATGTCGCGCGCGCCGATGGCCTGGCCGATCAGGATGGTCGAGGCCATGCCGAAGCCGAACACCGAGCCGATGAGGAAGAACATGATGTTGTTGGCGTTCGCGGTGGCGGTCAGTGCCGCCTCGCCGAGGAAGCGCCCGACCCAGACCGCATTCACCGAACCGTTCAGCGACTGCGCGATGTTGCCTGCCAGGATCGGCAGGGAAAACAGCAGGAGATTGCGGCCGATCGGGCCGGAGGTCAGGTCAATCGGCGCTTTGGCCATGGAGTGGTGATCGAATCCCGGGAGGCGCACACTAGCACCAAGCCGGTTTGCAGGATGTGGCAATGCATCAACGACTGCAGATGAAGCGGAGCGTGGCGCTGGCCTTGATCGGCGCCGCACTGGCCGCATGTTCGACAGGTGACCGGCTGGGCGATACCCAGGTGCGGCCAACCGACCGCCCCGAGTGCCTGGTCGGCAGCCAGCGCCAGGATCTTTCCGCCGGCGTACCCACCCTGATCGGGGGCAGCGGCTGCCGCACCGATCCCGACAACCCGCGTCCCCTGAACAAGCGAACGGAGTAGTCCCTGCCGATGACCGAGCTTTCCCCGCTGTCGCCCAGTGTCCGCCTGGACATCTGGTTGTGGGCGGCCCGCTTCTTCAAGACCCGCAGCCTGGCCAAGCAGGCCATCGAAACCGGCAAGGTCAGCGTCGCGGGCCAGCGTCCGAAATCCTCGCGCGCGGTGCGTGTGGGTGAGCAGCTGCAGGTGGATCGCGGCGAGGAGCATTTCGAGATCCGGGTGCTCGGCCTGAGCGACCAGCGCGGGCCCGCACCGGCGGCGCAGCAGCTGTATGCCGAGAGCGAGGCCTCCAAGGCCCGTCGTGCCGAACAGCGTGCGCTGCGCATCGCCGCACGCGATGGGTTCCAACCGCCAGAGCACAAACCGGACAAGCGCGCGCGGCGGTTGATCCGCGCGCTGGGCGATATCGACGCGCTCTGACCGAAGGGCGATTCCGGTGCATGGTTCCTATCGCGGCGCGAAAGGAGGCGTGAGTCACGGTGCATTCGGAAAGGGCGGGGCAGGCTGGAAGTCCACCTTCTGGAAGCCTGCCCATGCATCGCATGCTGTTGTGCCTGTCCCTGCTTGCCGCCGCGCCATTGCACGCGGCCGACATCACGTTCTGGGACACTCCGCAGCGCGGGGGCAACAGCATGAACATGTCGCCTCCGGACCGGAGCTACTTCGAGGCCCTGCGCGCGACCGGTGCGACCTGGGTACGGCTGGTACCGGACAAGTGGAAGGGGCAGGGCGGGCGTGACTTCCTGATTGGCAACGCCGACGACTACCGTAGCCTGGTTCCGGCCGACCTGGCCACGCTGCGGCGGGTGCTGGATGATGCCGACGCGGCTGGGCTGAAAGTGGTGCTGACTCCTTTGTCGTTGCCGTTGCTGCGCTGGAAGCAGCACAACGGCGACAAGGTCGATCCGCGCCTGTGGCAGTCCTTCGACAATCACGCGCCGGCCCGGCGCTTCTGGAGCGACCTCGCCACGGCATTGAAGGGCCATCCCGCACTGGCCGCCTACAACCTGATCAACGAGCCGGTTCCCGAGTATGGTGCTGGCCTGGCCGAGCATGCCTCGGCCGCGGCCATGCAGCAGTGGTACGCCGGTGTGGAAGACGGTCCACGCGATCTGCGCCGCTTCTATTCGGAACTGATCGCCAGCATCCGTGCGGTCGATGCGGACATGCCGTTGATGCTGGATGCCGGCTGGTACGCCGCTGCCGACGGTTTCAACTACTGGCCGGCGCCGCTGGCAGATTCGAAACTGCTGTACAGCGTGCACATGTATGAGCCGTATGCCGCAACCAGCGCGCCTAACCAGAGGCGCACCACGCCGTATCGCTACCCAGGCGTGGTGCCGTTTGGCGAACACAGCGAACGCTGGGATGCCGCGCGGGTCCGCAGTTACCTGCAGCAGCCGATGGACTGGGCGAAGACGCACGGCGTGAGGGCCAACCGCATGGTGGTCGGCGAATTCGGCTGCATGCGGCGCTGGCCCGACTGCGGCCGCTACCTGCAGGACGTGCTGCAGGTGCTGGAGCAGGACAAGGTGCACTGGGCCTTTTACGCGTTCCGCGAGGATGGCTGGGATGGCATGGACTACGAGCTGGGCGACAGTCCGCTGCCGTGGTCGTACTGGCAGGCGCAGGAGAAGGGGAAGACCGTGGCGCCGCCGCGTTCGATGAAGGCACCGGTGTTTGCGCCGATCCTGGAGCGGTTGAAGGCGGGCAACCGGTAAGACGCCGGGCATTGCCCGGCGCGTCCCATGGAGATGCCGATCACGCCGGGCCACGCCCGGCGGCGGCATCGTTCAGCGCTTGCCACCCAGCAAGCTGCCGCCGATCTTGAGCAGATCGCCCACGCCGAGCTGGCCGTCACCGTCCTGGTCCAGCAGGCTGCCGAGCAGGCCACCGGCAAGACCGCCCTGTTGCTGCACCTGCTGCTTTTCCTGGCCCAGGGCCTGGCTGAGCGAGCCGGCATCGGCCTGGCCGCCACCGAGGCGCTGGGCAAGGAAGGCCATCACGATCGGCGCGAGGATCTGCAGCAGCTGGCTGGTGCGGCCGCTGTCGAGCTGGGTGGCCTGGGCCAGGCCGGTTTCCACCTTCTGCTGGCTGCCGCCGAAGATGTGGCCGAGGATGCCGGCGCCATCGCTGGCGGCACCGCCGCCGCCGCCACCCAGCACCGAGCCGAGCACGCTGCCCAGGTCCAGGCCACTGTGGTTGTTCTGCAAGGCGCCGAGCAGTGCCTGCGCGCCCTGCGGCTGCGAGGCGTTGTTGCCCAGCGCGCCCATCAGCACCGGCAGCGCGGCACTGATCGCGCCGGAAGCCTGGGTATCGCTGATGCCGAGCTGCTGCGACACCTGCTGCAGCGGGGCGCCCTGCAACTTGGCGAGAAGTTCATCGGTCAGGCTCATCTGCGGGATCCTTGATTGGGGTTGGGCGTGCAGAAGGTACGACGCGGACCGTTAAAACGGCGACGCCGCCTCGCAGGGAGGCGGCGTGCCGTTCACGGGGGAGGGCGATCAGAGCTCGATGTCTTCGGCGCCCGGGGTGGCGGTGGGGAACTCCGCTTCCGGCTGGGCCGGCTTGAACGGATCCGACGGCTGGCTGGCCAGCGCCTTCAGCGCCGCGGCCACACCGGCACCGTAGGCCGGGTCGGCCTTGCTGCAGTTGTCGATGTGGCGCTGCTTGATGAAGTCCGGCGCATCGCCCAGGGCACGGGCGGTGTTGGCGAACAGGCGGTCCTTCTGTGCCTGGTTGTAGCTACGGAACAGCGCACCGGGCTGGCTGAAGTAGTCGGCGTCGTCCTCACGGAAGTTCCAGAAGTCGGCGTCGCCGCGGATCTTCATCGGCGGCTCGCGGTACTCCGGCTGCTCCTGCCACTGGCCGTAGCTGTTCGGCTCGTAGTGCGGCAGGCCGCCGTAGTTGCCGTCCACGCGCATCGCACCGTCGCGGTGGTTGCTGTGCACCGGGCAGCGCGCTGCGTTCACCGGAATCTGGTGGTGGTTCACGCCCAGGCGGTAGCGCTGCGCATCGGAGTAGGCGAACAGGCGCGCCTGCAGCATCTTGTCCGGCGACGGGCCGATGCCCGGCACCAGGTTGCTCGGTGCGAACGCTGACTGCTCCACGTCCTGGTACCAGTTGACCGGGTTGCGGTTCAGTTCGAACTGGCCCACTTCGATCAGCGGGTAGTCGCTCTTCGGCCACACCTTGGTCAGGTCGAACGGGTGCACGCGGTAGGTTTCCGCATCCAGTTCCGGCATGACCTGGATGAACAGCTTCCACTTCGGGAAGTCACCCTTCTCGATCGCGGCGAACAGGTCGCGGCCGTGGCTTTCGCGGTCATGGCCGACCAGGATCTGCGCCTGCGCGTCGGTCAGCGATTCGATGCCCTGCTGGCTGACGAAGTGGAACTTGACCCAGAAGCGCTCACTGTCGGCGTTGGTGAAGCTGTAGGTGTGCGAGCCGAAGCCGTGCATGTGGCGGAAGCTGCGCGGGATGCCGCGATCGCTCATCACCACGGTCACCTGCAGCAGGGCTTCGGGCAGCAGCGTCCAGAAATCCCAGTTGTTGCGCGCGCTGCGCAGGTTGGTGTGCGGGTCGCGCTTCACGGCCTTGTTGAGGTCGGCGAACTTGCGCGGGTCGCGCAGGAAGAACACCGGCGTGTTGTTGCCGACCAGGTCCCAGTTGCCTTCTTCGGTGTAGAACTTCAGCGCGAAGCCGCGGATGTCACGCTCGGCATCGGCGGCGCCACGCTCGCCGGCCACCGTGGTGAAGCGGGCGAACATCTCGGTCTGCTTGCCGACCTTCTCGAACAGCTTGGCACGGGTGTACTTGCTGATGTCGTGGGTGACGGTGAAGGTACCGAACGCGCCCGAGCCCTTGGCGTGCATGCGACGCTCGGGAATGATCTCGCGGTTGAGGTTGGCCAGCTTTTCCAGCAACCAGACGTCTTCCATCAGCAGCGGGCCGCGTGGGCCGGCGGTCTTGCTGTTCTGGTTGTCCACCACCGGCGCGCCGAAGGCCGTGGTCATCGGGGTCACCGGATCATCGCCCTGCTTCTGTTTCGGCGTGGTACTCAGCTCGCGCTGCTGCTGGGCGCCTTCCGCAGGCGACGGCGCGGTGTGATACGGGCATTTGGGGCTGTTGTTATCGGACTGGCTCATGGCTGGCTCCTGCGGGTGAAGACGGGGTGGAACATCTTCACTCGACTTTAGCTAGCGCCAGATGAAATGAATAATCGAATGATTCGTTCAGGTTGATAGATTCTGTCAATTGAAACTCAGAATCAGATTTGCGAAATCTTTCGATGGGCCTCCTGCGAGGCAGGAGGCCAAGCGCTTGCGCTGCGGCTACAGCAGCGCTTTCAAGCGATACAACGCTTCCAGCGCCTGCTTCGGCGTCAGTTCGTCCGGATCGATGGCGGCCAGTGCTTCCTGTGCCTTGTTCGATGGCGCCGCGAACAGGCCGAACTGCTGCGGTGCATCCAATGCCTGTGGTGCCAGCTCGGCGGCATGGCTTTCACCACCGCGCTGTTCCAGCTCGGCCAGGCGACGGCGCGCCTGCGCTACGGTGGCGCGCGGCAGGCCTGCCAGGGCCGCCACCTGCAGGCCGAAGCTGCGGTTGGCCGGGCCGTCCTTCACCGCGTGCATGAACACCAGCGCCTCACCATGCTCGACCGCGTCCAGGTGCACATTGGCAATACCGCTGCGGCCGCCTTCGTGCTGCTCATCGGCCAGCGCGGTCAGCTCGAAGTAGTGGGTGGCGAACAGCGTGTAGCAGCGGTTCTGGTAGGCCAGGTGGCGGGCCACCGCGTCGGCCAGCGCCAGGCCATCGTAGGTGGACGTGCCGCGGCCGATCTCATCCATCAGCACCAGCGAATGCGCGGTGGCGTGGTGCAGGATGTAGCTGGTCTCGGCCATTTCGACCATGAAGGTGGACTGCCCGCGGGCCAGGTCATCGCCGGCGCCGATGCGGGTCAGGATGCGGTCGATCGGGCCGATCAATGCGCGGCTGGCCGGCACGAAGCTGCCGATGTGGGCCAGCAGCACGATCAGCGCGTTCTGCCGCATGTAGGTCGATTTACCGCCCATGTTCGGGCCGGTGATGACCAGCATCCGGCGGTCCGGATGCAGGTCCAGGTCGTTCGGTTCGAACGGCTGCTCGCGTACCGCCTCGACCACCGGGTGGCGGCCGCGTTCGATCTTCAGGCACGGCTCGGCCTGCAGTTCCGGCCGGGCCCAGTCCAGCGCCTGCGCGCGTTCGGCGAAGGCGGCCAGCACGTCCAGTTCGCTGAGTGCGGCGGCGCACTGTTTCAGCGGCTCCAGCTGCCCGCCGAGGGTATCCAGCAGCTGCTCGTACAGGTACTTCTCGCGCGACAGCGAGCGGTCGCGCGCGGACAGCACCTTGTCCTCGAACGCCTTCAGTTCTTCGGTGATGTAGCGCTCGGCATTGGTCAGCGTCTGGCGGCGGGTGTAGTGCACCGGCGCGCGGTCGGACTGGCCCTTGCTGATTTCGATGTAGTAGCCATGCACACGGTTGTAGCCCACCTTCAGGGTGGCAATGCCGCTGCTTTCGCGCTCGCGCTGTTCCAGGTCGACCAGGAACTGGTCGGCGTGGGTGGACAGGCGGCGCAGTTCGTCCAGCTCTTCATCGAAGCCATCGGCCAGCACGCCGCCGTCGCTCAACTTCAGCGGCGGCATCTCGGCGATGGCGCTGGCCAGCAGCTGCGCGCACTCGTCGTGTTCGCCCAGCGCCGCATGCAGGGCCTGCAGGCGTGGTGAGTCCAGCGGGGCCAGCACGTCGCGCACCGCCGGCAGCAGGCCCAGGCCGTCGCGCAGGGTGGAGAAATCGCGCGGGCGCGCCGAGCGCAGCGCCACGCGGGTGAGGATGCGTTCCAGGTCGCCAAGGCGGCGGAACTGCTCGCGGATGTCGGCGTCGCTGCCGCGATCGATCAGGGTTTCCACCGCATGGTGGCGCTGTACCAGCACCTCGCGCAGGCGCAGCGGACGATGCAGCCAGCGCCGCAGCAGGCGACCGCCCATCGGCGTCACCGTGCTGTCGAGCACACCCAGCAGCGTATTGCGGGTGTCGCCATCAACACGCGTATCCAGTTCCAGATGGCGGCGGGTGGCGGCGTTCATCGCGATCGCCTCGCCGGCAGTCTCCATCGCGATGGAGGTCAGGTGCGGCAGGCGCTGCTTCTGGGTTTCCTCGACATAGCCGAGCAGGGCGCCGGCGGCAGCGGTCGCGCGCGGCTTGTCATCGATGCCGAAGCCGCTCAGGTCATGCAGTTTGAAGAAATTCAGCAGCTGGCGGCGGCCACTGTCGGCATCGAACAGCCACGGCGCGCGGCGACGCACGCCGGTGCGCTGGCGCAGGAACTCCGGCCAGTTTTCTTCGTCGGGCACCAGCAGCTCGGCCGGCTCCAGCCGTGCCAACTCGGCTTCCAGGGCGTCGTCGGTTTCCACTTCGTTGACCAGGAAGCGACCGCCAGCCAGGTCGGCCCACGCCAGGCCGTAGCCCTGCTTGCTGCGCGACAGGGCCATCAGCAGGGTATCGCGGCGTTCATCCAGCAGCGCCTCGTCGGTGACCGTGCCGGGGGTGACGATGCGCACTACCTTGCGCTCGACCAGGCCCTTGGCCAGCGCCGGGTCGCCGATCTGTTCGCAGATCGCCACCGACTCGCCCAGTGCCACCAACCGCGCCAGGTAGCCTTCATAGGCATGTACCGGCACGCCGGCCATCGGGATCGGTGCGCCCCCGGAGCTGCCGCGCTGGGTCAGGGTGATGTCGAGCAGGCGCGCCGCCTTGCGGGCGTCGTCATAGAACAGTTCGTAGAAGTCACCCATGCGGAAGAACAGCAGCAGGTCCGGGTAATCGGACTTGGCCGCGAAGAACTGCTTCATGGCGGGTGTATGACCCGATAAGTCGTTGTTTATCATGAATTATTGAAGCTAATCAGCACGTTAGACGAGGCGGCGCGGCGACAACTTGAGACACCAGAGGGCGTCGTAGGACGCTTGTGGGCACAAAAAGTGTCCATCTGGTGTCCATGGGAGACGGCGGGGCTAAAACAGTGTGTCCACGGGCGTTTTGCATAGTACAGTCGGCGTATGCCGCAGCGCCATGGACACAGCAATGTATCCACGACAAGGGTGACAGAGATGAGCAAGCAGCGATACAAATTGAGTGATCGGCAGTTGCGGGCGTTGACCATCAATGAGCGTCCGGCATTGGACGCCAACGGCAAGACCGTGATTGAAGCCAACCCCGATCCTAAGCCCTACCGCTTTGTGGACGACACCCAAGGAGCGCCCACCGGGTTTGGTGTGTACGTTGGCACCAGCGGCAATTCATTTGAGGTGCGCAAGCGGGTGGGGGAGCGTGTTGTACGCGTGTCACTGGGGTCCGTGGACGACATGTCGATTCTCCAGGCGCATGAAAAGGCCCGATTGGAAATTGCGTACATCGTGCAGTCGGGTGGAGAAAGCCCCCGGCGCAGGGACGCACAAGAGCGCAGAACGACGAGCGCCAAGCACATTACGGTGCGCGCGTGCATGGAGCGCTATATCGAACGACTGGACGCCCAAGTTGAGGCGGGCAAGCGCAAAGCCAACAGCACCAAGGCCGTGCAAAACAGCTTGGCGCGACTGGCGCGCAATGAGGTGGGGCTTGCGGACATCCAAGTCCGGGATCTGAGCCACGATCAAATTGTGAAGGCGTGGAACGCCTTGCGCACGTCGGCAATGCTCAAATCCAACCGGATCCCCGCAGAGGTCAAGCCGCTGCTGGCCGCAAAGGACAAATGGTGGTCGTTGCCAATGGACGAGTACGCGGCCATGGGCTTGTCGGGCAAGTACATTCAACGAGCGAAATCAGCTGGCATTGAGGCCGTTGAACACACTTTTGCCGATTTGAACCGGGCCATTGAAATTGTGTTGCGCCAAGAACGACTGGACGCGCACAGGGAAGGGCGGGAGGTCGCCATTCAGTTCAACCCCGTCGAGTCTCTTTTTGATTTGGAACTGTGGCGAGGGGCTAAAGAGAAGCGCGAACACTACCGCAAAGCCCAGGTGCGAAATCCGCTGGGCAAAGAGGACGGTACACTGTCCACGGTGCTAAAGACGTTGGTGTTCCGCCGAAATTTGCAGAACAAACACAACGCCGTTGCTGTGGACTATCTGTTGTTGACGTTGCTTTGGGGCGCACGTCGAAACGAGGCCACTCAATTGCAGTGGTACGACAAGGTGTCCAAAGACGACCTTGCCAATGAGCGTGTGTCGTGGGTCTGGCTTGCGCCCAACGCTGGTGATATCAATCCCAGCACCAAGCGTCCTGGCTCACAAGTGTTCTTTCACGACACAAAAAATGGCGAGGTTCGTTTTTTGCCGGTTGCCTACTTTGCAGAAAAAATCCTCATCCAACGCTTGAATGATGCAAAGGATGTCGAAGCTCAATTGCCCAGTGAAATGGGCCGGGCCAAGCGGACGGTGGAAGAAGTTAAAAAGACCACATCCGATTTCATGACAATTGCCAAAGCGCAACGTGAGGTGTATCGGGTTGAGCAAAAGGCCGATCGAATGAAGTGGGTGTTCCCGGCCCGCTCCACGCGCTCAAAGGAAGGCCATTACAGTGACAGCAAATCCATTATTAAAAATGTGCGTGTGGACGCAGGCATGTTGGATTTGCGACAGGAGATTGACATTGGCTTGACGCCGCACGATTTGCGCCGAACCTTGGGGCGATTTGCCGAAGCTCTTATGTCCGGCCGTATTGTCTCCGACATGCTCAATCACAAAGTCAACAATGGGTCAGCCAATGTCACGGACCTGTACAATGAGCAGGAATGGGGGGCGTTGCGGGAGGCATTCTCAAAAGTGGAAGAGGTCATGATTTCGACCAGTCCCCGCGTATGGAATGTTTTGAAGGGGCCGGATAAGCCATTTTTGGACGAATTGAACGACAAGATGCCCGTCATTCATTCGGGCTTGCGGCCCGTTAAAGGCGGCGAGGAAGAATGATGAGTAAAGGATTGCTTTTCGTTGACGAATACACGGAAAAAAGAAAGGTGCGTGAGCATTCCGTGGAGGAATTGAGAGTGCTGTACCGTGATGTGCGCGACTTCAAAAGAATGATTGAAGTCGCAGCGCGCATGGATCAACGCACCGCTGAAACCACGTACACCCAATTTGGGCACAGGCGCTTTCAAGAGTTGAGGCGCTTGTTTCATCCCATCAACGAACGGTTGGCAGCGCTGGACAGCGATGAGATACGTCGAAGCCGAAATTGGATCCTAGAAAATTTTTCAAACGCTCTAACTGTTCAGCGCAAAGATCGGTTGCAAGGGAAGATGGGTTCAACGATTGCAAGTCTGAGTTGTATCTTGGATGAAATTCAGGCTATTGGCGTGGACATACAGATCAAAGAGGTTTGACCAATGAGTGCTGTGACACTTAAGCGTGACGCTGATGGCTACCAAGCATTGCGTGTGAGCGAATTGGAGGCCGAGATTGAACGCGCCAAATCCGGGGCAATTCAGTCCGTGGGGCGCGAAGCAGCGTCCTATTATTTGGGGATCCACACACGCACGTTGTCGCGATACAACGCACAAGGCATGGGGCCGAAGTCAACCAGTCTGAGCAGCAGCGGTGGCCTGGGCCAAACGGCGAAGGTGTTCTATAAGCTCTCCGATCTGGACGAATGGCGCGAGCAGTTGTCGGCATCCAGCTACAAAGAACGCAAGATCAAATCGTCCGTGGCCGCAAAGAAGACGGAATTGGCATTGCTGGAACTGGAACTTGAGAACAAGGGGCTGCAATCGGAAATTGCACGTCTAAAGCGTCTACTGGATAAAAAGGGCATGGGTTTTGCTGGGATCCACGACGCTACGTCTACTTTGCCTTGGATCTTTGACGACCAGTCTCGCGTGCTGGGCACGGCCTACGATTTGAACGACGCGGACGTAATTTCGGCACTGATGCAAGCCCGCATTGAACACCTGTCCGCACTGGACGCATTGGAGCTTCAGTGGGCCGACATCAATGTGTTCGTGCAGTGGGCAGACGCCGTTCGTACAGCCCTTACCTCTGGAATTCAGGATCTGGACGAGTTGCGCGCGGCAAGGGTCCAACGGCACGAACTGATGAGTCACGTTGGAGGCGGCGATGGCGAAGGTTGACGAACAGCAGCGCCAAGCGTTGGCCCAAGCGCCTGGGGATCTGCATCTCACCGCTGCACAAGCCGCTGTGTTGATGCAGGTCAGCACCAAGACGTTGCAGCGCCTGCGCAACCAAGGGATGCCGCCACCGCCCATTGGAGAGCGTCCAGCACGCACCGACGAGCGATGGTCAACCACCCCTGTGCGCTACCGCAAAAGTGATGTGGACGCATGGCTCCAACATCCCGTAATGCCCAGCGTGCAATTGCATGCGTTCCAGATGGCAAACGGCGTCATCGCTGACCACGCCAGGATTTTGGACGACAACACGGTTGTCGGCTGCATTTTTGACTTGCTCACGGAGTGTGAGTGGGGCAGCACTGAAATGATGATTGAAGCCCAACAGTCGTTGTTGGATGAGCAGCGGCAGCAACGCGAAGTGGTGCAAGAGCGAATTGCTGTGCACGAAAGAAACGTCCTCACACAAGCACTGAGATAGACGGCGTTAAGCTCCAGTCCCTAGTTGCCCCTTGCAGTCCTTTTCGGCCCCCAATTTGGGGGCTTTTTTTGTGTGGAGAAATCCATTGGCCATTGTCAACATTTCTATATCGCCCAGCGGGCAAAAGTGGAGATAGGAAATGGAGAACTATAACAAGCGCGGCAAGTCGGTCCTGGGACTGGCTGTTTTTAGGGGTAATTTGGATCTGCTTGAAAAGAGATTGAAGCTCGGCGTTGACCCAGATTCAACCTACTACAAAGAAGGTGACCTTCGCAGTCTTGTGGAGCTAGCTTTCAAGTGCAGGAAAATGGAGTCGCTGGAGATTTTGGTTCGATACGGGGCGAACACAAACATTGTATTTTCTTGTGGCTACACAATGGTTCACTACTGCACCCGCAATGATCAGTGGGGGCTTGAGGATGTTCTCAAGATGGGGGTGGATCCAAATACGTGCGCGTCATTGAGTGACATGGATTACCCAGGTCACGCCGCTTTGCACATGGCAGTGAGGCAGCGGGATATCAAGACAATGAAGTTGCTAATGTCGTACGGCGCTGATGTCAACTTGCATTGCGAATATCTCGGTTATACCCCGTTGCATGCTGCGTTCTTGTTTCCTGACAGCGAGACAATCAACTTTCTTCTGGACAACGGCGCGGATTTGCATGCGCTGGATGACTACGAGCGCATGCCGGAGCAGATTGCTGACTCGTACTACACGAATGACGCGCAGAAAATCTTGAGCGAGCGAATGGAGCGGAAAATCATGGAGCAGGTTGAAATGAAAGATGCAGAAAGCGCAAAGCAGCGGCGGATGTGAAGGTGTATTGGCCGTCTGATGTTTGATTGAAAGCAAGGGGCGTCTAAAAAACGCAATACAAATTATTCATTGAGTAGGGCCAATGGAATGTGACCCTACTCACCGAAATCATTGGGGCAGTAGGGCTGTCGGTGCTGAGTAAGTGAGTAGGGTGGTTGTTGAGAAATATTTAAGGAAAAAATGACACATAAGCTAAAATTGTGTTCTCATATTAAACTTTTATTTGTTTTACCCTACTCACCCTACTCAAAAAGATTAAGACCCTTATATATCAATGGTTTTGGCTGAGTAGGGTGGTTCCAAAAGACCCTACTCAACACCCTACTCAACACCCTACTCACGCAATAATTTGTATTGCAAAATTTGGCAGAAAATCCCGTCTAACCCTTGTGCTATAAGGCTTTGAAAGGGAAATTCAAATTGGCGATTAGAAGTCAGTTCAAATGATGAATATTTTGGCAAAAAAATGATTGGCGGAACATGGCAAATTCATTGTGGTGTAAGGGTTTTGAATTTTGCATTGCAAAATATGCTTGACAAGACAAAAAAATAAATTAGAACTAAATTGTATTTACTTAAAAATGGAGGTTCAAATGGGCGAGGTTTTGCAATTCAAGATCACAAAGAAGAGAAAACCCTACCGTCGCCGCGCACGGCCGCAGAAAGTCAACCGGACATTTCGGTTTGACCAGGAGAAGTTGGCGCTATTGGAAGACGTGGCGCAACGCAGTGGATTGACGGTTTCAGAGTACATCCGTGAACTCACTGATCTTGCGGTCCGAGACTGCTGGTTGTTTGAGTCGGCAAAGAACGCATAAAAAAACCGAACGGCTGCAACCGATCGGTTTTCAAAGAGGTATTCATATAGGAGTAAAAATATGTCTAAAATCAACGTATCAAATAATGCAGGTGTGTCAACCCCTGTGCCCACGGTTGCGAAACAAGTCAAACCCAAAGCTGGCCAACCGAAAATCAAGAAAATCAACAGCGCGAACATCATCCCATCTAATACCCCCGCCTGGAATTGGGTGAGCTACATCAATAGTGGTGCGTGTGGAGATTGGGCGAAAGCCAATGGGATGGCGTACAAATGGAATGGCGTGTTCTGGGACACCGTTTCGCAAGCTGACGGAACGGCTCTGGCAACCGATTTCTTGTTCAAGCATATGCCCGACAAGGCCACCAATTCGGCTGCAACTGATTGCTTCAAGTTTGCCACGAACATGCTGGATCCACTGCCTAAGTTGGATGCAGACAAGATTGTCATTGCCGCAAAAAACGGGTACCTGCACGTTGAGAAGAACGGTGCGGTTACCGTCCTGCCAGCGGACAAGAAGTTCGGGCTTACGTTTGGCGTAAACGCCACCGTCAGCACCTCATACAACAAGCGCCATACACCTCAAGCCGTTCCTGCAAACTCAATGTTTGGGCGCTTTCTTGCAAGCGCTTTGCCAGACCTGGACATTCGTGACCTGGTGCAAGAGCAGTGCGCCTTGACGCTTATTCCTGGTCCCCATCAGCTGGTCTGGTGGTGGGTGGGAACGGGGGGCAATGGTAAAGGGGTGATGTCCTCCATTATTCGTGGCTTCCACCACCGCACGGCGCAAATCTGGCTGGATAAATGTGGCGACCCCCAAGCGCTCGCCAGTTGCGTGAACGCTAGCTTGATCTTCACGCCAGAAGTGACGAATGGGGCGCGCGGTATCAATCAAGAAGCTTTCAAAGCGCTCAGCGGCGGAGATTTGCTGACCGCCAAATTCTTGTATCGCGACATGATTGAGTTCGTGAACACGTCCTGCCACATCGTTAGTTCCAACTATGAGCCAATGATTACCGATGCAACCGACGGTGTGTACCGCCGCTTGTGCGTGGTCAAGTGGAACCAGCGGCATGGAACATACATCAAAGTCCCAAATCTTGCGGAACGCATCCTGAAAGATGAAGCGCACATTGTTCTCGATTGGCTTCTGGAAGGGGTCAGTCGCATTGTTCAACGCGGCGGTTTTCTGCCCGAAGATGAATGGCCCGAAGCAACGAAGATCTTTAAACAGTCAATTCGCAGCAAGAACGACTGTGTGGGCGCGTGGCGTGATTACTGTGGAATTGTTCCTGACGCAAGCACATTGACACCTAAGAGCGATATCTACAACTCATACGCCAAATTCTCTGAGGGCGATGGCCGTCATGTCTTGAGTCCGGCACAATTCTGGACGCGATTTTGGCAAATGCCAGGGTTTGAACGGCCACAGTCCGTGCGTGGAGACACAAAGCGTATTGCGGGGGTCCAGGTCAACTGTGTGCGCGCACGCATTCCTGCGGATCTGTCCTGGGAGCTTCCATCCGGCGAAATCATTGTGCGTGCGCCCACAAAAAGCGCTCCATCCGTGATTGATACACCCAAGGTTGCCGACGGCGAACCCATTCTTATTACAGTGTCGGATAAGGACTTCACCGACGAACAGTGGAGCTTTTAATATGGACACCAACAAAGACATTGAAGAAGCGTTTTGCGCGGCGTTCAGCCACATCATTGTTGATGGTGATGAACTGTTGGAAAAAGCACAGTGGGTAGCGCGTGGGTTCTGTCACCTGTCCAATCACGCGCCGGACGGCAACGTCACCTGGGATGCTCTTATCTTGCAGCGTTATGACTGCAAGATTGGACACGGGAAGACCACCCCCGAATTGGACGTGCAATTGCTTGAATGTGTTTTCAGGACAGCCCGTCAAGGCTATGCCCTCAACCTTTTGCGCACGTTGAATCACCACGCCGTGCCCAGGGGGCTCAATCAATGAAACCCATGGCGATGATAAGCGAAGGGCCGCACGAATGCGGCCCTTTTTTTATTTCTGAATTTTGATTTTTTCAGAAAAGCTTGACTTTCAATTTTCCGCACGTTTAATGATTTTACTTTGCGAATGCGGAAGAGATATGAATCAAGATGAAGAGGACTGGTGGGACGATCTTATCGCAGCGGAGCGTTTCGCTGTGTACAAAGTCGGTGGTGACTTAAGAATTCTCTTGCACCACGACTTTGACGACGCAAGCGTGCAACTTCTCACAGTTGATGAAGTTCTTTACCGCATACGGCAAGCACTTGAAAAAGGGGTAAGCATTTCTATCAACTTGGAGACACGGTTATGAGCGCAGCAAACGAATTGAAGCAGGACATTGCGGAGCGGTTTTACGACCAACTTAGAGAGCGCCGGTCCATCTTGGACTACGGCTTTAATGAAAACGAGAAGCCACTGCCCGTCATAGGCGGTTGGCCGATTGGGGCAAGTGGTTACCCATTCAAAGACTTCAATGCACTGCAACTGATGACCGTTGCGCTCGATCGTGGATTCACCAGTCCTATCTACATGAAGTCTGAGCAGATCAAAAAAAATGGCTACTACATCGCCAAAGGCGAAAGCAAAGCCACAAAGATTGAAAGCACCTATAAGCAAGAAGACGGTGAAATCAAGTCCGTGATGTCTGTGTGCTTCAACGGCGATCAGATCAAAAATTTGCCGCTGACCCAGCAAACGTTCGCCTGGCAGGGCAAGGCCGAAAGCCGCGACACATTCTTGGATGAACTGATTGCTAAGACCGGCGCAAAAATCTCGTTCGATCCGATGAACGCACCCTATTACGAGCGCAAGACAGACACTTTGTACATGCGCCCTCAGTCGGAATACACCTCCAAGCATCCTGACGGAAAGAGCGCGTACTACCACGATCTGATGTTCGTTCTGACCGATTGGGCCACGCACCCCAGCCGCTACCAAGGCGTGCAACCGGGTGAGCAGGGCAGCGAGCAAGACAGCCAGTACCGCTTGGGGCGCCAACTGGCGCTGTTGCAGATCGCAAGTCGTTTGGGCATGACCTACGAACCCGACGACAGCGGTTGGACACAAAACTACATTGACAGCCGGCCCAACTGGCAAGAGTTGCTTCGCGCAGGCAAAGCTGCAGAAGCCATTTTGAAGACCATTGGCGTTCCCGAAATCCAACACGAGCCTGTGCGCTCCAAAGTGTGGAAGCAAGAGACATCACAGGCGTTCCAGCCCACTGTAAAGCCCGCCGAGCAAGAGCAGGCACAACCCGATCCTGTGCAGTCGTTTGTGGACGACAAGATTCAGGTGATCCACGTGGCCGACAAGCCCAGCAAAGAAGTGGGTAAGGCCGTCAAAAATGCAGCGGCTAGAAAACTCAATGGAGCGGCGAAGACAGAGCAAACAATGACAATGTGAGGTGGCAATGAGTAAGCAAGACGAAGCACGAAGCATTGCCGCTGAATACATCATCGAGCAAATGCAACAGGGTGTGATCCCCTGGCGACGCGATTGGAAACAGCACAGTTCGACAGGAGCATTTGGAAGCCTGCCCTACAACTACGCCCGAGGAAACACCTACCACGGCAGCAACGTGATGATGCTGATGATGGCCCAGGCGGCGCGCGGCTTCCAAAGCAACGGGTGGTTGACCTTCAACCAGGCCAAAGCCCTGGGCGGCACGGTACGCAAAGGAGAGAAGTCGTCAAAGGTCGTACGAGTCATCAATGTATCTGACAAGCAAGGAAACCCCGTTCTTGACGAGAACGGGCGGCAGAAAATTGCACTGATTACATCGGCGGTGTTCAACAGCGAACAGTGCGATGGCTTGCCCATACGCGAGGCGAAAATACCCAAGCCGGTGGAGTGGAGCCACGAGCAAGCCGAGCGTCTGATGAAAGACAGCGGGGTTACCTACCGCTACGGCGGCAACGCGGCGTACTACACCGTCGCGCAGGACTACGTGCAACTGCCGACCAAAGAACAGTTCCGCACGATGGAAGGGTTCTACGCTACCGCGTTGCATGAGACGGGACACGCCAGCGCCCACCCCACACGATTGGGGCGCGATCTAAGCGGCAAGTTTGGTTCGGAGAAGTACGCAAAAGAAGAGTTGATCGCAGAATGCTTTTCTCTGATCGTGGCCGACCGTTTGGGCTTGTCTGTCGATCAAGACTATGACCCAGGCAACCACATTGCTTACTTGCAGTCGTGGATCAAGGTTCTGAAAAACGACCACTCTTTGATCTTCACGGCGTTTGCCGAGGCCGAAAAGATCGCGACGTACTACAACGTCAAAGAGTACACGCGCAAGGCGTTTGAAATGGAGCGCGACGAAGACGAAGTGCGGCCGTCCAGTGAAGAGTCACCTAAGCCCACCATTCAAGTCGTGCGCCGCCCACAGAAGACTGAAATGGAGGTGGCGTGATGTGGTATGCAAGCGCGAAAGAAACGCAGCGACTTCTTGAAAGCGAGATTGTCCGCCTGTCCGCCGTCTACGACAAGGACGGCAATGCCCCGTCGTTGGAAGGAATGGTTGACCAAATCAAAGAGTTGGCCGGATTGAACTTGCGGTTGAAATTGTTTGAGTCAAAAGTTGAGCGTCATCGCGAGGCATTCGACAACATATCGGGGGACTATAGTGATTTAGAGATCGGCCGGCAGATCATGTCCAACACCGGCATCGCTGGTCCACAGTCCCGCGCAGCATTGCCTCAAAGTATGCGCGACATGATTGACACAAGCATTCCTTTGTTGAACGCGCAGTTATGTGATCTCTTTCTTGAGCGGGTCCGTGACCGTTTCAATCTTCCCAGCGACGCCCAAGTCTTTGTTCGGGGCAGTTGGGAAAACCACGCTGTGCGAATGCAATCCATGAAAGACGATGTGGTGACCTTTGTGCACAACGACACAGGCGCCATTCACACTGTGGCCGCAAGCAAAGTCTATCTGGACGGTGGAGAACGTAACGTATCACTTTCCAGTGTCCTGCGTCAGATGTGCCCTGGGCGGCACGCCAATCATCATCCACAGATGTGAGGGGGCGCATGGACAAGCCAACACTTGCCGATGAAATGACGCTAATTCACAGCGTCAAGGCTAAGGCTGCTGACTACGCGCAAAAGCGCGATGAGGAAGCGTTGAAGATCATGGTGGATGAAGTGTGTAAGCTCACGGGGCTTCGCTTTAGAGCCCGTTTGCTTGGGCAGGCCACTTCAAAAAGCGCTTTGGAGGTGCAGGAGCTGTGCGAACGGCTAACCGATGAAGAGATAGGCCACCAAGTCATCTCACGCAACGGTATTGGATCGAGTGACACCCGCAGATCGTTCCCAAAAGAGTTCGGTGATTTGCTGGACATGAGTATTCCGCCCATCATGCCTGTGTTGTGCACCGTTTTTATGGGGCGTCTGTCGGAGCGCTTCGGATTGGGGGATGACGTGGTTGCATCAGTTCAGCGCGCACGGGTCGATCGCCAACCCATAGAAGTTGCGGCCATTCGGGATGAATACGTGGAGTTCAACGTCAAAGGCGACGATGAGAACCGATGGTACGTTCCAATCAAGGATGTTCTGCTGGAAGGCAACGGTAATGCCATCACCATGGACAGCGCGCTCGCGCAGATGTCTGTGGGGTTCCAGGCACGGCAAGTGGTGCAGCAGCAATTGATTTTTTAGAGTTTCTTGCTTGACAAAATCTCCCCTTTTGCAATTGTAAGAAAAACACAAGGGTAAATAATGGACAACTTATCACTTCAAGATGTGCGTGTGCTTGCCAAACATTCACACCACCACCTCATCACGCATACAGACGAGAACGGTCGAACGGCGTTGCATTGGGCCGTCATCAACAAACGCTTCGATGTCGCCGACGCTTTGCTTGCCCTGGGGGCTAACCCACTGGTCAAAGACAAGTTCGGCAAGACCCCGATGGGGTACACGAACCCTATGGTGTTGTCCGAACGAGACTGGCGGATTAGAACAAGCGTCGTTGTTCAGTTCTGGAAAAAGAATGCCCCGCGTGCGCAGGAGCTGCAGCAGTCGTTCGCTTTAAGCATAAGCCACAACCAGACCATTCATGCGTTGGTTCGCGCTCAGGCAATTCAAATGCGCATGCAAGAGCTTGACAGAAGTCAATAGTGTGGTTGATTGAGGGCATCATCACACACAGGAGATTGTATGCGCACAACTTTAATTTCAATTGCGGTGGCTTTAAGTTTAATGTCGGGAGTTGCATTGGCTGGATCCAAGACTTCATCGCAGAACTTTGATCGCGATCAAGCATTGTCCCAACGAAACATCCAAGAGGGTGTGGTTCTCATGGTCCGTGAGGTGCGGATTGAAGACCGATCCAAGGTGAACACCGGAACGTTTGTTGGTGGTGCGGTGGGAGCCGCTATCGGTGACCGTACAAGCCGCAAGAACCGCGACACACGCAATGTTGCACGGGTGGTTGGTGCAGCCGGCGGGGCGTTGATCGGTGGCGCCGCACAGCGCGCTGTAAGCGGGCACAGAGGCTATGAAATCGTGGTCCGCACGCAGGACCGCCGTGGACGTTCCGAAGTCATCTCAATTGTCCAGGACGCGGATGTCAGCGTGCGCCAGGGCCAAAGTGTTCTCATCAGCGGCAGTGGTCGGGACGTACGTGTTGTTCCCATACCAGACGCTCCAATTAGCTCGCTTTGACAAATCAATCAAGCCCCCAATGGGGGCTTTTTTGTTGCAATGAATCCAGAAGCTTAACGGCCGGACAAAAGATCATTTGACAGCTAGCTAAATTGGTATTGATTGAATAGATTCAATTCACTGCATTGGGCAGGGAGAGAGGATCACCAATGAGCACTGTTGTCTCGGAGATTGAAAAGCAGCTTGCCGACGCCATCAAGCATCAAGAGGCGCTTCAGGAAAAGTTGCTCAAAGAACGCACGAAGGAAGCTGGCAAATTCTTTGAAAGCCTCACCGCTGGGCTGACAAAATATATCGATGTGCTGACCAGTGAGCAGCGTTCGCAAGTGGCGCGTATGGTTGGGTTCGTTCACACCAAGCACAAGGCTCATGGCAGTCGCGCTGTCCGTGGGGGCGCTCCCACGCATAAGCTGGCCAACGCCCAGGGGAGCCAGTTCCACTACCGTGGACGCGGGCGAAAGCCTCAAGTGCTTGTGGATTTTGAAGCAAGCCCCGAGGGGCAGGAGTTGTTGAAGGCTGGGAAGCCCACACACATCGCGCTTTAATAACTCAGTCCAACAGACCCCCACACTGTGGGGGTTTTTTTGTCTCAATAAAAGGTATTGACAATGTTGGTTTGTGTGTTTTAGTCAAAATACAAATCAACAAAAGGAGTCTCATATGAACTACATGAAAAAACAACTGGCGAAGTACATCTTGTATGTTGGATTGCCTCTGTTCGTTCTTCACTTCGCCGGAGCGGCGTTTGAAAAAATCGACACAATTGAAACAGCTGTGGGCAATCTTCAACACGCAGCAGGGCGGTAAACAATGTTTGGGTGGATGGATCTGGTTGTGGTCAACGCTTTGTCGCTTGCGGCCTTTGCGTTCTACTTCATTGCAGCCATTCGTTACGGTGTGAAGCGCAATTGGAAATCGTCTGTATTGATGGTGGCGTTTTCAACGGTTCCGTGGCTGGTGCTGATCTGTGTAACCCGAATTTGTTTGTACTACTGCATTGATATGTGGGGGGTGTGGATCACCCTGGGCGCGATGAAAATAGCGTTTTGCTGGACGTGCGGAGCGTGCATTGCTTGCGTTCAATTCCTGCCAATTCGCGGCGCCACGCTGCCATCACTGTTTGTCGGGCTCGGTGTTGCGGCCGTTGGCACGGCGTTCTCACTCATTGAATTATTTGGTCGGATTGATCTGTAGGAGGGTCAGTGAACTACTCACATTTGGAGAAAAACGAAATTCTGTTGTCGAAAGCCATTTCAACACACTCGGACAATCTTGACGCTTTGCGCTGGTATGTGCGCGTTGCCTGCGAGGATTTTCCAGGGCGTGCGCCCCGCATATGCGAACACGCCATTGGGTCGATGATCCACTTTGGACCCGACAACTTGCACGTTTTGGTTGGAGCGCTCATCAACGCTGGCGAGGAAATGCCGCCGAACGTGTTGTGGTTGATGTGCAAAGAGGGGTTTTTAACTGGCGAGGTTGCGCCCCAGGTGGTGGAGCTTATGGCGCGCATTTTAAACAGCGACAAGCCGGTTTCTCTGTATGAAGTTGAAGCCACGTTTCATGTTGCACAAATTGTTGGATGCAATGAAGTTGTTTCGCTGTTGAGCGAGTACATGGACGCTCAGTGCGAAAAGCAACGCGAAACTATCTTCAATGCGCTGTCGAGCAAACAATTAAAGTCCAATCTTAGGCGCAAGATGTGATTTCAATAAAACATCTTGACTTTGTTTGCAATTGTGTTTGTATGAATGGATAAATGGGGGTTATTTATGGCGCGAAAGACATATTATCAATGGGAGCATGCATCGGGAGAATTGTTTTGGCAGTCAAAGGGAGTTCATGATTATTTGCTTAAGGGGGAATTGAACCGGCGCTACATGAAGATGGTTGGGTGGACGGGAAGGCGGAAGCTCTTCACCAAGTCAGAATTGTTAGAAACTAAAGTCGGGAGGGTTAATGGGTAAATCAAAGGGAAGAAGTCATCGTGTAAAGCCGTCGGGTAAGTGGTCGCCGAAGACGTGCGGGTACGCAATGTTTTATGAGACGGCTGAGTATTATGCGCGCTTGGATGCGCGTGCGACAAAGCTTGATAAGACAATGGCGGGTACGCTGCGCGAACTCATTTGGGATTTTGTTGAGAACCCTGATTTTGATCGGGATGAGTTTTTGAACCTGGGCTGTGAGCCACAAAAGCCTAAGCCTTCAAATCCAGATCATTTGGATGATGTGCGCGGTGCGGGTATTGGGTTTATTTCTGACGCCAAGCCGGTTGTCAGTCAGGTTGAACAATTGGCGAGGGATTTTGGTATCAGCAAAGCTTCTCTTGTGCGCTACATCCTGCGAAAGAACTTGCAATAGATTTTCTGGTCAGCTGTTCGTGAATAAGCCCCGTCCCGGGGCTTTTTTATTGGGTCATCCGCTGCGCGGACCGCGCTTGGGGTCTACGACGCGCGCCACTGTCGCGCCCCTTCGGGCTTCAATCGCTTGCCCGATTTGGCAACATCTCAATAAAAGGTATTGACAATGTTCGGATATGTGTTTGATTGATTAAAACGGGGGTAAATTATGAAAACACTCATTGCAATAATCATCTTATTGACTCCGCTGTTGGCGGTCGCCGAAGAGGCGCGTGGTCGGTTTGTGGTGTCAATGACCATCGCTGAGTCGTGTGTGTTAACCGATCAAGGCATTCACAAATGCACGTCAGGAATGCGCAAGCCGATGGTTGTCCAGGAGAAAGTTGCAATCAACACCCCGGAAGGATCTTCTGAGCGGATCGTCACTGTAGTCACTTACTAAGGAGTCGTATGTATAAAAAATTCAACAAGCACGAAACGCAAAAATTCATCAATGCAATCTTGGCCGTGGATCCAAATGGTGTGCGCAGCGCTTTAGAAAATAATGCAGACCCTACACCCGTGTTGAAGACGGATTTGCAAGTTTGGCACGCTCAATTGCTTGTGCCGGCCAACGAGGTGGAGCCGCACGATCAGTGCACTGGGCTGGACAAAAGCGCCGCACTGCTTACGGACGTTCTGCCACTGGACAACATGCAATCAGTGAAGTGGCTGGGTCTGGCCGGACACGTACCGATCGCATCGGCGGACGCCAATGAAGTTCGTATGGGACCAAGCTCGTTTTCCAATGCCGTACTGGCGGCGGTGTTTGACATGTTCACTTCCATCGTTGGGGATCGCCCCGAGGTGGACTCAGAAGAGCAAATCGCTGCACTGGCACGTGCCAAAGAAATCATTGATCTGTGTTTGATTCACAAGTGCAACCTGGCTGGGTCCGACGCCAGAGGCATGACCGTGTTGCATTGGTGCTGTGCTTTGTACGACGACAAAGAGCTTGTCGAACGGCTTGTGGCCGTGGGTGGGACGCCAACGATCAAAGACAAGGAGGGCTACACGTCTATTGATGTTGCCGCGCACTACGGCCACCTCAACTCCTTTGCCGGTTTGAATGTTCGCGAGCAAGAAAAAAAAGAAGGGAACCTTGCATTAGCTCCAACCAAAGACGATCTGGCAAAGATTGATTGGAGCGAGCTGGAGCCCTGCAACGACTTCATATCCACGCCCCCCAGCCCTTCTGCTGTCCCGGCCACTGCGCCAGCCAGCAAACCACTTGGCCGCTTGGCGATGTTCTTCAACGTTCTCCTGGGGCGGGCCAGCCCTTTGGATACCAAACACTAATCAACTATGAAAGGAGACGCATATGAAAAATATATTCTTTGGATTGACCGCAGTCCCATTGTTGGCCCTTGGCGCCCAATCTCAAAACGCCGACCTGGGCGCGGTCCTGTCTGTTAAACAGACCTGTCCATTCGTGTCAGGCTCAGCCGCCGAGTTTTTGGGCTGTGACACATACGTGCAACCTGATTGCGACAGCGCTTTCTGTGAGGGTGTGGGTGGTCTACCCATATCAGTTTCCGTCGAGCGCAACACCGAACAGTTCGACCCAAATGAGATGCCGTTGTGGTGTGACAGCCAGCAGTGTTACGCCAACACTGGGCCATTCAAGGTCGCTTTGGACTATGGAAGGCTGCGCACAACCAATGGATCTAAATAAAACGTATTGACAATGTTTGGTCTTATGTTTAGCTGAAAATATTATTGATTTGTATGGGGGATTTAATGATCAAAAACATTGCTTTGGCCGTATCTTTAGCGCTTGTTCCATTGGTGTCATCGGCTGCATCCGTTGGTCCGGTTTTCAAGGTCAACACCGCAGGTGAGAAAAGCGGCGTGTTGACGATTTCCAATGATGGTCCTGATCGTTCGTATCAGATCACTGTGGATGAACTGACTGTTCTAAACGGTGTGTCCCGCAGAGCGCCGTCAGAAAAAGTGCGCTTTGCTCCGTCGATTGTGACGGTGAAAAAAGGGGCTACCCAATCCATTCGGTACATCAAGTCCGAACAGGTTGGAAGCGAAGAGTTCTTCCGCGTGAGCGTGGCCGAATTGCCCACGCCTGGGGAGGTTGGGTTGATCAAATTGGTCAAACAAGACTTGGCGTGGATTTGGCGTTCGCCATCGGCCAAGGCCAATGTGACTGGCCGTTGGAACGGTGATCGCTTTGAGGTGACCAACACAGGGGACGCGTCAGCGCGGTTGGTGTCCCCCTCATCGGGATCCGCAACACGTAGTGGCTTGCTGGGTTACGTTCTGCCCGGAGAAACCCGATCGTTTGCTCTCCCCGATTTCCCGCACGGTGTGGTGTCGGTTGAAGTCAACGGAATACGCCAGGACATCAAATGAACAAGTCAGTCATCGCCTTGGCGATGGCTGTCTGCTTTGCACAATCCACATGGGCCTCAGACACAACCATCGCCGCAATATCAATCAATGGGTCGCTCAAAAGCGACGTTGAAGAACTGCACGTTCGCGACGATGGGCAGTTGCTGATTGCCAAAGAACGTTGGGCGCAGTGGGGAATTCAGTTGCCCGTATCGTTGTCCGACCGCGACGCTGTGTCACCGTCCGACTTGAACGCGGATGTTCAGTTCGATCCAGCCAGTCAAAGCTACAACATCCTTGTGCCCGCAAAGTATCTGCCGGCGCGCGACTACAACCCCGCCTCGCGCATGCGTACGGACGTTGGCCCTTCGCCCAAAGGGGTAATGCTGGGTTACGACTACCGCGCGCAGGACAGCGATACGTACGGCTTCACACAGTCGTTGTCTTACGACATTAGATCCAACGTCCTCGGCGGGACATTGTATGGAGCCGGTCAACTCAATGACGAAAGCAGTGGGCTCAAGCACGAGCGCTCTTTAACGACGTGGAGCAAGGATCTGTACGCCTCACAGACTCGCGTGCAGATCGGTGATGTCATCAACGCCACGCCCAACGGTGCGTTGCTGGGGTCGCGCAACTTGCTGGGTGTTCGCGTGGGCACCGATCGATCATTGAGCAGCGACGCTTTTTATCCTGTACCCACCTTCAACGGGGTGGCCGACACACGCTCCACAGCAGAGGTGTTCGTCAACAGCGTTCGCGCGTCCCAACAACAGTTCCAGCCGGGGCCATATCAGTTTGCAAACCTCAATGCACCGATTGGCTTAAGCACTGTCTCCATGGTTGTTCGCGACGAATTGGGGCGCGAATACTGGACAACTCGCCAGTTCTACAGCACGCCCAAAGCGCTTGTCAAAGGGCGCAGCGAATGGGAAGTCTCGGCCGGTTTGATGCGCAACGGTGGGTTGGGAAGCGACTACGCAGACCTGGCTGCAAACGCTGTGTACGCACGCGGGGTATCCGACCGCTGGACCACCACCGCTGCGTTCCAAGCCACGTCCACAGGGCGGACAGCCATGTGGGGAAATCTGTGGACCTTTGGGCGTTGGGGCGCTGCAACCTTCGACATCGCAACAAGCGGGGACGGCATGGCCGCCACCATCGGTTACGAGCGGCGCACCAACGGCTTGTCGTGGTCCGCTTCACACACCCATGTCACCGACGACTATTGGAACTTCAATCGCGAGCGGTCGCGCTTTGCGCTTGAATCACAAACCACAATCGGTGTGGCCTACCGCCAAAATAATTTTAGTGCAGCGCTCAACTACAGCGATGTGCGCTATTCCAATCGATCGACTCAGATGCTAACCGCTCAGGCACGTTGGCAGTTGAACTCCCGCGCCGAACTGTCGGCCTTTGCTCAACACGATCTGTCTTTGCGCGACACAACAGTGAACGTTGGGTTCCGCTACCAATTTGGATCCGGCTCGGCCAGTGTCAACCTCAACGACGGCGAGTGGTTTGGACAAGCCAACGGTTCAACCACTTTGAAAAACCGCCGATTGACCTGGACCGCAAGCGCAAGCGCAAGCAATCACTATGTAGCGGGGCGTTGGGATCTGCCGATGTCCACGTTGCTGCTGCATAACAGCACAACCAACACTGTGTTTGGGGCCAACGGTGGGGTGTGGATCGGGGAGGGCGGTGTAATGCCCACGTCCAGGCCGTTTGGATCGTACGCGCTCATCCGTGTTCCCAACATGCCCAACACACGCGTTCAACTCACGGGCAAGAGTGTCACCACCAACGCCCTGGGCGTGGCTGTGGTCCCCAACGTCTCAGCACTGTTCGATCAAACAGTGACGGTGGACGCCCTGAGTCTTCCGTTCGGTGTGCAACTGGACAGCCTCAGCAAGAAAGCCGTGGCTCCGCGTGGCGGCGGGGCGAAGCTGCAGTTCGACGTTGTGAGCAACACCACACGTGAGTACGTGGTTGTGCGCAACGGGGTTCCGATCGAGATGGCCAATGTACTGGGCAAGGAGACCGTCGTTGGGATGCGTGGGGCATTGGTTCTTGAATCCCCATTGGTTGGGGATGTTCTCACCATTGAGAAGGACGGCAGTCGTTGCGCCATCACCATCTCGCAGTCGAGCGAACTGGACAAACCAATTTTGGAATGCAAGGAGGTTTTATGAAAGCGATTCTCATTGCGTTGCTTTTGTTCTCAGGTTCAGCCTGGGCGGACTGTTCGATCACCCCCAATCAAGACTTTGCCGTCTTGGATCAAGATGGAGGCGTGAACGTTCAATACGTTATCGAGTGCGACGAACCCACCACCGGAACATTGCAAATTGATTCAAGCCAATTGGTTTTGCGATCGGGGGGAAACCACGAAATCCCATTGTCGGCGGCGCTTTCCGGAGAGCCGTTGGTTGATGAAGTGACCATCGATGTTGGCGACGCGCCATTGGTGGTCACGATTGAATTCCGAAGCGTGTTGTCCACGTCGGTTCGCTACAAAGTTGCTGGCGTTTACAGCAGTTCTGTACGTTTGGTTCTGAACTATTAGTTTTGGTATTGACAATATGATGCTTTATGTTTTTCTGGTTGTGATGCAACACTTCAATCACTAAAAAAGGAGAGTAAATGAAAACAGCACTATTAACCGCAGCAGCAGCAACTTTACTGGCGTCGGGATCTGCATTCGCTGCGACCAAATCAACCACAATGAATTTCTCATTTGTCGTCGCGTCCACGTGCGACATCTACTTGGACACTGACAACATCGAAGTGGCTACCCACGACGTTGTGGGCGGGAATTACCCTGAGAACTTGGGTGTGACGTGCAGCGAAGACCTGCCGTACATCGTGGAAGCTTCGACCAACGCCAATGGACAGGTGATCGCCAAATCAACCACGTCTTCCCGTGAATACCCCGTGACATTTGTTCGTGGCAACAACACCCTCTCTGGTCCGCGCTTCGGCACTGAAGCGAATGGGTTTGGACCGGCCAGAGTTCTGTAGACACTCAGTCGCCGCTCTGCGCGTAGCGCCTTTCAAACTCTACCGGTGACAGTCCGCCAGCGGAACCATGCCGGCGGATCGGGTTGTAGAACATCTCGATGTAGTCAAACACGTCCGATGCCGCCATGGCGCGTGTCGGGTAGATCCGCCGCTTGATCCGCTCCTTCTTCAAGACGCTGAAGAAACTCTCGGCCACGGCGTTGTCGTGGCAGTTCCCGCGTCGGCTCATGCTCGGCACCATCCGGTGCGCTTTCAGGAACGACTGCCAATCGCTGCTGGTGAACTGACAGCCCTGGTCGGAGTGCACCATCACGCCAGGACCGGGCTTGCGCCGCCACGCCGCCGCCACCAGTGCCTGCAGCACCAGATCGCTGGTCATCGTCGAAGCGGTTGCCCAACCCACGATCTGGCGCGAATACAGGTCCATCACCGCCGCCAGGAACAGCCAGCCCTCGTAGGTCCGGATGTAGGTGATGTCCGTGACCCAGACCTTGTTCGGTGCCTGTGGCCCGAAGTCCCGGTTGAGCACGTTGGCCACCACGCCCGCCGGGCCGCCGCGATGACGCGGCTTGCGGCCATAGCCGACTTGGGCACGCAGACCTTCTGCCCTCATCAACCGCAAGACGCGGTGCCGACTGCATTGCTCGCCGGCCTCGCGCAGGTCCAGGGTGATCTTGCGATAGCCATACACCGTGCCGCTGGCCAGCCAGTGGTGCTTGATCAGCCCCAGCAGACGCTGATCTTCGCGCTCACGAGCGCTGGCGCCATGGCGCAGCCAGGCGTAGTAGCCGCTGCGCTGCACGCCAAGCACCCGGCACATCGCCACCAAGCGGAACTCCCGGGCGTGCGCGCGCATGAACGCGTACTTCGCCCTTACCCCTTGGCAAAGTACGCGGCGGCTTTTTTTAGGATGTCGCGCTCCTCGGTCACCCGCCGCAGCTCGGCCTTGAGCCGTCGGATCTCGGCCGAGTCGCTCGGCGCAACCGTGGCTCCAGGGGCCGGTACCGTCTTCTTGGCCGCCTGCACCCAGCCATACAACGTGTGCTTGGGAATCCCGATCCGGGAGGCGACATCCACGACCGTGAAGCCACGCTCGATCACCTGCTTCACCGCTTCGGCACGGAACTCATCCGTGTACTGCTTGCTGTTGCCCATAAACACCTCGGTCATTGCCATCAATTATGGCAACCGGATGTCTACGAAAGGCTGGGCAGTCCAAAATCCCTATAATTGTCACAACCAATACTGGTGCAGTGCACATTTATGTCGAGGTCGGTGTTTGCTTGTTCGTGACTGTCGTCGCCAGATTACCGGGGCCGAGGCCAGATCCGCAGCTCCGCTTGTCGCCGCAGAGCCTTCCTGCAGAGGTGCGATACCGTCAAGTCGAGCTACCTGCTAGCTTGCGAAGTCTAGAACAACCCTTCCCTCGATCTGTCCCTTGTGCATTCGCGAGAAGACGTCGTTGATATTCTCCAAGCGATCCGTTTGCACGGTAGCGGCAACCTTGCCCTGCTCTGCGAAATCAAGAGACTCTTGCAGATCCAGACGACTGCCGACGATGGATCCTCGCACGGTCACCCCGTTGAGTACCATGCCGAAGATATCGAGCGGGAACGTGCCTGGCGGCAGCCCATTGAGCGACACAGTGCCCCCGCGCCGCACCATGCCAACGGCCTGTTCAAATGCCTTAGGCGAGACTGCCGTGACCAGTGCGCCGTGCGCACCGCCGATCTCCTTTTTCAAAAATGCAACCGGGTCGAGTTTCGTCGCATTTACTGTTACGGTCGCGCCCAATCTGCGAGCGAGATCAAGTTTTGCATCATCTACGTCTACGGCAGCCACATTGAGGCCCATCGCCTTGGCGTACTGCACAGCCATATGCCCCAGCCCGCCGATCCCAGAGATGACCACCCAGTCTCCAGGCTTGGTGTCGGTCATTTTAAGGCCCTTATAGACCGTAACCCCAGCGCAAAGAATGGGAGCAATCTCGACGAAACCGATGTTCTTCGGCAAATGTCCTACGTATTCTGCGTTTGCCAGCGCGTACTCGGCGAACCCGCCGTTTACCGAATACCCACTGTTTTGCTGAGCCTCGCAAAGAGTTTCCCAACCGCCCAGACAGTGCTCACAATGCCCACAAGCAGAATAGAGCCAGGGGATACCAACGCGATCGCCTTCCTTGATATGGGTCACGCCCTGACCAACGGCCACGACGTGCCCCACGCCCTCGTGCCCAGGGATAAAAGGGGGTTCAGGCTTAACCGGCCAATCTCCTTCCACAGCGTGGAGATCGGTGTGGCAAACACCACAGGCCTCAATCTTAACCAGGATGTCGCCTGGGGCTGGGCGCGGCACTACAACTTCTTCAATCACCAGTGGCTTGCCGAACTCGCGAACAACAGCCGCTTTCATGGTTCTGTTCATCGGTCTTCCTTCCTGCGCTAAGTGAGATGAGACGAGAGATCGGCGGTCAGAATGCTCCGTCAATATCAGTCACAGCTATCAGCTTATGGTTGACAAATTCCTTGATGCCAAGGCCTACCAACTCGCGCCCATAACCTGAGCGGCGTACGCCACCGAAAGGAAGATCGGCCGCCACCCCAGTCGGATGGTTGATGTACACCATGCCCGTGGAAATCTGCTTAGCAACCTCGACGCCGTGGGCAATGTTTTGAGTAAACACCGAGCCGCCAAGACCGAAGGGGCTGTCGTTGGCGATGCGGACCGCATCGTCCTCATCTCGGGCACGGATCACCTGCGATACCGGCCCGAAGAACTCCCAGCGGTATGCCGGGTTGCTTTCGGCCATTGTCAACAGAACCGGCTGGAAGAACGCGCCGGTCTTCGGGACCTCGGCCCCAATCACCTCGACTGTCGCGCCGTGTCCCACCGCTTGCGCCAACTGCGACTCCAGATCATGCACCGCGCTTTTTGACGACAGCGGTGCGAGCGTGGTCGCAGAATCCTGCGGGTCGCCAGCCTTCAGCTCAGCTACACCGCGCTTGTATTTGTCCAAAAAGGCATCGTAGACCTCATCCACAACAATGATTCGCTTGGACGAGCAACACACCTGGCCCGCATTCCAATGCCGGCCGATTACCGCCCAGCGGGCTGCCTTGTCAAGATCTGCGTCGGCCAGTACGACAAAGGCGTCAGCACCACCAAGCTCCATGGTCGATTTTTTCAGAGCATTGCCGGCCTGCGATGCGACCACTGCACCGGCTCCTTCCGAACCGGTCAAGGCTACGCCCTGCACTCGAGGGTCTTCGATAATCGTCTTGATCTGCGCGCGATTGACATAGAGGTTAGTGAAGCCGCCTTCCGGCAATCCCGCCTCGCGAAAAAGCCTGTCAAACGCCGCTGCACACTGCGGAACGTTGGAGGCGTGCTTAAGAATCACCACGTTTCCAGCGGCCAGCTGTGGGGCAGCAATGCGTACAATTTGGTAATAAGGGAAGTTCCACGGCTCAATGGCCAGTATGATTCCCTGAGGTTCGTGCTCCACCCAAGCTTCTGTGTAAGACGGATGCTGGCTCGGCAGCTTCTGGGGAGCAAGCAGCTTCGCTGCGTTCTCGACGTAGTACTCAAGGATCTGCGCCGAAAGCTCAACCTCGGCCTCTGCCTCAGCAGCAACCTTGCCCATCTCCAACGTGAGTAATGCGGCGTACTCTGCATGCCGCGAACGAAGCAGATCTGCCGCCTTGCGCAGCACCAATGCACGCTCGCTGATGCTTGTGTTCTTCCAGCCTTGGAACGCGGCGTCGGCCTTCTCCAGGGTCTGTGCTACTTCGGCGTCAGTGGCGTCAGGGAAAGTCTTGACGACCTGCCCGGTGAACGGGTTGGTAGTTGCGTATGCCATGGTTGCTGCTCCGTGATGTTCGGGGGGAGGATTTGCGCACAACGGGGGTCAGGCGGCCAGATCTTTGATCGCTTGCACCATTTTTGTTAGCACGATCTGGGCATCGCCGTAGACCATGTCGCAATTGTCTTGATAGAAAAGCAAGTTCTCAACGCCAGCATACCCCTTGCCCTGGCCCCGCTTGATGACATAGGCCTGATGCGCCTTGTCCACGTCAAGGATAGGCATGCCATAGATGGGCGAGCCCTTGTCGCTGCGGGCGGCAGGATTTACCACGTCGTTGGCGCCGATGACCAGCGCCACGTCTGTCGCTGGGAAACTGTCGTTGATGTCTTCCATGTCGAAGATGAGATCGTATGGAACCCCCGCTTCAGCAAGCAGCACGTTCATGTGGCCTGGCATTCGCCCAGCGACCGGGTGAATCGCGAACTTTACGTCCACGTCGGCGGCTTGAAGCAGCTTGACGAGCTCGTACAAGAGGGCCTGCGCCTGAGCCACGGCTAACCCGTACCCCGGCACAATGATCACGCTGGACGCGTAGCGCATGCTTACTGCTGCATCACTAGGGTCAACCGACGTCATGCGACCGGCCACTTCCACATCGCCAGTTGCTGCGCTCTCACCGAAGTTAGAGAACAGGACGTTGGCCAGCGAACGATTCATTGCGCGCGCCATCATGAAGGTCAATAGCGTGCCTGCCGAACCTACCACCATGCCGGCAATCATCAGTGCAGGATTCTGCAACGCGAAGCCCTCTAGTCCAACGGCCAGCCCGGTGAACGCGTTGTAGAGTGAAATCACTACAGGCATGTCTGCACCGCCGATTGGCAGGGTCATCAAGACGCCGAACGTCAATGCTGCGACAAAGAAGAGGGTCGGCCAAACGATCGAGACCGACGGACACATGACTAAGAACACGCCGATTGCCAAGGCGCAAGCAAACACCAATCCGTTGAGCGCGCGTTGACCGGCGAAACGCCAGGGTTTGTTAATACGCCCATCTAGTTTTGCCCACGCAATCACTGAACCGGACAACGAGATAGAGCCGATCAGGGCCCCCAATGCGGTCACGGAAAGATGCAGGCTACCGCCTGTGTGGCCGCCGCGCAGCAGCTCTACTGCGGCAAGTGCCGCCGCCGAACCACCACCCATGCCGTTGTAGAGAGCAACCATCTGCGGCATTCCGGTTACCGCCACCTTGCGACCACTGCGCCAAGCCAGAATCCCGCCCAGCGCGAGCGCCAAGAAAGAGAGCCCCAAGTTCGTGGCGAGGTGCGGACGCGCGGCCTCATCAACATCGGCCAGATAGCCAAAGCTGGCAATCACCGCCAGCAGCATGCCTATGCCTGCCAGCACAATCCCATGGGACGCTGTTACCGGCGAGGACATGCGCTTAAGCCCAATCACAAAAAGCATCGCAGCCACGAAACCACTGAGTGCAACGAGCAGTGCGGCCATTAGGCACCACCCTCGCCGGCAGCGGCAGCTTTCTTCTCACTGGGCTTGAACATTGCCAGCATCCGCTCGGTGACCACATAGCCCCCGGCTGCATTGCCCGCACCAAGAGCGACACCGATAAAGCCTACGACCTGACCGGTCACGCTCGTCGCGTTGAATAGCGCGTGCAGCGCTCCAACAACGACAATGCCATGTATGAAGTTCGATCCTGACATCAACGGGGTATGTAGAATTGAAGGCACCTTGCCGATCACCTCATAACCAGTGAACGCTGCCAGCATGAAGATGTAAAGTGCGACTAGCCAGCTCATCGACAGCAGTAGGGAATCCATGTCAAACCTCTTTCTCTAGGAGCGCGGCTGCTGCCGCCGGAAGTATCTTTCCCTCATGGGACAGCAACGTTCCGGCGACCACCTCGTCATCCATGTCCGGTGCAATCGCGCCATCCTTGACCATGAGTACGAGCAGCGCCAATAGGTTTCTGCAGTAGAGTTCGCTGGAGTGCTGGGGAAGTTGCGACGGCACATTGAATGGCGCGAGTACAGTAACGGGGCCGATCTCGACCTCCCCACCGGGCATTGCCCCTTCACAGTTGCATCCGCTGTCGGCTGCAAGATCGACGATGACCGACCCCGATTTCATGCCCTCGATCTGAGCCTTGGTGACAAGTACCGGCGCGCGCCTGCCTGGCACATTTGCGGTGGTGATGATCATATCGGCCTGCTGGATGTGCTTGGTCAGCACCGCACTTGCCTGCGCCTGCTCAGCAGCTGTCAGCTGGCGGGCGTATCCGCCTTCGCCGCGCGCGTCGATGCCAGTCTCGACGAACTTCGCCCCCACCGATTGCGCTTGTTCCCTCGTTTCTGGACGCACGTCATAGCCTTCCGTGATGGCTCCAAGTCGGTGAGCGGTCGCCAACGCCTGCAGCCCCGCCACACCCAGCCCCATTACCAGGACACGGCCCGCGCGCAGCGAACCAACCGCGGTGGTCATCATTGGCAGGATACGCGGAAGATGGGTGGCACCAATCATCGGGGCCAAGTAGCCTGCGAGCGCGGCTTGGCTGGACAATACATCCATGGCCTGCGCCCGGCTTATGCGGGGCACAGACTCCAGCGCCATACAAGATATGCGGCCGTCCCTCAGAACTTGCAGCAGTTCAGGAACCTTCTGCGGATACACCATGCACATCAGCCAAGCACCAGGCCGCATCGTCGCCACCAACTCGGGCGGCGGCGGTTGAACTGCCAACACGATGTCCGCTTTTGAGACCAAGCCCCTTGGCTCGTCTGCGAACTCAACGTCCGCATAGTCGCTGTCACGGAACTTTGCGGCGTCACCCGCTCCTCGCTCCATCGAGACAGTGAAGCCCAACTTTGAGAACTTAGAAACCTGCGATGGGACCATCGCCACGCGTCGCTCGCCGACCAGCGTTTCTCGAAGAACAGCCAAGATCATGGACATCGTCTATCCGTAGGATGGGGAAGGAGCTAACCAGCACTCTAGCTTCGCAGGCATTACACCTGCATTGCGTTCGATCAATTCAGCAGACTTTGGCAGGCAGACAAGCTGTAGCCGGGTGCTGGCCTGTCCAGTCCACCATAGGCGCTTCCCGGGGCGATGTAAACCAAAGGGTTAGGTATATACCTAGAACGACGACTCCTCTCGTAGCTGTCGCCGGCCTGACGGTACGGGCCTTTACGCTCCGGCCTTCTCAGTTCGATACCTTCGCGGCCATGAACACCGGCGCTCTGGAACGAGTCGGAGACACCTTCCTCTCAACTCAACTCAGCGCAGCACTGGCATACCGTGCATTGGAGTTCCCAGGATTTCCTAGACAGAGCTAGCCTCTGTTGGGGTAGCATTGGGAGACAGTCATGTCTGCAGGCAAGATCACCAGCAAGACCCGGCAAGCCTACAAATTCATCGATGCGCATCGGGACTAGTTCAGTGTCCAGATGATGTGTCGTCTGCTTGGGGTTGCTCGAGCCGGCTACTACGCATGGCGTGAACATCCGATTTCCGATCGAGAGCAAGAAGATGCGCGGTTGCTTCGCTTGATACGTGCGTCGTTTACCGCCAGCCACGGAATTTATGGCGCCCCCAGGGTGTTTCTCGACCTGAGGGAGCAAGGGGAGGCATGCAGCAAACATCGGGTTGCCCGCTTGATGCGGGTGAACGGATTGCACGTGCTGCATAGCTATCGCATACGGCACATCCCCGCTCCAGAACCTCATGTCTTGATCCCTAATTTGCTCCAGTGTCAGTTCAGCGTATCGCGCCCGAACGAGGCATGGGTGACGGATATCACCTACATCCGCACGTGGCAGGGTT